>NZ_RHJJ01000004.1:0-311842 GCF_004212225.1 Escherichia sp. E14V7
ACTGTTCTGGTAGGTGTGCCGTTATGGTGCTGACCAGATGATGCACGGCAGGGAAGGGCTCTACCACAAACAGTTCAGGCACTTTTACTGAGCCTGGTATGGCAAGCGGATTAACATGCCGTGGTGGGGCGGTTTTGATCCTCGGGCATGGGATGTGGCAAGCCTGATGGATTTTGCTGTGCCAGTGGTGGTGTGTCTGCTGGTCTGGCTGTTGATCCGTTAAATATAAAAAGCCGCAGTAACTTGTCATGATAGGATACTGCGGCTGGCTGGTGAACTTCCGATAGTGCAAGTATTGAATTATTTCCAGCCGTTATCGATTTTACGTATTTTTTTGTATGAGAGGATTTGCACCTCCTCCCACCGACCATCTATGACTGTACGCCACTATCTTTAGGACTGCTATGTGCCAGAGGAAGACGTTTATTTTTACATTGGAAAAACGCTTGGATCGGTGAACATAAAGACGAGTTTTCCAGATAGAACGCCTGGTCAGTACTGGCAGACCAGACTGAATTTTATCAGGAAAATTTACGGGAGCCTATGACGCAGAGGATGACACCGAATGTAATCAGTATCATCAGCGGACTAATGGCTTCATGCAGCAGTGTGGCTGACAGACCCAATCCAAAGAAAGGCTGTAATAGCTGTAGCTGACCGACAGCTGCAATCCCGCCAGTAGCCAGTCCCTTATACCAGAATATAAAGCCAATCAGCATGCTGAATAGCGAGACGTAGGCCAGAGCGAACCAGGCCGATGTAGAAATCCCGCCAAAAGTATCGGGTATTGTCATCAATGAGGCCAACACCATAAAAGGCAGGGAAATAATCAGTGCCCAGCTAATGACTTGCCATCCCCCAAGCACTCGGGTCAGTTTTGCGCCTTCTGCATACCCAAGTCCACAAATAACCACAGCGGCAAGCATAAGAAGATCGCCTGTCAGGGAGACTGTATCACTTTGCATGAAGGCAAACCCTATCACCAGTAGGCTACCCAGAACAGAAAAAATCCAGAACGCTATTGTTGGTCGTTCACCACCTCGTAGTACCCCAAAAATCGCTGTACTAAGCGGCAGTAGCCCTAAATAAACGATCGAGTGGGCCGCATCAATATGCTTTAGCGCCATCGCTGTAAGTAAGGGAAAGCCAACAATGACGCCCACAGACACAATAATTAGCGGTGCGAACTGAGCGGCTTGTGGGCGTTTTTCACGAAAGTAATAAACAAGAATCACCGCCAGCGTACCGGCAATGGATGCCCGGAGGAAAGTCAGAAAAAACGGATCCATATCAAGCACGGCAACACGTGTGGCCGGTAGGGAACCACTAAAAATGATGACGCCCAACAGACCGTTGACCCAACCAGATACTGAACTTGCAGCCATTTTATCTGCCACTGAATTCTCCATACCGACCTCACTTTTTGTTGCCTACAGACTTGAGCATTGTGATGGCGATGGTACGCTCAAACATTCGATACAATATAATTATTGTCATGGATACATTCGATGAAAGAGCGCTATAAATCCATCGTAGATATGTTCGCAAAGAAGATACGCAGTGGAGATATTCCTTCCGGCACCCGTTTACCGACACACAGAGCACTCTCTGCGCGGGAACACATTTCGCTGGCGACAGCGACACGAGTTTATAGCGAGCTGGAGGCTATGGGGCTGGTCAGCGGAGAAACGGGAAGGGGGACGTTTGTTCGTGAAATCGCGCTTCCATACGGACATGGAGTCGACCAGCCTGCTGTTGCTACAGATGTGATTGATTTGAACTTTAACTATCCATCGTTACCGGATCAGGGGGAAATATTGCGTGGCGCTCTCCGACATATATCGACCGTGGGAGATATTGAGTCGCTTCTGCGCTATCAGCCGCATGCAGGCAGAATGACTGAGCGAAAAATTATCGCCGGTTACCTTGCCAGTCCAGAGTTTGAGCCTGAACCAGAGAATGTGATTATTGTGAATGGCGCGCAGCATGGACTTACCGTCACAGTTATGGGGTTATTGCGACCAGGAGATGTGGTGGCCGTCGATGCTCTGACCTATCCCGGCTTTAAAGTACTGGCTGAGTTATACCATCTGGAGATTGTCAGTATTCCAGCATTGGTTGATGGCCCCGATTTATCTGCACTGGAAGCGATATGCCAGAAAAGGGATGTAAGAGCCATCTATACAATGCCTACGTTGCACAATCCTTTGGGCTGGGTGCTTAGCCGTAAGCAGCGAAAAAAAATGGCTGATATTGCCCGAGCTTATGACCTGATCATCATTGAAGATACAGCTTATAGTTTTCTGATCCACAGGCCTCCGCCACCGGTTGCCTTTTATGCGCAGGAACGCACCGTGTACGTTACGGGTTTTTCAAAGAACATCGCGACGGGACTTAGAGTAGGGGCTATAGTTTGTCCTGAAACCTACAGACCAGCTCTGGAAAGAGCTGTGAGAGCAACCGCGTGGAATACGCCCTCAGTGATTACCTCGCTGGTCTGTAACTGGATAAAAGATGGTACTGTTTCCCGGTTTGAAATACTGAAAAGGCGCGATGCGCGCCAGCGCCAGGCTGTATTAAGATCCAACTTGGGCAATCTTCGCTGTGTTACGCATTCGAATTCCTATTTTGCCTGGATCCCTATGCCAGATGAAGCACGAGCTGATAGGGTTGCCAAGAATTTAATGAATTGCAACATTTCTGTCTCAACAGCAGAACCGTTTAGTACATCATTAGTGGTGCCCCAGGCAATCAGGTTAGCCCTAGGTTCCGTGACTACCGATGCCTTATACAAGGCAATTCTTAAAGTTCGGGAAGCGATTGAGTATGAGCAGTATCGCTAACCTGATAGTCCGTTGTTGGAGTATTTGACTTCAAAGAATACAACGTCCGCTTCACGCCCTGAGACATTCACTTCAGTTACGGCAGAAAGGTATGCATGCTGGGTGGGGAAAGTGTGAAGGAAAAGAAGACTGCTGCGCCGTTTGACATCACTGCTATCTTCTTACTGGTTATGCAGGTCGTAGTGGGGGGCACACAAAGCTTTGCACTGGATTGCAAGGCTTTGTGCTCTTCGATGCTGAGTGGTGGGGCATATATGGGGCAAATCACACCGTTAGATCTACGGAGAACTACGATGCTTGATGTTTCAGTCAACTCTAACTGCCTGTTATCTGGTGTGCTCTTGGGCGATCTTTGTCATTTATGAAAAATACATGGTCATATGATGTCCATGCAGGTGTAGGTTTTGTAACTGAGGCGTCCTGCCGATACAACAAAAACAACTGGTCTACGAAACCTGGGGCGGCGATTAGTGAATGCAGATAAGTACACTCTCATTATTTTTTATATTTCATGTAATGAGGATGGCGAGTTAGTCTTTATTTTTTTGATAAATGGTAGCTCTATAAAATGGTAAGTGAAAGTGGATAGAAGGCAAATAGCGAAGAAGGCTATAATAAGTATCGAAAGTAGTAAGGGGCCAATAGCTATCATTTTTGCAGTTGCCAGATAGTTGTAAACTGGGAAAAGTACTAACCCCTGCGTGAGGTACAAACTGTAGCTAATCGCCCCTAATCTTTTAGCTGCTCTGGTTGTTAATGCACCAAATAGTTCGGCTCCAGAGATGATACAAAAGAAAATAATAGCAAGGAAAGCAGTCTCTGGCGGGCTATACAATGTAGGTGCTGACAGATAGGCCAGCAGTATTGTAGATAATAAAATACAATTTGCAGTGGTCTTTGATAGAATAACCCTTTCTTTCAATTCCTTACAAAGCATTCCTGCAAAGAAATATGACCAAAGATAAGCTGTATTCGTGAAGGAAGGTAAGAAATAAAATGAAAATGCAAAAAGTACAATGCTCAGTTCCATAGATCTTTTATTGAGCATAAATAGCAATGGAAGAGAAAAATAAAACATCCATTCCCATTTTAATGTCCACGTAACCCCGGCTAATACAATAAAGGGGGTATGAAAAGCCGTCACTGGTAATTTATTGTCCCATAAACCACCATCAAACCAGGTCAGTAAATTAGATATAGTCGTTGCGGTGAATGGGATTTTTTCCGTGAATATGAAAAGGAGAGAAATAGCCAGGAATGAGCAAAAGAAAGTTAACGGGACAATTCTAAGGAGTCTTTTTTTATATAAATCAATCCAGTCTATATTATCTTTGTCCCTAATCTTTCCCCAAAATAAATAAGCGGTTGTCATGAAAAACAATGCTACGCCATTCTTTCCCATAATTAAAAGCCATTGGGATATCGGAGCCCATTGACCAGTTGTAAAATATGAGTAAGCGCAGTCCATATGATGGAATATAACAAAAGATGCAAGATAAAAACGCATGCCATCAAGTCTATTGGCTCTGTTTGGCTGAATGTCGTTATCAAGAAATTTAAATATTGGCAAGCTGAATGCGATTAATGCACCTACGATACAGAAAAATGCTAAAATAAATGAGAATGACAGGTTCATATGAACAAAACTCTTCTGCAGTAAATGTTAAAAATAATCAGTAATCTATATAAATGGGTATGGATTACTTTAGAGTTTATCTAGAGTATCAGATTGTAATCCCATAGCAAACAACTGTGCTTTATCATTTAATTTAGGTGATATTAACTCTCGATTTTGTTATTTCATTCCTAGGTGGTATTACTTAACCAATATTCATAAAAATGCAAAAATCACGAGCAAATGGCACGTTCCCTGTTTTTGTCAGAGTTATTTAACTTGCTTACAGTGGGTTGAGTACACTAAAGCTAAGTTTTTGGCTGTACGAGCAATGGTGAGAGTGGGGGGATGATGTCCCATTTACATTGGAACAATAGGTAATGGGCGACTGATTAATCACTTTTGGGGCCGCACCGTAAGGTAATGAGTATTCATTAGTATGAAGTGATCGAACCTTTATAAGAAGCTGCCTGCAAGCACAAAAAAGTGCTGCAAACACATAATCAGCATTCCCTGCCGCAGTTGGTTGGGCTACCAGTCATGACAATTGATGATTTTCATATAAGTTCAAGGTCATAAAACGGCTATTTGGATCCGGTTTATAATCAGCGAAGGGCTCGCAGGCAGTGAAGCCATGTTTGAGATAAAGTTGATGGCAGGCCGTAAATCCAGCATGTGTTCCTGTTTCTAAACTCAGGCGCTGAAGGCGTCTGTCATGTGCAACTTGCAAAATATGCCGTAAAATCAGATTTGCAACGCCACGACGTAAAAAGTCTGGCGCAGTACGCATTGATTTCAACTCGCCATGTTCATCATCCAGTAACTTCAGCGCGCCAATTCCGGCGAGTCGATCTCCTTCCCATGCTGACCAGAATGTCACTGCCGGATCACGTAGTTTTTGTACGTCTAAAGCATGGATGCTTTCTGGTGGAGATTGTTCCTGCATACCGGAAATATGGTAATTCACTAATTCTTGTACTGCAGGATGGGAGAGATCATCTGTTTTGACAGTGAACATGATTGTTTCTTGTTGGTTGTCTAATTACAACATACCAACAGGCGAAAACATCGTTGTCTAATAGATGTTTCTTATGACACGGTTCTGTTTGTAAAAAATGACCGCTCACCATTGTATGGAGCCATCGCTGGAAGAACGCTTCGCAGTAACTTGCTTTCAGAATGCCCATCGAGTGATGGGCGTGTATAGGGTATGACACACCGGGAGATCTACGGTGAACGATGATGCTTGATGATTCACTCCGCCTGTTATCTGGTGCGCTCTAGGGCTTTCTTTGTCATCAACGAAAAATACAAGGTCACAGGCATGAACATGAAGGCGTTAGTTAATCGCTATTTCAGAACCGATCATTGAAAATTTTATTAATAACCAGCCACTGTCAGACCTGAGCTGGCGAGAACAGCTAAATAAGTGGTTTGTTGTTCTCGATATCTTCAATATATAAAAGTGTATTATCGATAGAATAGTAACGCCGCTTATTGTCACCAACGTCAGTAACCCACCGAAAAACACCAGCCTTTGCAAGCGTTATACAATATTCCCGAAATGTAGACCGTCTTGAAATGTGAGTTCGGGCTGCTTTTTTGACTTGCTCAGGATCCTTGATGGCACTGACTTTTAATAGACTTCTGCTTCCTCTTATTAACAAAACATTGTCATCGTGCGTGACGATCCTGATGTTATCTGTGGCAAGATAGTAAATATAATGTGCAATATGATGACGTTTTAACTCAGCATAAAACCAGGAAAAGTTTAGCTCCGTTCTCACTTGCTCAAACATCTTTTGAAAATTAGCAACCTGATCCATCAGGGAAATAATCTCTCGTCAGTTGTGAGGGAGAGTAGTTTGCATGATCGGTGTTATTCCTTCAATCTGGTCCGATCACTTAATGCTGTGTCTGTGTGAATCAATAATAATTCAACTGTGGTACGGAAAATAGACAACGGAGTATTCGTAGCAAGTGGGTCCCGCTGCCTGAAACAGCGGGAGAAAAGATTACTTCTGAATTAAATAACGAATGGTCGGCCCGTCTTGCTGAATATCCAGTACCGTATAGCCGTGATTACGCGCATCCAGCGGAATATTGTTAATCGACTGTGGACAATCGCTGACCACTTCGAGGATCTCGCCTTTTTTTAACTGCGGCATAGCCTCAAGGGTTGCAACCGCCGGGTAAGGGCAGGGCTCACCCACCATATCAAGACGGTAATCAGGAACGATATTTTTCATGCGATCTCCTTAGCTGTCTGCGGCGCCGCACGGCGGAAGAAACGTTTTTCCCAGCCGATAATCAGCATCAGCGCAGCGAACAATAGTAAATATGTCACCAGCAGGCCGCCCATTGGACCAAAGGTTTTTAGCAGGTTGATTTTGTCCCAGTCGGTTGCCAGTGCCGGGGCGAAATCATCCCAGTAATACGCCAGAATCGTGGAGCCAATAACGTTGCCCAGACCGACCCACCAGTAATGCACCTGGCCTTCCACCGCGCGGTACATCCATCCCGTTTCGCAGCCGCCCGCCAGCACAATACCAAAACCAAACAGTAATCCACCAATTACCGCGTTCGGACCCGCCCACATGATTTTAGGTTCTACGCCTAACTGTACATAACTGAAAATCCCGATGGCACTTACCGCCATACCGAAAATGATCGCTTTCGCCATGTGGGTTCGTCCGGTGATCCACATGTCGCGGAACGCCGAAGTAAAGCAGATTTGTGCACGTTCTATCAGTAAGCCAAAGCCGACACCAAACAGCATCGCCAGCCCCAGCTTTGGTTGGTTCATCGCCGTCAGCAGCGCCCAGCCAAGCATGCCGAAAAAGACCAGCATCCCGAGACGAAAACGGCGCCGCGCCTGATCTGGTTTCTGCGTCAGCGGTGAGGCGGCAGAGACTTTCTGCATTTTCACGGGGATACGAAAAACAGGCAGCAGGGTAAAGCGCGCGCCAAACCATGAGCCGATGGCGGTGGCGATGGCAAAGAACCAGGCGTGCAGCGAGAACTGAGGAATGCCGGTAAAGAACGCCGCCAGGTTACAGCCCATCGCCAGACGTGCACCAAAACCAGCAATAATCCCGCCAATAATGGCCTGCATAATGCGGATACGGCTACGCGGCATGCGCAGTTTGACGTTGTTGGCCCATAATGCCGCGGCAAAACAGCCGCCGAACATACCGAGAATCATCATTCCGTCAATGCGGGTTAATGGCGATCCTTCCAGATGGATAATTTTAAAATAGCCCCACTCTTCAGCATGGACGCCAAACAGTTGCAGGAGCTGACCGCCCCAGCGGGTAAATTCACCCGTAACTGCCCAAAAAGTGCCGGTAATGCCAAAATAGTAAGTGGAGAGAATGCCCGCCGCGATGACCGCAGGGATTGGCGCCCAGAATTTAATCAACCAGGCTTGTTTGAATTGCTGCCATGACATGTATGTAGCCTCTGAACTCAGAAGGTTTAAACAAGAGTCGCGAATCATACATCAGGATAATTTATTTGCGTGGCAATAATTCACAAAAATAATAGTTAGATCAAATTTCTCTTTGGGCCTGGAAAGGCTGGCAGCGTCAGGGCTTTAATGCCACAATCCACTTTTCTTCTCATGCAGGACGAATGATGAAAAAACTCGCAATTGCAGGCGCACTCATGTTGTTGGCGGGCTGTGCCGAAGTCGAAAACTATAATAATGTTGTAAAAACCCCCGCGCCAGACTGGCTGACAGGGTACTGGCAGACCAAAGGGCCGCAACGTGCACTGGTCAGCCCGGAAGCGATTGGTAGCCTGATTGTCACTAAAGAGGGTGATACCCTGGATTGCCGTCAATGGCAGCGAGTGATTGCGTTACCGGGTAAGCTGACGCTGATGTCTGATTCTCTCACTAACGTTACTGTGAAACGTGAGCTGTACGAGATTGAGCGTGACGGTAACACTATTGAGTATGATGGCATGACGATGGAACGCGTGGCTCGTCCGACGGCAGAGTGTGCCGCCGCGCTGGAAAAAGCGCCGTTACCGACGCCGCTGCCGTAATGAAAATTCCCCTGGCTCTGGGGGATTTTTATGTCAAAAAAAGTGCCCGATACGCAAGCTTATCGGGCCTGAAACTGTAACGGCGCGGCAATAACGATGCGTGTATTGTCAGCGATCGGTTTTAAATCACCTCTTCGATAACCCAAACGCTGACGCTGCCGCCGTTGCAAAAAAAAGTCGCTTCGCCATTTTCATCGGTAACTATGCTCTCTTGTCGATTACCGAGGAAATCGCGCCAGGTTTTATTGCCATAGTTCTCCCCCAGATTAATCGTCTTTTCGCCATCGTCGCCATTCGACATAACCACAACGCAGCCAGGATATTCATCGGTGCCACTGCGACTAAAGGCAATGCAGTTCGGATGATCGAAAAATAGCGTCTGTACACCGTGGGCAAAACGCTGTCGGGCGAGGATTAGCTCATCAAGTTGTTCGATTATTGGCATATCGATTGGATAGGTTTGACCGTCACCGCCGACATCTTCGTAATGAGCTCCGTACAGATCAGGGTAAAACACCGAAGGCACGCCATTTTCCCGTAGCAAAATAAGGGCATAAGCCAGCGGCTTAAACCACGGCTCCACCGGAGCTTCAAGGGCTTGTAACGGCTGGGTGTCGTGGTTGGCGACCAGCGTCACAGCGTGGAAAGGATCGACTTCAACCAATGTGCCGCTAAAAATCTCAGTCATATCATAATCACGCCCCATACGAGACGCTTCGTGGAATTTCATCTGTAGCGGTGCATCGAACAGCATGGTTTTACCTTCCACCTGATCAATATACGTTTGCAGTTTCTCGACCTCGCGCGACCAGTATTCCGCCACAATAAAGAGTGGTTTCGGCGCAACTTCTTGCACATGCTCGATCCACTCTTTATAGAACCACGCCGGAATATGTTTTACCGCGTCGAGACGAAAACCATCGCACTGAGTTTGTTCCATTACCCAGCGCGCCCAGTATTTGAGCTCTTCGGTGACGGCATGGTTACGAAAATCGATGTTTTCGCCCATCAGATAATCGAAATTGCCTAATTCATCATCGACCTGATCATTCCAGCCTTCGCCAGTGTAATCGTTGACGATTTTAAAGATGCCATCTTCATGCGGGTTTTCGATATGGTCGATACCGCTAAAACATTTGAAGTCCCATATGAATTGTGAATATTTTCCGGCTCGTGCAGGGAAGGTGTAACGGGTCCAGCCTTCGCATTCGATAATTTCATCATCAATTTGCGTGCGACACTCTTCGTTAACTCGCTGAACGCGAATCGCTTCTTTTTCGTCGGCACCCATTTTGTGGTTCACCACCACATCCAGCAGTACGGCGATGTCGTTGCGTTTAAGCGCGTCGATGGCCGCCAGCAATTGCGCTTTATCACCATATTTCGTCGCGACAGTGCCTTTTTGATCAAACTCGCCTAAATCAAATAAATCATAGGAATCGTAGCCGACAGAATATCCGCCCGATGCGCCTTTATAGGCAGGCGGCAGCCAGACCATATTGATACCAATATCATTTAAACCGTCGGCGCGCTCGGCAAGCTCGGGCCAGAGCTTGCCGCCTTCAGGGTAATACCAGTGAAAGCATTGCAACAGCGTGGGATTACGCATTCTTCGACTCCACATGAGGGGAACATTAGAAGCGTAGCCGTAATCAGGTTATTCGCGAGTAATCCAACTTTTATACTTTGCCAAAATGCAGATGGGGAGAAAAATTGACGATATTCTCCTGCGGCGCCAGTACGTAGCCGCCCTGGTCACCGTAAGCACTTAATACGGATTTTTGCATCGATGACTGACCAACCAGCTTCGCCAGCTCATCCATTCGCACCTGCAATAACTGCTTAACGTTGCTTTCGTTGTCCAGGACGAGGCGTAACATTGGTTTGAGTTGTTCCTGCATCATGGCAGAGGGTTCCATTTCTTCCGTCAGGTGCGCGATTTGTTGCACCGCATTCACATAATCCATTTCGCTGGCGATGAGTTCATCCCATCGTCCTTCTGTCGCCAGGCGTAACATGAGCTGGCTTTTTTCGACAAGTTGTTGCCAGGCAAAATACAAGTGCGGTGCATGGTTCATCAGACAGGGTCCTGAATCAAAGAAGGGGAGAGTAAAGTCTCTTTCCAGGCATCGGCAATATTGCGCATCAACGTTTCCACTTCTTCTACTGCGGAGACATCGTTACGCAAATTCGCTTGCAGCAAACGCCTGACCATATAGCTATAGAGCGCAATTAAATTCTGGGTTAATTCATCCTGGCTTTCTTCTTCGAGGCTCACCTTCAACCCATTCTCAATGATGTTGATAGCTTTCGATAAAGAAACGCCTTTACCTTCCAGGTTGTTGTCCTGCATAAACAGGCGTGCTCTTACCAGCGCACTCAACACGCCGTCAAATAGCATGGTAACCAGTTGCTGTGGACTGGCGCTCATCACGGCGCTCTCAACGCCAATTTGTGCATAGGCCTGCGTGCCTTTTGCGCTGTACATAGTCTCTCCTGAAGATTATTTCGAGCTGCTATTTGAGGTGTCGAATTGCTGTGTCAGATAGCTACTGGTGGAGTTAAGCGAGTTCATTAACACATCCAGTTGGGTGAACTGGGCTTTGTAGCGCGCCATTAATGTATCGATACGTTCACTGGCAGCGTTGTACTGATCCGTCAAATTGTTCAGCGTTTTGCTTACGCCATCTTTTGCAGCCTGGATTATCCCGGTGGAGGAGAGCCAACTGGTCAGGTTGCTGCTAATGCTGGTGGTTACGCCAGTGCTTTTACCGTCACCAATAAACATTTCACCTACGCCAGCAGCATCTTTCTTCAGGGCTGTTTGCAGCTTGTCGGTCGCTATTTCCAGTTTTCCGCTACTGGCGTCGGTGGTAATACCGATCTGTGCCAATGTTTTATAGGCCGAACTGCTATGCGTATTGGCAAGCAGCGTTTTTAACTGGGTCTGGATGGTGCGCAGCGTGGAGTCACCGAGTAACGCGCCGTTGCTGGAGTCCTGACTTTCTGCCCCGGCATCGACTGCGGTGTATTTTGTTAAGCTGCTGAACGTATCCTGTAACGTGTTATAGGCATCCACCCACGCTTTAACCGCATTTTCAGCTTTGGAGGTGTCTTTGCTGATGGTGAGGGTCTGATTACCGGTGGTGACGTCATTCAGGTTGAGAGTGATATCTTCCAGCGCGTCACTGATAGTGTTGCTGCTGTTTTCAATCTCAACGTTATTAACCGTCAGTTTGGCGTTCTGCGCGGTGACGCTTTCAATCATGCCATTACTGCTATCACCCGACGTTCCGTTGTAACCCATAAAACTTTGCAGGGCGCTGTCGCCGCTGACGCTCAGTTTCATGGCGTTATCGCTACCGGTATCATTGGCGGTGATAGACAAACGATACTCGCCGTTACCCACATTGATGATACTGGCGCTGACACCGGCTTTGGCGTTGTTAATTGCATCGCGGATACCAGAGAGTGACGAGTTAGCCGCGCTGATATCAATCGTGACGGGATCTTTTCCACCGCCTTGCTGGATGGTCAGGACGCTATCGCTGGTGGCGATGGCGGCTTTGTTGTCTTTTTGGCTGTTTTGGGTCGTGAGCGTCTGTGCTTGTGCCAGTTGGCTGACACTAATGGTGTATTTTCCGGCAATTGCGCTGCCCGTGGTGGTGGCGCTAAAAGCTGAAGAACTGCTGGTGGTTGAGGTAGCGGTAAATAAGTCGGCTTTATTCAGTGCCGTGTTGGCGGTCTGAAAACTCTCCAGCGCGCTTTTCAGCGTCCCGTAGGCGCTCAGTTTCGCGGTGTACGAGCTTTGCTGTTTTGATATCGGCGTCAGGGTAGATTTTTCTGCCGCCTCAAGACTGTCGAGGATGCTGCTGAGATCCAGCCCCGACCCAACCCCGAGCGTTGAAATACTAGCCATATATATTCCTTAATCATGCGACATGTAGAACGAATACCGGGGTTATCGGCGCAAGCGGGGCAAAGTTTACGATTTATTTTTTGGCTTAATGACACGAACAGCAACGAGGAAGGGGAGTATTTCGACGGCTAGAAAAAAATTCTAAAGGTTGTGAGTGACCAGACGATAACAGGGTTGACGGCGACGAAGCCGAAGGGTGGAAGCCCAATACTTAAACCGTAGAGCTAAAAACAGGAATAAAAATTATGGCACAAGTCATTAACACCAACAGCCTCTCGCTGATCACTCAGAACAACATCAACAAAAACCAGTCTGCGCTGTCGACTTCTATCGAACGCCTCTCTTCTGGCCTGCGTATCAACAGTGCGAAAGACGACGCCGCTGGTCAGGCGATTGCTAACCGTTTCACCTCTAACATTAAAGGGCTGACTCAGGCCGCGCGTAACGCCAATGACGGTATTTCTCTGGCGCAGACCGCAGAAGGCGCACTGTCTGAAATCAACAACAACTTGCAGCGTGTGCGTGAGTTGACCGTTCAGGCGACGACCGGGACTAACTCTGATTCTGACCTGTCTTCTATTCAGGACGAAATCAAATCCCGTCTGGATGAAATTGACCGTGTTTCCGGTCAGACCCAGTTCAACGGCGTGAATGTGCTGGCGAAAGACGGTTCGATGAAGATTCAGGTTGGCGCGAATGATGGGCAGACCATCTCTATCGATTTGCAGAAAATTGATTCTTCAACATTAGGGTTGAATGGCTTCTCCGTTTCGGGTCAGTCGCTGAATGTTAGCAGTTCCATTACTCAAATTACGGGTGATGCAGGAACGGAACCCGTTGGTGTTGATTTCACTGCTGTTGCGAAAGATCTGACTACTGCGACAGGTAAAACAGTCGATGTTTCTAGCCTGACGTTACACAATACACTGGATGCGAAAGGGGCTGCCACTGCACAGTTCGTCGTTCAATCCGGCAGTGATTTCTACTCCGCGTCGATTGATCATTCAAACGGTAAAGTCACGTTGAATAAAGCCGATGTCGAATACAAAGACACCGATAATGGACTAACGACAGCGGCTACTCAGAAAGATCAACTGATTAAAGTTGCCGCTGACTCTAAAGGTGCGGCTGCGGGTTATGTAACATTCCAGGGCAAAAACTACGCTACAACGGTTTCAACGGCGCTTGATGATGACACTGCAGCAACAGCCACAGGGAACAAGGTTGTTGTTGAATTATCTACAGCAACTCCGACTGCACAGTTCTCAGGGGCTTCTTCTGCTGATCCACTGGCACTTTTAGACAAAGCGATTGCATCAGTCGACAAATTCCGCTCCTCCCTCGGTGCCGTACAAAACCGTCTGGATTCTGCGGTCACTAACCTGAACAACACCACCACCAACCTGTCTGAAGCGCAGTCCCGTATTCAGGACGCCGACTATGCGACCGAAGTGTCCAACATGTCGAAAGCGCAGATCATCCAGCAGGCGGGCAACTCCGTGCTGTCTAAAGCTAACCAGGTGCCGCAGCAAGTTCTGTCTCTGCTGCAAGGTTAATCGCCAAAACCGGATTAACCGATAATGACAGCAAACGCCAAATTGCCTGATGCGCGGCGCTTATCATGCCTACAAGGTGAATCGCAATTAATTAAATTTGCATATTCGTCCAGGCCGGATAAGGCATTTACACCGCATCCGGCAAGATGAAGCGTACGTTGTCAGATCTCTTAACCCCGCGTCCGGCGGGGTTATTTTGCTCATTATTTACCGATCACTCTAAATAACCGCTTATTTCACCCATTAATCGTCCGATTAAAAAACCTGCAGAAACGGATAATTATGCCGATTACTTATATAACGCAGGGTTGTTTATCGTGAAATCACTCTATACCGCTGAAGGTGTAATGGATAAATACTCGCTGTGGCAGCGTTATATCCCGCTGGTGCGTCACGAAGCATTGCGCCTGCAGGTCCGACTGCCCGCGAGTGTAGAACTTGATGATCTCCTACAGGCGGGCGGCATTGGATTACTTAATGCCGTTGAACGTTATGACGCCCTGCAAGGAACGGCATTTACAACTTACGCAGTGCAGCGAATCCGTGGTGCTATGCTGGATGAACTTCGCAGCCGTGACTGGGTGCCACGAAGCGTGCGACGCAATGCGCGTGAAGTGGCGCAGGCAATGGGGCAACTGGAGCAGGAACTTGGCCGTAACGCCACAGAAACTGAAGTGGCAGAACGTTTAGGGATCGAAATCGCCGATTATCGACAAATGTTGCTTGATACTAATAACAGCCAACTCTTTTCCTACGATGAGTGGCGTGAAGAGCACGGCGATAGTATTGAACTGGTAAGTGACGATCATCAGCGGGAAAACCCGTTACAAAAATTACTGGAAAGTAATTTGCGTCAACGGGTAATGGAAGCCATCGAAATGTTGCCGGAGCGTGAACAGTTAGTATTAACGCTCTATTACCAGGAAGAGCTTAATCTCAAAGAGATTGGCGCGGTGCTGGAAGTTGGTGAATCGCGGGTCAGTCAGTTACACAGTCAGGCCATTAAACGGTTACGCACCAAACTGGGTAAGTTATAACTTAAGTAAATGCCGCACATTAATTTTGAATACCAGGAGTTCTTAATAATGATGCAGCACCAGAAAAGGCGGCCATTGAGTCGCTATCTTAAAGACTTTAAACACAGTCAAACCCATTGCGCATTTTGCCGTAAACTACTTGATCGCATTACGCTGGTTCGCGACGGCAAAATAGTGAATAAAATCGAGATTTCCCGTCTCGATACACTGCTTGATGAAAATGGCTGGCAGGAAGAACAAAAATCATGGTCCGCGTTGTGTCGTTTTTGCGGCGATTTACACTGCAAAACGCAGAGTGATTTTTTTGATATTATCGGCTTCAAGCAGTTTCTCTTTGACCATACTGAAATGAGCCCCGGTACTGTGCGCGAGTATGTGGTGCGTCTGCGTCGTTTGGGTAATTATTTAAGCGAGCAAGATATTTCCACCGACCTGCTGCAGGATGGTTTTCTTGATGAAAACCTGGCGCCATGGCTACCCACCACAAGCACCAATAATTACCGCATCGCATTACGTAAGTATCAGTGTTACCAGACGCAAACCCGCGGTGATCTTGCGCAGAATTCCCCCTGCATGTCAGCTTCTGATATATATTAAATAAGAATAAGATGTAGCAGACTTGTTTTTGTGTTTACAAACAATAGCTCTACACTGCAAACCAACAAAACAACATTCGGGGTGAATATGAAACTAGCACATCTGGGACATCAGGCGTTGATGGGCGTTATGGCCGTGGCGCTGGTTGCGGGTATGAGCGTGAAAAGTTTTGCCAACGAAGGCCTGCTCAATAAAGTAAAAGAGCGTGGCACGTTGCTGGTGGGACTGGAAGGGACTTACCCGCCGTTCAGCTTTCAGGGCGATGACGGCAAGTTGACTGGTTTTGAAGTGGAATTTGCCCAACAACTGGCAAAACATCTGGGCGTTGATGCCGCATTAAAACCGACCAAATGGGACGGGATGCTGGCGTCACTGGATTCTAAACGCATCGATGTGGTGATTAACCAGGTCACCATTTCTGATGAACGCAAGAAAAAATACGATTTTTCTACCCCTTACACCATTTCCGGTATTCAGGCGCTGGTGAAAAAAGGTAATGAAGGCACAATAAAAACCGCAGACGACCTGAAAGGTAAAAAAGTTGGCGTTGGTTTAGGCACCAACTATGAAGAGTGGCTGCGTCAGAATGTTCAGGGTGTTGATGTGCGCACCTATGATGACGACCCGACCAAGTACCAGGATCTGCGCGTAGGCCGTATTGATGCCATCCTGGTTGACCGTCTGGCGGCGCTGGATTTGGTGAAGAAAACCAATGATACGCTGGCAGTAACTGGCGAAGCCTTTTCCCGCCAGGAGTCAGGTGTCGCGCTGCGTAAAGGTAACGAAGACTTGCTGAAAGCAGTCAACGATGCCATTGCAGAAATGCAAAAAGATGGAACCTTGCAAGCCCTTTCCGAAAAATGGTTTGGTGCTGATGTGACCAAGTAATCAACGTATTGACGGCCCTGCTATAAGTTGACAGTTTTTTTGTCTGTAAAACGCCTGATGAACTTCATCGGGCGTTTTGTATTTTAGTGCCAGGTGTGGCCGCTCATGGTTATAAATAGCCACGGATTTTTTACTATTTTCCAGACCTGCAGGACGCGAGTTTTTCAGGAGCCCGTTTATTCGTTCAGCCAGCGCATTCTGGTCGCCGTCATAACCAACGGTCATTGAGCAGGTTATCCCGTTTCTCTCATGCACTGACTGATAAAGAGCAACCCGGTTCAGAATGTATACTTCATACCCAGCATGGCAGAGGCGTCGCTGTATCCCTCGTCACCGAGTTGTACACCCACATTGCCCCACAGGTTCAGATGGTCATTTATCTGCCCCTCAACACCGGTTTTTACTTCTCCGATATTGCTGGCGCCGTCCTGATGTACCGTCACACCGTTCATGCGGGTGCCAAAATCACGGGTGTTGTGCAGCCAGTTCACCTCAACGAACGGACGGAACTCATGGGATTTGCCGTCATTCATTCTGTTGTGCTCCTTAATCCAGGTTTTCACGCCCAGAAGGGTATGGACGTTACCGTCACCAGTGCTTTCAACACGGGTACCATTGCGTTCATGGTGCTCATCAGCTTTTACGCCCATCCAGATAACCTGAGCCTGAGGCTGGACATACCATTCGTTCAGACTGCCATGGCTACCGGTAAACTCACCGGTTTTCCAGACATAACCGGTTTCCAGTGAGGCTGTCAGACCTTTTGATTTCCAGGATTCCCCCGGCAGTCCGTCACCTTTCACATCGTTATCGAACCAACTGTACTGTGCCCAGCTATCCAGATAAGCCCCGCTATGTGTCTCATCATTAGCATACCAGGTGGCATACAGACCTGTGTTGTATCCTTTCACACTGCCTTTTGAACTGTATCCGGTACGTACAGAATCCGTATTGTTATGGTCATTACCGTAACCAGCCATAACTCCCAGATGCCAGCGGTCAGAGCTGTTCCGGCTCCACTGAGCCAGGTCACCGCCCAACTGCAGGACGTAACGGTTACCCTGTGTTTTCAGTTGACCTGTACCGTCACGCCAGTGGTTGTGTTCCCCTTCATGGTGCATCCACATGCTGGTTTTTTCCTGTTCACCGGTAATCACATCGGTGTAATGCATCGGCCCCAGGCGTTCATGAAGACGGGATACGAACATGGTGTTTGCGGCAGCCATGTTCGCCGTATAGGAGCCAGCTTCCGGACGCAAGTCGTTGTCATTACCACCCGGAGCAGGTTCAGGGGCAGGGGGTTGCATTGCTTTCAGAGCGCGCAGCTGGAACGGCGTGTTTTTACCACTGGTCAGATACCAGTTATCACTGTTGCTTCCCCGACCACGTCCCAGCGTGTAGTCATAAGCCCCGGCAGCAATACGCCCGGCCTGAATAAATTCAGCACTGTCAGCATTACCATCGACATGAATCAACTCAATACCGTTTAGTGTCTGTGCTCCGGTACCACCTGCATTTATAACAACCACACGGGTCTGACTGGAAGCATCGCCTCTGATTACCAGTTTGTCTGTTGCGGAGCTGTCATTTCCCAGAGCGGTGTTCATGAGCAGTAGGCCATTGTTACCGGTATAGTTACCCCCGATCGTCAGTACATTACCCGGAGCATCGGCTCTCAGGTCAAGAGTACCGCTGTTGGTTACGTTCCCGGCGACACCACCAGAGCCGGAGAGTGTCCCCTGCTGAGCGATGGTGACCTGGCTGTTAGCAAGCATGACAGGTGCATCAGCCTTGCCCAGAATCAGTGTGCCGACAGTGTTAACCGAGCCTGCTCCCAGTCCGTCAGTATTAAGCACCTTCACCATTGCCTTATCTGCGATAGCAATGGTGGCATTCAGGGCGCGGCTGGCACCAGTAATATCGAACACGCCACCGCTGAGGTTCAGGGAGCCAGAGCCGATGAGGGTACCTGCAGACAGGCCTCCACCTGTGAGGGTCAGATTACCGCCATTAATGTTCAGTATGGAACCTGCTGCGCTGTTCAGTTTACCTGCGGTCTGGCTGTGACCGTTCATGTCCAGCATGGTGTCGTCTGCCAGACGAATCTCGCTGGTCTGCCCCAGAGCACTGTTGCTGTTCATGCGAACATTGCCGCCGCGGATGTCTGTTACACCCGTGTAAGTGTTTTTGGAAGACAGAATCAGTGTTCCTTCGCCGGCTTTGGTCAGCGTTTTTCCATCCCAGCCATGAGATAACTGAGCCGCATTGTTATCTGCAAGTCGCACCTTCAGCTCTAACACCGCGCCTCTCCTTAGATCAAACGAGCCATATCCATTTCCTGAGGGGTCATTCCACTTCAGGGAAGAACTCACCTCTTTTACTGTCTGCCCGTTACCACTAAGTGATGTTAAAACATAGTCTTCAGCACCATCACTCAGTAGATTATTATGCTGATAAATATTATTTTCAGAGAGCCCTGTTATGCCGTCGGAGGTCGTCAACAAGCCGTACTCATTTTGCTTCCATATTGTCATGGCAGTATCAACATTAAGCACTGCACCGTTATTGAACTGAATACTGTTGGCAGTTAAATGACTGGAACCTGTGCTCATATTCAGCGATGAATCTGTGTCAAATATCGAACGTCCGCTAAAGGAAACATCAGCTCCCGAAACGGAAACATGTGTACCTGTACCCGCTCTCAGATTGCCTTTTATTTCAGAGCTGGCGGAGTCTTTATTTGTAATGGACAGAGAATTACCATCAGCATTATTTTCAACATTATTCAAAACAATATCACCTTGAATGGTAGAACCGGCGTAGAGATTCAACGAGTTAGTTCCACCATTCAGAGATATTGCGGTATCACAATCTTGCCCTCTGTTACCCGGTATCCCTCCGTAGAAGTCAATATTGCCTTTACCGTCCTCTCCTCCACTACCAGGCAAAATCCTACCATGATTATTTATCGTAATATTACTCCCGGATATAGCAGTACCACCATTACCTCCGTTGCCACCATTACCTCCGGCACCAGTTTTATTATTTTCATGGGAACGCCATCCATCGCCACCATCACCACCAGTGCCGCCATTTCCACCAATAATATTTCCATAATTATTTATTTCCATATTATTTCCAGAGATGGCATTCCCACCGTTACCACCAATACCACCAGTACCACCAGAACCAAGGGGCGCTGAGTCAGTGTGATCATATTCATCTGTACCACCTTCACCACCTTCACCACCAGTGCCCCCCAGTCCGCCAGTTATATCTCCCGTATTATTTATCTTAATATTATTACCATATATAGCAGACCCTCCAATACCACCACTACCACCGCTACTTCCATTAATATTCTGATCGGTAGTAAATTCGACACTACCTTCACCACCGCGAGCACCATCCCCCCCCTGGCCACCTGTAATGTGATTATTATTTGTTATCTCCATATTATTTCCGGATATTGCCGTGCCTCCATTCCCTCCTGTGCCGGCAGAAGACCCCCATACCGCCCACCAGGCACCACTACTACCTTGCCCGGCAGTGATGTTTCCGTTATTGCTTATTTGAAGATTATTGCCAGATATGGCAGTCCCACCAACAGCAGGAGTCCCCGTTAAACCACCACTCTCATCGCCATAACCACTGGCTCCAGGCATTCCGCCATCGCCACCCGTAATGCTTCCGTTGTTCGTAATGGTAAGATCATCTCCGGAAATAGCGGTACCCGCTTCACCTCCATCGCCCCCGCCATTACCATAACCTCCCCAACCACCCTTACCACCGGAAATATCACCATAATTAACAAGAGTAAAATTATTTCCAGTAATAGCTGTGCCGCCCAGGCCTCCTGCAGAACCCATCTTAGTAACATCATCATCACCAGCCCATCCGCCTTCACCGCCACTAATGCGAGTACCGCTGTTAATTGTCAGGATATTTTCATCCTGTAACGAACCAGGTACAACATTAACAATGAGAGCATCTTCACCAGCTTCCCCATCATCATTACCCGGGGGGTGACGCACGCCATCAGCACCAATGATATTTTCAGATATTTCTGCAGGGTTTCCTTTAGAAAGAGTAACTTCCATTTTGGCTCCCAAAGCAGGCTGAATGGTCAGAGTGGCAGATATAAGGCTGCATAGTAATGTTGTCTTCATTCCCTCTTGCGTTATGCCGAATGTTTTTCTGTTTTTTATATAGACATAAAACTTTTCTTTTTTATTAATTTTGATTTTCACAAAAGCTCCAATTTTTTTGTTTAAGAATGGTGGGTTAAATGTTTTGACTGTGTAAATGCCATTGGAAAATAATATGTATTATCTAATCATCATACAAATGATCGATGCGGGCATTATTGCAAATAAACAGAAAAAATCCATCTCAAGCAATTGGGTTGATTTTTTTTGACGAGTAATTTGGAATTGTAATGTTTTCTGGATGTTAGTTTGTTTATTGATTGGTGTAATTTTAGATAGTGAGTGTTTCTCTGCTTTTTTATAAGAAAAGTGCCTGAAAATATCGTCATGGAATATAATATTTTTATCCTAAAAACAGACCTGGATATAAATAATAATTAATGCAGAGATAATGATTGCCATATTAATGAACGAGTATGGATAACCAGGCTTGATCAACCTAAAATGCCAGGAGAAGTTATCCCCGTAACCAGGGGACATCAGATTTTCTGCTTTATGGACATAAGCAGCCTTTACACCGTTACGTTCCTGATGACCCATCGGACATTCAACAGTATCACGGGACCACAAATCTGATTCTATTAACACACTAACTGCTATCGCCCGGAATCCATGAGTACTACAGTTGCCATATGCTCAACGAAAGACTGAGAAAAACGCTAAACTATGAATCATCCGCAGATCGGTTCAACCAGTGTGTTGCATCCCTCGGTTGAACTCACAGCCAGGAACGTGTCAACGCTATTCTGGGCGGGGCATAATGACAAAAAAGGGCGCTTTAATCGGCGCATTTTTTATTTATACGTTTCCTGCGTGCATAATAACAAGATCACAACAACACACATCGGAGGCTTTTATGCCACTGCATAATTTAACTCGTTTTCCACGGCTGGAGTTTATCGGCGCACCGACACCGCTCGAATATCTGCCACGTTTTTCTGATTATCTCGGGCGGGACATTTTCATCAAACGGGATGACGTCACCCCGTTGGCAATGGGCGGAAATAAGTTACGCAAACTGGAATTTCTCGCAGCAGACGCCTTGCGCGAAGGTGCCGATACACTGATTACCGCCGGAGCGATTCAGTCTAACCATGTGCGCCAGACTGCCGCAGTGGCCGCAAAACTTGGTTTGCATTGCGTGGCGCTGCTGGAAAATCCCATTGGCACTGCCGCAGAAAACTATTTAACCAACGGCAACCGCTTGTTGCTGGATCTGTTCAATACTCAGATTGAAATGTGCGATGCGCTGACCAATCCTGATGCCCAACTGGAAGAGTTAGCGACTCGCGTCGAAGCGCAAGGCTTTCGCCCATACGTCATTCCGGTTGGCGGTTCCAATGCTTTAGGCGCGTTGGGCTATGTGGAGAGTGCGCTGGAAATCGCCCAGCAGTGTGAAGGGGCGGTTAACATATCGTCGGTGGTGGTGGCATCAGGCAGTGCCGGAACTCACGCCGGGCTTGCAGTAGGGCTGGAACAACTGATGCCTGAAACAGAATTGATTGGCGTGACTGTTTCACGTTCTGTTGCTGACCAGTTGCCGAAAGTGGTTAGCCTACAACAGGCGATTGCGAAAGAACTGGAGCTGACTGCATCAGCGGAAATTTTACTCTGGGATGACTATTTTGCGCCTGGCTACGGTGTGTCGAATGACGAAGGCATGGAGGCGGTGAAACTGCTGGCGCGTCTGGAAGGTATTCTGCTTGATCCCGTGTATACCGGAAAAGCGATGGCGGGGCTGATTGATGGTATAAGTCAGAAACGCTTCAAAGATGAAGGACCGATTCTGTTTATTCATACCGGGGGCGCGCCTGCACTGTTCGCCTATCATCCCCACGTTTAGCGCCGGAAATGCTCATGCAAGAAAGTATACAACTGGTTATTGATTCTCTGCCGTTCCTGTTGAAAGGGGCAGGGTATACGCTGCAACTCAGCATCGGCGGCATGTTTTTTGGCTTACTGCTGGGATTTATTCTCGCGCTGATGCGCTTGTCGCCCGTCTGGCCTGTGCGCTGGCTGGCGCGTTTTTATATCTCCATCTTCCGTGGTACGCCACTCATCGCACAGCTGTTTATGATCTACTACGGCTTGCCGCAGTTTGGCATTGAATTAGACCCGATTCCGTCAGCGATGATTGGCCTGTCACTGAACACCGCCGCCTATGCAGCCGAAACGCTGCGGGCAGCGATTTCGTCCATTGATAAAGGTCAGTGGGAGGCGGCTGCCAGTATCGGCATGACGCCGTGGCAAACTATGCGTCGTGCTATTTTGCCACAGGCCGCGCGGGTAGCACTGCCGCCGTTGTCGAACAGTTTTATCAGCCTGGTAAAAGATACTTCTCTGGCTGCGACGATTCAGGTGCCAGAGCTGTTCCGTCAGGCGCAGTTGATTACTTCGCGCACACTGGAAGTTTTCACCATGTATCTGGCGGCTTCGCTCATCTACTGGATTATGGCGACGGTGTTATCGACGTTGCAGAACCATTTTGAGAATCAACTTAATCGCCAGGAGAGGGAGCCAAAATGAGTGCCATTGACGTTAAAAACCTGGTGAAAAAATTCCACGGTCAGACGGTGCTGCATGGCATAGATCTGGAGGTTAAAACCGGCGAAGTGGTGGCGATTATAGGTCCAAGCGGCTCCGGAAAAACCACGTTGCTACGCAGCATAAATTTGCTGGAACAACCAGAAGCGGGGACGATTACCGTCGGGGATATCACCATTGATACCGCGCGTTCGTTAAGTCAGCAAAAATCCCTGATTCGTCAGTTGCGCCAGCACGTTGGTTTTGTTTTCCAGAACTTTAATTTGTTTCCGCATCGTACGGTGCTGGAAAACATTATTGAAGGGCCGGTGATTGTCAAAGGTGAACCTAAAGAGGAAGCCACGGCGCGCGCACGTGAGTTGTTGGCGAAAGTTGGCCTTGCAGGCAAAGAAACCAGCTATCCACGTCGTTTATCTGGCGGTCAACAGCAGCGAGTTGCGATTGCCCGGGCGCTGGCGATGCGCCCCGAGGTGATTTTGTTTGATGAGCCAACCTCGGCTCTGGACCCAGAGTTGGTGGGCGAAGTCCTGAATA
This sequence comes from Escherichia sp. E14V7, assembly GCF_004212225.1. Taxonomy (NCBI): domain Bacteria; kingdom Pseudomonadati; phylum Pseudomonadota; class Gammaproteobacteria; order Enterobacterales; family Enterobacteriaceae; genus Escherichia; species Escherichia sp. E14V7. Next base: position 23,792 of record NZ_RHJJ01000004.1, read on the forward strand.
CTATCCGCCAGCTGGCACAGGAAAAGCGCACAATGGTGATTGTGACACACGAAATGAGCTTTGCCCGAGATGTTGCTGACCGCGCGATCTTTATGGACCAGGGGCGGATAGTAGAGCAGGGATCGGCGAAAGCGTTATTTGCCAATCCACAGCAGCCCCGTACCCGCCAGTTTCTCGAGAAGTTTCTACTGCAATAATAAGAAAAAATCAGCCCCGGTGAGTTAGTGACCGGGGCGAACCACTCTTCTGAAGACTCAATAAACGGTCAATAAATCAGCATAACTCATTAATAACATAAGAGAATGCGATGTCTTGCAAAAGTAATTCATTATCTGAATAATATAAATTATATATAAATCTTATTTATGTGATAGCTTGAGTTTTCAGTATAAATGATACTCACTCTCAGGGGCATTGCGGTTTACTATGCAGGATACGGATTTTTTTAGCTGGCGTCGCACAATGCTGTCGCGCTTTCAGAGGATGGAGGCCGCAGAAGAGGTCTACCATGAAATAGAGCTTCAGGCTCAGCAGCTCGAGTACGATTACTATTCGTTATGTGTTCGCCACCCGGTGCCATTCACGCGACCCAAAGTGGCTTTCTACACCAATTACCCTGAGTCGTGGGTTAGTTATTATCAGGCAAAAAACTTTCTCGCTATTGATCCCGTGCTCAACCCTGAAAACTTCAGTCAGGGCCATTTATTGTGGAATGATGACTTATTCAGTGAAGCCCAGCCATTATGGGAGGCTGCGCGTGCACATGGTTTACGCAGGGGAGTTACTCAGTATTTAATGCTACCGAACCGGGCGTTGGGATTTTTGTCATTTTCTCGTAGCAGTACGCGCGAAATACCTGTTCTTAGTGATGAGCTGCAATTAAAAATGCAGCTACTGGTGCGCGAAAGTCTGATGGCGCTGATGCGTTTAAATGATCAAATAGTGATGACGCCGGAGATGAATTTCAGTAAGCGGGAAAAGGAAATTTTGAAATGGACCGCGGAAGGTAAGACATCGGCAGAGATTGCGATGATCTTGTCAATCTCCGAGAACACGGTTAATTTTCATCAGAAAAACATGCAGAAAAAAATCAACGCGCCGAATAAGACCCAGGTTGCCTGTTACGCCGCCGCAACTGGCTTAATATGACCTCTATTACATTCTGCGTGCCAGGTGTAAAACCGGCTGAAAGGTGTGCTTTCAGCCGGTTTTATATTACTGACGGTAGGCCTGTTTAATTTGCTTAACCGTTTTGGAAAATACCGCAGCCTGGGTTTCGTCTTCGATCAGCGCAAGCTGTTTTTCCATCTTTAACATCACGCGGCCCGCGTCAGCTTGTCCCATCGCCTGCAGCATCAGCGTCAGCATCGCTTTCAGGCAGGAGACTTCATTTGCCAGTTCTTGATTATTCTCGGCAGTAGAAAAATCAGGCGTACTCATTTATTTTCCTCGTCATGTTGCAATGAAAATTTGCAGTAAAAAATGTTAAGGCGGCGGAGTATACCATAAGCTTTGCTAAAAATAGCAGTGGTTGTTTTTTACTCACTGAATCATGATTGATATTAAATTAGTTAATATAGTGGTTAATAAATATTTATATCATGAATGTTTTTTGTGCGTATTTATTGAGTTAATTAATGTTACATATTCATGCTGATGATTTTTCATTTGTGCTGAATGAAGTCAATTTTTGTCACATTTCAGTCTAACAGACAGGTTACAACGCCCCGGAAGCTTTTTGGTGACGGACGTGATCATAACTGTGGACAATCGAATTATCAAAAATGAGAGAAAAATCGAATACCCACCATTTTTAACGTTTCAAAGTTGCAATAAAACCCGCTAATATACGGATGACTAACTATCAGTAGCGTTATCCCTATTTCTGGAGATATTCCTTTGATCAACGTTCTACTTGTTGATGACCACGAACTGGTGCGCGCAGGGATACGACGCATTCTGGAAGATATAAAGGGTATTAAAGTCGTTGGTGAGGCTTCCTGTGGTGAAGATGCCGTTAAGTGGTGCCGGGCAAATTCCGTCGACGTGGTGCTAATGGACATGAGTATGCCTGGCATTGGCGGCCTTGAGGCGACGCGTAAAATCGCCCGTTCAACCGCAGATGTCAAAATCATCATGCTTACGGTTCACACCGAAAACCCTTTACCAGCAAAAGTCATGCAGGCTGGCGCTGCGGGCTATCTAAGCAAAGGTGCGGCCCCGCAGGAGGTGGTGAGCGCGATTCGTTCTGTCTATTCTGGGCAGCGTTATATTGCTTCTGACATTGCGCAACAAATGGCGTTAAGCCAGATCGAACCAGAAAAAACAGAAAGCCCATTTGCCAGTTTGTCTGAACGCGAATTGCAGATTATGCTGATGATTACCAAAGGCCAGAAGGTCAATGAGATTTCAGAACAGCTTAATCTCAGCCCGAAAACGGTGAACAGCTATCGCTACCGTATGTTCAGTAAATTAAACATTCATGGCGATGTTGAGCTGACTCACCTGGCTATTCGCCATGGTTTGTGTAATGCGGAGACGTTAACAAGTCAGTGAGTGTTCAGTTTGACGCAAAAGCGTTTTTAAAAACCGTCACCAGCCAGCCGGGCGTATATCGCATGTATGATGCTGGTGGTACGGTTATTTATGTCGGTAAAGCGAAAGACCTGAAAAAACGGCTTTCAAGCTATTTCCGTAGCAATCTCGCTTCGCGCAAAACGGAAGCGTTGGTCGCCCAGATCCAGCAAATCGATGTCACGGTGACTCATACTGAAACCGAAGCATTATTGCTGGAACACAACTACATCAAACTCTATCAGCCGCGTTACAACGTTTTGTTACGCGACGACAAATCTTACCCCTTTATTTTCCTCAGTGGCGATACACATCCACGTCTGGCGATGCATCGCGGTGCGAAGCACGCCAAGGGAGAGTATTTCGGCCCGTTCCCGAATGGTTATGCGGTGCGTGAAACTCTGGCGTTGTTGCAAAAGATTTTCCCTATTCGCCAGTGCGAAAATAGCGTTTATCGCAATCGCTCGCGTCCATGTCTGCAATACCAGATAGGGCGCTGTCTTGGGCCGTGCGTGGCCGGGTTGGTTAGCGAAGAAGAGTATGCCCAGCAGGTTGAATATGTGCGCCTGTTTTTATCGGGTAAAGACGATCAGGTGCTTAAGCAACTGATTAGCCGCATGGAAACAGCCAGCCAGAATCTGGAGTTTGAAGAAGCGGCACGTATTCGCGACCAAATTCAGGCGGTGCGACGCGTCACCGAAAAACAATTTGTCTCTAATACGGGCGACGACCTTGATGTTATTGGTGTGGCGTTCGATGCTGGCATGGCATGTGTCCATGTTTTGTTTATTCGTCAGGGCAAAGTGCTCGGTAGCCGTAGCTATTTCCCGAAGGTGCCGGGCGGTACGGAACTGGGCGAAGTCGTGGAAACCTTTGTTGGTCAGTTCTATTTACAGGGCAGCCAGATGCGCACTCTCCCGGGAGAGATCCTGCTCGATTTTAATCTTAGCGATAAAACGCTGCTCGCCGATTCATTATCAGAACTGGCGGGGCGCAAGATTAACATTCAGACCAAACCGCGTGGCGACAGGGCGCGTTACCTGAAACTGGCGCGGACGAATGCAGCAACAGCGTTAACCACCAAACTTTCGCAGCAATCAACCGTTCATCAGCGACTGACAGCGCTTGCCAGCGTGTTGAAATTGCCGGAAGTGAAACGGATGGAATGTTTCGATATCAGCCATACGATGGGCGAACAAACCGTTGCCTCGTGCGTGGTGTTTGATGCTAATGGCCCACTGCGTGCGGAGTATCGGCGCTATAACATCAATGGCATTACGCCGGGCGATGATTATGCGGCGATGAATCAGGTGTTGCGTCGGCGTTATGGTAAAGCCATCGATGACAGTAAGATTCCGGACGTGATCCTGATTGATGGTGGCAAAGGACAACTTGCGCAGGCGAAAAATGTCTTCGCCGAGCTGGACGTCCCCTGGGATAAAAACCATCCGTTGTTACTTGGCGTTGCCAAAGGGGCCGACCGTAAGGCTGGGCTGGAAACATTGTTCTTCGAGCCTGAAGGAGAGGGCTTTAGCTTACCGCCTGATTCGCCTGCGTTGCACGTCATCCAGCATATTCGCGATGAATCACACGATCATGCGATTGGCGGACATCGCAAAAAACGGGCGAAGGTCAAAAATACCAGCACCCTGGAAACCATTGAAGGCGTCGGGCCAAAACGTCGGCAAATGTTGTTGAAATATATGGGCGGTTTGCAAGGTTTACGTAACGCCAGCGTCGAAGAAATTGCAAAAGTGCCGGGTATTTCGCAAGGTCTGGCAGAAAAGATCTTCTGGTCGTTGAAACATTGATGTCTCTGTAGCAACATAGGGGTAATCTTACTGACAACAGATAGTTACCCGTCATTATGCAATTTAATATCCCTACGTTGCTCACACTGTTCCGTGTCATCCTTATCCCATTCTTTGTATTGGTTTTTTATCTACCTGTTCCCTGGTCGCCGTTTGCTGCCGCGCTCATTTTCTGCGTCGCGGCGGTGACTGACTGGTTCGATGGTTTTCTGGCGCGTCGCTGGAACCAGAGTACTCGTTTTGGTGCCTTCCTTGATCCAGTAGCAGACAAAGTGCTTGTCGCCATCGCCATGGTGCTGGTAACCGAGCATTATCATAGCTGGTGGGTGACCTTACCGGCGGCAACGATGATTGCCCGTGAAATTATCATTTCTGCTCTGCGTGAATGGATGGCTGAACTCGGTAAACGTAGCAGTGTGGCCGTATCCTGGATTGGTAAAGTCAAAACGACTGCCCAGATGGTCGCGCTGGCCTGGTTGCTGTGGCGCCCGAATATTTGGGTTGAGTACGCCGGTATTGCTCTTTTCTTTGTGGCTGCGGTGCTGACACTCTGGTCAATGTTGCAATATTTGAGCGCTGCTCGCGCGGATTTGCTTGATCAGTGATCGTTTCGACGCAAATTTCAGCAAACGATCAAAAGTGGTGAAAAATATCGTTGACTCAACGCGTCAGGTAAGTAGAATGCAACGCATCGAACGGCGGCACTGATTGCCAGACGATAATAAAATCAAGTGATTAGCTGATTGCTTGATGATTGCGGGAATAGCTCAGTTGGTAGAGCACGACCTTGCCAAGGTCGGGGTCGCGAGTTCGAGTCTCGTTTCCCGCTCCAGTTTAAAAGGCATCGGCATTAAGCGGGTGTCTGGCTGAAAAGCATGAAGAATTTGGCGCGTTAACAAAGCGGTTATGTAGCGGATTGCAAATCCGTCTAGTCCGGTTCGACTCCGGAACGCGCCTCCAATTTTTCCCGAGCCCGGATGGTGGAATCGGTAGACACAAGGGATTTAAAATCCCTCGGCGTTCGCGCTGTGCGGGTTCAAGTCCCGCTCCGGGTACCATGGGAAAATAAGAATAAAATCAAAGCAATAAGCAGTGTCGTGAAACCACCTTCGGGTGGTTTTTTTGTATGTGCAACTTGTCGTTACACCCTCTCTGATTTTTAATCTCCGGGTAATCCACTCGAAAAGTATCTCTATGCCAGACCGACATGTAAGATAGGCGCTGGCGAGTCGAGATCCACAAGGAAAAGCGTATGAAAACTGGACCGTTAAACGAAAGTGAGTTGGAATGGCTGGATGATATCTTGACCAAATACAACACAGACCACGCCATCCTTGATGTGGCAGAGCTGGACGGTTTGTTGACGGCGGTGTTGAGTTCTCCGCAAGAAATTGAACCAGAACAGTGGCTGGTTGCTGTGTGGGGTGGGGCGGATTATGTGCCGCGCTGGGCGTCAGAGAAAGAGATGACGCGCTTTATGAACCTGGCGTTTCAACATATGGCCGATACTGCAGAGCGACTCAACGAGTTTCCTGAACAGTTTGAACCGTTATTTGGTCTGCGAGAAGTTGACGGTAGGGAGCTGACGATTGTCGAAGAGTGGTGCTTTGGCTATATGCGTGGCGTTGCGCTTTCTGACTGGTCAGCATTGCCTGACTCATTAAAACCGGCGCTTGAAGCGATTGCGCTGCACGGTACTGAGGAAAACTTCGAGCGGGTAGAGAAGATGTCGCCAGAAGCGTTTGAAGAAAGCGTGGATGCCATTCGACTGGCGGCGCTTGATTTGCATGCTTACTGGATGACGCATCCTCAGGAAAAAGCTGTTCAGCAACCGATTAAAGCTGAAGAAAAACCTGGTCGTAACGACCCTTGCCCATGTGGTAGTGGCAAGAAATATAAGCAGTGCTGCCTGCATTAAGAGGCTATATTGGGTGTCAGAATTAACTCTGGCACCCATGTTTTATGGGCCTGATAAGGATGTGGACAAAAATCTGGACTATGCCCAAATACACGGCAAAGCATTCATCCCACTTCTGGCAACAATCCTGCCGCAATCAAAAATTGCACGCCAATCACGCCAATGCCACAGATAAACACCAACACCAGTGCGGGACGTCCACCTTTCACCCGATAGCTTGCTTGTGGATTATGCTTCCTGCTCTGCCAGGTCAGCAGTGAAGGAATTATCAACGCCAATACTGCCAGCGCTACGCCAGCATACCCGAGCGCCATTACAAAACCACGTGGATAAAACAGCGCAAACGCCAGTGGCGGCAGAAAGGTAATTACACCGGTTTGCAGTCTTCCACCAACGGTATTGGAACGCTGAAACAAATCCGCCAGATAATCAAATAAGCCTAACGCTACGCCCAGGAAAGATGTGGCGAGGGCTAAATCAGCGAATAAATGCACTGCCAACTCGACATGCGGCGAGGCCACCACTTCGCGTAATGCCTGTAACAGCCCATTTAATCCAGCATGATTCGCCAGCAGTCCCATAAAGGTTGTTGAATCAATGCTGCCCAGTGTCGCCAGTTGCCAGAAAATATATGCCACCAGAGGGATCGCGCTACCGGTAATAAACACCCGGCGCAATTTACGAATGTTGCCATCCATATAGCTGACGATGCTTGGTACGCTACCGTGAAAACCAAACGAGGTAAAAATCACCGGAATTGCAGACAATGCCAGACCCTGTTGCAGTGGCAGCGTTAGCAGATTGATTTTATGAATATGTGGTAGCAGCAATACCAGCATTAGCACCAGGAAAATAATCTTGGCGCTGAACAAAAAACGGTTAAACAAATCGACCAGCGACGTCCCAACACAAACCACACCACCGGCAACAAAAGTAAACAACAGCACGCCAGCGGTTGTGGTCATTGAAATGCCTGTCCAGTCGCTGATGCTGGAGGCAAGCAATTCGCCGGCACCGCTGATATATGCTGCGGTCAGGGCATACATTAAAAACATCATACTGAAGCCGGTCAGCCACTGACCGTAGCGGCCCAGATAGCGTTTTGCCAGCGTGCCTAAGCCGGTATCTGCAGGGACATGCTGATACACTTCCAGCAGTAACAGCGCGGTGTAACACATCAAGGCCCACAGGCCAATTAACAATGTCAGAGTGACGGTAAAACCGACGCCAGCCGCTGCCAGCGGCATTGCCAGCATACCTGCGCCAATTGTGGTTCCCGCCACGATAAAAACACTTCCCAGAGTTCTGTTTTTCACGCTTTCTTCTGTCCTGACGATCTTTATGAGTGATATCTGCGGCGCAGGTTAAGGCATTATCCATATTTCGTCAAATCGACGTTACATCTGGTGTAAATAAAAATGTACAATAAATGCATTCAGAACTGAGCTGGCGCAAAGCCATAAGGCGCGGGGATCGTTACGCTATGCTTTTTTTTGAGGAGGAACGATGGAATCGATTCACGGTCATGAAGTGTTAAATATGATGATTGAATCAGGTGAGCAATATACGCACGCCAGCCTGGAAGCGGCGATCAAAGCGCGTTTTGGTGATCAGACACGTTTTCATACTTGCTCGGCTGAAGGGATGACTGCGGGAGAGTTGGTGGCTTTTCTGGCGGCAAAAGGCAAATTTATTCCCTGCGAAGAAGGGTTCTCAACCGATAAAAGTAAGATTTGTCGTCACTGATCTGAAACGGCGGCAGGTAATCTGCCGCCGGAGAAGATTAGTTTTGCGTGTCGAGGGTAGAGAGTTCTTTATCGATGAAATAAAGACCTTCGCCGCTTTTCCCTGCCAGGCTCAATTTATCAATAATAGATTTGAACAATTTCTCTTCTTCGTGTTGCTCAGACACATACCATTGCAGGAAATTGAACGTTGGGTAGTCCTGATTGGTCATTGCAGCATGAGCCAGTTCGTTAATTTTTTGCGTAATTAATTGTTCGTGTTTATAGGTTTCCTGGAATAATTCATCAAGTGAAGAATATTCAGCAAACGGTGATTCAACGGTATTAATTCGCGGTAAATTTCCGGTATCGGTCAGGTAATCAAACAGACGCTGCATATGCGTCATCTCTTCCTGGGCGTGGCGACGCAGAAACGCGGCAGCACCTTCGAAGGTGTGATAGCTGCACCATGCGCTCATTTGCTGATAAAGCAGTGAAGAGTAGAGTTCCAGGTTCATCTGCTCATTAAGTTTTTCAATCATTTCTGGTTTCAGCATGATAGTGCTCCACAAAGGTTATATTTGTTGCTGTGGCGCCACTATAATTTGTTATTTTATTATTTGCAAAAGGTAAAATATTAAATTCAATTATTAAAAATGCGAATGTGAATAAAACGCATTAACGCTATTTGTGATGTTAATTAACCAGCGAAGCCTCCCTCGCTGATTAAAATCTTTATTGATAAGCCGAGGGTGTTAAGTATCGGCACTGATACGACAGTGTAAATTGCGTATTCAGACATAATGATCCTGCAAACAAACTACAGTTACTTACAGGTTGCCCAAACGCAAAGGCGCGGGTAAATCCAACCTGCTGACATGCGCGGTTCGCGATTCCCTGATCGAGATAGTTGTCAGTGCGGGCGTGTTGTAAAAAAGCCTGATTGTAAACGAGGCGGACAATGCCACTCGTGGCGTCAACATCGCTCAGGTGAGCCTGACGAGTTACGGTACAGCCCGCTACTGTTAAAAGTGAAAAAACAATTATCAGATGTTTCATGTCACAGCCTGAAGAGGGAGAAGAAACAGGTATTGTACTTGTGGACACAGCCAGGCTATGGACAGAAAAGACGACGGATTAGCGCTATTCCCTGCTTTCTGCAGAACGCAGAGGTTTTGTGTTTATCATCTTTATAACATTAAAGAGGTATTTATGTGATGCATATCACATAAAGATTGATTTTTGTGATGAATGTCATATTATAAACGTAAAGACGATAACACCTGCATAACAAATAATCGGAGTGGCGCGATGAAACTGCGTAAGATCCTGAAAAGCATGTTTAATAATTATTGCAAGACGTTCAAAGACGTACCGCCTGGCAATATGTTCAGATAACAAAAAAACCTGCTTCGGCAGGTTTTTTTGTACCCTGATGCGGGCTGATGTGACTATCGTTGAGGAAGGGAAGCCGCTACTATAACGGCTTTCAAAATGCTATCAGGAGTTTAGGATGTCCCAGCCGCTGAATGCCGATCAGGAACTGGTTTCTGATGTTGTTGCTTGCCAGTTGGTGATCAAACAAATTCTCGACGTGCTCGATGTGATCGCGCCTGTTGAGGTACGTGAAAAAATGTCCAGCCAGCTGAAGAATATTGATTTTACTCACCATCCGGCTGCTGCTGACCCAGTCACTATGCGCGCTATTCAAAAAGCCATCGCGTTGATTGAGCTAAAGTTCACCCCACAAAACGAATCCCATTAAAAAAACCGCTGCCTCAGTAATGTGAGGCAGCGGTTTTCACCACTTTTTTGTATTCGGCGCATCTTTTTATGCGCCGATTTTATTAATGTATCTGATGCGACACGACATTCAGAACATGCTGGTCGGTCTGGACAGGGCACATACCGGCCAGTTTCGCACTGCGCACTTCATCAAGAATGGTTTGCAGTAAGAGGCCATCGTGCTGCTGTTCTTTTTCCAGATCGCGCAGAAAATCGACAGTAGAATCATCATTCAATTCTTTAGCTTCATTTGCTAATTGCGCCAGCGTGCTTGAACGCTGCTCATATTCTTCCAACGTTTTTTGGAAGAGTTCTTCCAGAGAGTTCAGTTTTTCTCCAGGTACATCAATGGCTTTAACGATGGGCGTCGCTCCGACACTTTTCATGAAGTTAAACATGCGCATCATTTGAGTCACGTTACTTTGTGCCTGGGAGCGAAGAAAAGTCGCGGTGCCATTCAGACTTTGTTCAGAACACCAGTTGCTCAGGTGAAGGTAGAGATTGGATGCATAAAACTCGCGGTTCATTTGGGTGTTGAGTTTGAGAAGCATTCCAGTGGTTGCCATACCTAATATCCTTATATCCAGAAGACGAGAGGTGCAAGATAAATCAAAACACCGTAATTACTGTTTGCAGAATAATTCCTTTCTGCGGGTCCGAAATGTGATCCTGGAGTCAATTCTGACGATGATCTGAAATAAGCATAACGTCTGAAGCATTATAAGAAAATCCTTAAATCACCAAGTTTATATTTTTTTACATTTCATTGATTAGAGTTATTGATTTGCAATAACTCTCAATGTTGTGAGTTTCTGGATGTTATTGATATTAAATGAATTTATCAATTTCATGATGCTGTTCTTATATTTTCAGGTATTTTTTCAGTTTTGCGATGATGCTCGCATTATGGATTTATCCTTCATTAATGAAGGTGGTGATAATTAACAGCAAAAGGAATTTTGTCTGGAGTTTTTATTCTTCTTACATCATTCACCATTCAGCTGTAATGAGCAGCTTCTTGCCCGAGCAAATTAGATTAAAAAGAAGACACGCCAGAGCTATCAAATGATGCCACAAGGATTTCCAGGCTAATCTTATGGACTAATCTGCTAAGTCATTTCTCATTTGTCATACAATTGACGTCTTCCGTATGTCTTTTATTGCTAAATTCATGCACGTTCTCACTGTAATTCTGCGGTGTGATATTGCTCTCCTATGGAGAATTAATTTCTCGCTAAAACTATGCCAACACAGTCACTTATCTTTTCGCCAAAGGTAATGCTTTGTTTTCCGATTGAATTAACAAAAGTTCTTAGGTTTTGCCCTACACAAAATGATGCTAAAGCTGGAGATAACCATGCACAAATTTACTAAAGCTCTTGCAGCCATCGGTCTGGCTGCCGTTATGTCACAATCCGCTATGGCGGAAAATTTGAAACTCGGTTTCCTGGTGAAGCAACCAGAAGAACCGTGGTTTCAGACTGAATGGAAGTTTGCCGATAAAGCCGGGAAAGATTTAGGCTTTGAAGTTATTAAGATAGCCGTACCTGATGGCGAAAAAACACTGAACGCTATTGATAGCCTGGCAGCCAGTGGTGCGAAAGGTTTTGTTATCTGTACCCCGGACCCGAAACTGGGTGCAGCCATCGTGGCGAAAGCGCGTGGCTACGATATGAAAGTTATTGCCGTGGATGATCAGTTTGTTAATGCTAAAGGTAAGCCGGTTGATACCGTTCCGTTAGTGATGATGGCTGCGACGAAAATTGGCGAACGTCAGGGCCAGGAACTGTATAAAGAGATGCAGAAACGTGGCTGGGATGTGAAAGAAAGCGCCGTAATGGCGATTACTGCCAACGAACTGGATACCGCCCGCCGTCGTACTACCGGTTCTATGGACGCGCTGAAAGCCGCCGGATTCCCGGAAAAACAAATCTATCAGGTTCCTACCAAATCTAACGATATTCCGGGGGCGTTTGACGCCGCCAACTCAATGTTGGTTCAGCATCCTGAAGTTAAACACTGGTTGATCGTCGGTATGAACGACAGCACCGTGCTGGGTGGCGTACGCGCGACGGAAGGTCAGGGCTTTAAAGCAGCTGATATTATCGGTATCGGTATTAACGGTGTGGATGCGGTGAGCGAACTGTCAAAGGCACAGGCTACGGGTTTCTATGGTTCACTGCTGCCAAGCCCGGACGTTCATGGCTATAAATCCAGCGAAATGCTTTACAACTGGGTAGCAAAAGACGTTGAACCGCCAAAATTCACTGAAGTTACCGACGTGGTGCTGATCACGCGTGACAACTTTAAAGAAGAACTGGAGAAAAAAGGTTTAGGCGGTAAGTAATCTGCCGGAAAAATTCCCCTCTGCGTTATGCAGAGGGGGTGTAAAACGACCAGTGATTCACGGAGACGTTATGCAACAGTCTACCCCGTATCTCTCATTTCGCGGCATTGGTAAAACCTTTCCAGGCGTCAAGGCGCTTACGGATATCAGTTTTGACTGTTATGCCGGTCAGGTTCATGCATTGATGGGTGAAAATGGCGCCGGAAAATCAACACTTTTAAAAATCCTTAGTGGAAACTATGCGCCAACCACGGGTTCTGTAGTGATTAATGGGCAGGAAATGTCCTTTTCCGATACCACCGCGGCACTGAATGCGGGTGTCGCGATTATTTACCAGGAACTGCATCTCGTGCCGGAAATGACCGTCGCGGAGAACATCTATCTCGGCCAGCTTCCTCATAAAGGCGGCATCGTGAATCGTTCACTGCTGAATTATGAAGCTGGGATACAGCTCAAACATCTGGGTATGGATATTGACCCGGATACGCCGCTGAAATATCTCTCCATTGGGCAATGGCAGATGGTTGAAATTGCCAAAGCTCTGGCACGTAACGCCAAAATTATCGCTTTTGATGAACCAACCAGCTCCTTATCCGCGCGTGAAATAGACAATCTGTTTCGCGTCATTCGTGAACTGCGAAAAGAGGGGCGGGTGATCTTATACGTTTCTCACCGTATGGAAGAAATTTTTGCGCTCAGCGATGCCATCACTGTCTTTAAAGATGGTCGTTACGTCAAAACCTTTACCGACATGCAGCAGGTAGATCATGACTCGCTGGTACAGGCAATGGTTGGTCGCGACATCGGCGATATCTACGGCTGGCAACCGCGCAGCTACGGCGAGGAGCGCTTGCGTCTGGATGCGGTAAAGGCACCAGGCGTGCGTACGCCAATAAGCCTGGCTGTTCGCAGTGGCGAAATCGTCGGTCTGTTTGGTCTGGTGGGGGCAGGGCGCAGCGAATTAATGAAAGGCATGTTTGGCGGTACGCAAATTACCGCTGGTCAGGTTTATATCGACCAACAGCCGATCGATATCCGTAAACCGGGCCACGCCATTGCCGCGGGCATGATGCTCTGCCCAGAAGATCGCAAAGCGGAGGGCATTATTCCAGTGCATTCGGTGCGCGACAATATCAACATCAGCGCTCGTCGCAAACATGTGCACGGCGGGTGCGTGATCAACAACGGCTGGGAAGCCAATAATGCCGATCACCACATTCGTTCTCTCAACATCAAAACGCCAGGTGCAGAGCAATTGATCATGAATCTTTCCGGGGGTAATCAGCAAAAAGCTATTTTGGGGCGCTGGTTATCCGAAGAGATGAAAGTCATTTTGCTTGATGAACCTACGCGCGGCATCGATGTGGGGGCTAAACATGAAATTTATAACGTGATTTATGCGCTGGCCGCGCAGGGCGTGGCGGTACTGTTTGCCTCCAGTGACCTGCCCGAAGTCCTTGGTGTCGCCGACCGCATCGTAGTTATGCGGGAAGGTGAAATCGCCGGTGAATTACTACACGAGCAGGCAGATGAGCGTCAGGCACTAAGCCTTGCTATGCCTAAAGTCAGCCAGGCAGTTGCCTGAGTAAGGAGAATAAGATGTCTTCTGTTTCTACATCGGGTTCTGGCGCACCTAAGTCGTCATTCAGCCTCGGGCGTATCTGGGATCAGTACGGTATGCTGGTGGTGTTCGCAGTGCTTTTCATCGCCTGTGCCATCTTCGTGCCGAACTTTGCCACCTTTATTAATATGAAAGGGCTGGGACTTGCAATCTCCATGTCGGGGATGGTGGCTTGCGGTATGTTGTTTTGCCTGGCCTCAGGTGACTTTGACCTTTCTGTTGCCTCGGTGATTGCCTGCGCAGGCGTAACCACTGCGGTGGTTATTAACCTGACCGAAAGTTTGTGGATTGGCGTGGCGGCAGGTCTACTGCTGGGCGTTCTGTGCGGCCTGGTGAATGGCTTTGTTATCGCTAAATTGAAAATCAACGCCCTGATTACCACGCTGGCGACGATGCAGATTGTCCGTGGTCTGGCGTATATTATCTCTGACGGTAAAGCGGTGGGCATCGAAGATGAAAGCTTCTTTGCACTCGGTTATGCCAACTGGTTCGGCCTGCCTGCGCCAATCTGGCTCACTGTGGCTTGCCTGGTCGTTTTTGGTTTGCTGCTGAACAAAACCACTTTTGGTCGTAATACATTGGCAATTGGCGGTAACGAAGAGGCGGCACGTCTCGCGGGTGTACCGGTGGTCCGTACCAAAATTATTATCTTCGTTCTCTCTGGTCTGGTATCGGCGATTGCCGGGATCATTCTGGCTTCTCGTATGACCAGCGGCCAGCCAATGACGTCTATTGGTTATGAGTTGATTGTTATCTCTGCCTGCGTTTTAGGTGGCGTTTCTCTGAAAGGCGGCATCGGAAAAATCTCATATGTAGTGGCGGGTATCTTAATTTTAGGCACCGTGGAAAACGCCATGAACCTGCTTAATATTTCTCCGTTCGCACAGTATGTTGTTCGTGGCTTAATCCTGCTGGCTGCGGTGATCTTCGACCGTTATAAGCAAAAAGCGAAACGCACTGTTTGATGCTTTATCCGACCATTATTTAGTTCAAAAATCCTCCACAGCCAACCGCCACAACGGTTGGCTGTTCTTTTTGTCAATGGCGAGCCTCGTCACACTGTCTATACTTACATGTCTGTAAAGCGCGTTCTGCGCGAACAATAAAAAGATAAGGAGGAGTACCGGGTGACAGAACCGTTAACCGAACCCCCTGAACTATCCGCGAATTATGCCTGGTTTTTTGATCTCGATGGAACGCTGGCGGAAATCAAACCGCATCCCGATCAGGTCGTCGTACCTGAAAATATTCTGCAAGGACTCCAGCTGCTGGCAACCGCAAGTGATGGTGCATTGGCATTGATATCAGGGCGCTCAATGGTAGAGCTTGACGCACTGGCGAAACCTTATCGCTTCCCGTTAGCGGGTGTGCATGGGGCGGAGCGCCGTGACATCAATGGTAAAACGCATATTGTTCATTTGCCGGAAGCGATTGCCCGGGATATTAGCGTTCAACTGCATACGGCTATCGCCAGGCTTCCCGGTGTGGAGATTGAGGCTAAAGGGATGGCGTTTGCGCTGCATTATCGTCAGGCACCGCAGCATGAGGACGCCTTATTGACATTAGCGCAGCGCATTACCCAGATTTGGCCGCAAATGGCGTTACAACAGGGAAAGTGTGTCGTTGAGATAAAACCAAGAGGCACCAGCAAAGGGGACGCGATTGCCGCATTTATGCAGGAAGTTCCCTTTATTGGCCGCAAGCCTATTTTTTTAGGCGATGACTTAACCGATGAATCTGGCTTCTCGGTCGTTAACAGGCTGGGCGGAATGTCAGTGAAAATTGGCACAGGCGCAACTCAGGCATCATGGCGGCTGGCGGGCGTGCCGGATGTCTGGCGCTGGCTTGAAATGATAACCAACGCATTACAACAACTAAAAAGAGACAATAACAGGAGTGATGACTATGAGCCGTTTAGTCGTAGTATCTAACCGGATTGCACCACCAGACGAGCACGCCGCCAGTGCCGGTGGCCTTGCTGTCGGTATACTGGGGGCGCTGAAAGCCGCAGGTGGACTGTGGTTTGGCTGGAGTGGCGAAACAGGGAATGAGGATCAGCCGCTAAAAAAGGTGAAAAAAGGAAATATCACCTGGGCCTCTTTTAACCTCAGTGAAAAGGATCTCGACGAATACTACAACCAATTCTCCAATGCTGTTCTCTGGCCCGCATTTCATTATCGACTCGATCTGGTGCAATTTCAGCGTTCCGCCTGGGAAGGCTATTTACGCGTGAATGCATTGCTGGCAGATAAATTACTGCCGTTGCTGGAAGACGATGACATTATTTGGATCCACGATTATCACCTGTTGCCATTTGCGCATGAACTCCGTAAACGTGGCGTGAATAATCGCATTGGTTTCTTTCTGCATATTCCTTTCCCAACACCGGAAATCTTCAACGCGCTGCCGACTTATAACACGTTGCTTGAACAGCTTTGTGATTATGATTTGCTGGGGTTTCAGACAGAAAACGATCGCCTGGCGTTTCTGGATTGCCTTTCCAACCTGACGCGCGTCACGACGCGTAGTTCGCGCAATCATACGGCCTGGGGCAAGGCATTTCGCACCGAAGTTTACCCTATTGGTATTGAACCGGATGAAATAGCCAAACAGGCTGCCGGACCGCTGCCGGCCAAACTGGCGCAATTAAAAGCGGAGCTGAAAAGCGTACAAAATATCTTTTCTGTCGAACGACTGGATTATTCCAAAGGTCTGCCTGAGCGTTTTCTTGCCTATGAAGCCTTGCTGGAAAAATATCCGCAGCATCATGGCAAAATACGTTATACCCAGATAGCGCCAACCTCGCGTGGTGATGTGCAGGCATATCAGGATATTCGTCATCAGCTGGAAAATGAAGCCGGGAGAATTAACGGAAAATATGGGCAATTAGGCTGGACACCGCTTTATTATCTGAACCAGCATTTCGACCGTAAATTACTGATGAAAATCTTCCGCTATTCCGATGTCGGATTAGTGACGCCGCTGCGTGACGGGATGAATCTGGTGGCGAAAGAATATGTCGCCGCCCAGGATCCTGCCAATCCCGGTGTACTGGTACTTTCACAATTTGCGGGGGCGGCGAATGAACTGACGTCAGCGTTAATCGTTAACCCATACGATCGTGATGAAGTCGCGGCGGCGTTGAATCGGGCATTGACTATGTCGCTGGCAGAACGTATTTCCCGTCATGCAGAAATGTTGGAAATTATCGTGAAAAACGATATTAACCACTGGCAGGAGTGCTTTATTAGCGACCTAAAGCTGATAGTTCCGCGCAGCGCGGAAAGCCAGCAGCGCGATAAAGTTGCGACCTTTCCAAAGCTGGCGTAATTGCGCTTAATCTCCCTTAAGCGGAACCAACAGCACATCAACCTCACTTGAAGCAATCACACTTTTCGCAGAGCAGGATGCTCGCGAAAAGAAACTGTGATTATGATTACCACAAATCACCAAATCGAATTTATGTTTACGGCATACCGCCAGAATATGTTCGCTCAACTCTCCGTAAGCTATAAACTTTTCTTCAACGGGATATCCAGCATCCTGGATTAATTTGTCCAGAAAGTTTTGTGTTTCTTCATGCATCACACTGCGTAAATCCTCAAGCATCGGCGCGGCTAATTGATTGTACATTTCTGGATCGGACGCGAGGGTGATTAAACTGATACGCCCATTCACGGGACGGGCGATAGATACCGCTTTTGCTAACAGTTGCTGGCTTTCTGGTGAGACAGCAACGGCAACAAGAATATTGGCGTAACTCATAACCTGCTCCTTATTCTATGAACTTCAGGTGAGATCACAGCTTTACCCTGAATGAGCTATAGATGCAATAACAACTTGGTCAAAAACGCAAATATTAGCATGGTCATTAATAAATACATTTAATCAATTGCGTAGTGTTACTGTGTAGTAATGCGGGTGATGATGAGGAAGTGGAGAAATTGATTTCGCTCACTAAACAAATGGTTAATATTAATAAAACATGTTGTTAACATTGGTGTTGTTGGCAGCCTTAATTTTTCTTAAATGGAATAGTATTATTTAATTGACTGTTTTTTAATGATTTACAGAGATCAACGATATTTATCCCATATTCGGGATATGGTTATTCACGGTGATTTATATTAACAGTGCGCAACATCTCAATTTTATCCCTTCTCATCATTTTTGCTGACAGATAAGCTGAAAAACTTTTTAACAGAATGAAATATACGCAAAACAAAAGTATGACTTATACATCAATGTTAAGTAATTGAGTGTTTTGTGTGATCTGTGTCACACATTGTCGAAAATCGCAGCTCCGCTCCGTTGTATGTATGAGTGGTGACGAGTACAGTTGCGTCGAATTAGGAAAAATCTTAGATAAGTGTAAAAAGCATCACTCTGTGTAAGACGTGTTTCACCTCTTATGATGTCTGTGTGTTTTTTCGTTGATCGCTACTATTCCATTTTTATTTACTTTTTACCGGGATTTCCCGGCGACATCACGGGGTGCGGTGATACCGCATAAAAAATAAAGTTAGTTCTTCTGGGTGGGAATAATGCATACCTCCGAGTTGCTGAAACATATTTATGACATCAATTTGTCATATTTACTTCTTGCACAGCGTCTGATCGTTCAGGACAAAGCGTCCGCCATGTTTCGTCTCGGTATTAATGAAGAAATGGCAACAACGCTGGCGACGCTGACTCTTCCACAAATGGTTAAACTGGCCGAAACCAATCAACTGATTTGTCAATTCCGCTTTGACAGCCACCAGACTGTTAACCAACTGACGCAGGATTCCCGTGTTGACGATCTCCAGCAAATTCATACCGGTATTATGCTCTCCACGCGTTTGTTGAATGATGTTAATCAGCCCGAAGAAGTACAACGTAAGAAAAGGGCCTGATCATGAGTGAAAAAAGCATTGTTCAGGAAGCCCGTGATATTCAACTCGCCATGGAGTTGATAACCCTCGGTGCTCGTTTGCAGATGCTGGAAAGCGAAACACAATTAAGTCGCGGACGCCTGATCAAACTCTATAAAGAGCTGCGCGGAAGCCCGCCGCCGAAAGGTATGTTGCCGTTTTCCACCGACTGGTTTATGACCTGGGAACAAAATGTCCATGCGTCGATGTTCTGTAATGCATGGCAGTTTTTACTGAAAACCGGGTTATGTAATGGCGTTGATGCGGTAATCAAAGCCTATCGTTTATACCTTGAACAGTGCCCACAAGCCGAAAACGGACCACTGCTGGCGCTAACCCGCGCCTGGACTCTGGTGCGATTTGTCGAAAGTGATTTACTACAACTTTCCAGCTGCAACTGCTGCGGCGGTAATTTTATCACCCATGCTCATCAACCTGTCGGCAGTTTTGCCTGCAGCTTATGTCAACCGCCATCGCGCGCCGTAAAAAGACGTAAACTTTCTCAGAACCCTGCCGATATTATCCCTCAACTGCTGGATGAACAGAGAATACAGGCTGTTTAACTCATACGGTGTGGCGAAACACTCCAGCAGCGGTAAGCAATTGCCGCTGCTTTTTTTTCTCCAGCCGTAAGGTAACGTCTGCCGACTGAACATCCTGTCATGGTCAACAGTGGAAGGATGATGTCGTGCTTATCTTATTAGGTTACCTGGTTGTTCTCGGTACAGTTTTCGGCGGTTATTTGATGACCGGTGGAAGCCTTGGAGCACTCTATCAACCCGCTGAACTGGTGATTATTGCCGGTGCAGGCATTGGGTCGTTTATCGTCGGCAATAATGGCAAAGCAATCAAAGGTACGCTGAAGGCGCTGCCATTATTGTTTCGTCGCTCTAAATATACCAAAGCAATGTATATGGATTTGCTGGCGCTGCTTTACCGCCTGATGGCGAAATCGCGGCAAATGGGCATGTTCTCACTGGAACGCGATATTGAAAATCCACGAGAGAGCGAGATCTTCGCCAGTTATCCGCGCATCCTCGCGGATGCCGTTATGCTGGATTTTATCGTCGATTATCTGCGCCTGATTATCAGCGGCCACATGAATACCTTCGAAATTGAAGCCCTGATGGACGAAGAGATAGAAACGCACGAAAACGAAGCGGAAGTCCCGGCGAACAGCCTGGCGTTGGTCGGAGACTCTCTTCCTGCGTTTGGTATTGTTGCGGCTGTAATGGGGGTGGTGCACGCACTAGGATCAGCCGATCGTCCTGCCGCCGAGTTGGGTGCGCTCATCGCACATGCGATGGTGGGGACTTTCCTCGGTATCTTATTGGCTTACGGATTTATTTCCCCGTTGGCGAGTGTTTTGCGCCAGAAAAGCGCCGAAACCAGCAAAATGATGCAGTGCGTCAAAGTCACACTGCTTTCTAATCTGAATGGTTACGCACCGCCTATCGCCGTTGAATTTGGTCGCAAAACGCTCTATTCCAGTGAACGTCCGTCGTTTGTTGAACTGGAAGAGCATGTGCGCGCGGTGAAAAATCCGCAGCAGCAGACGACAACCGAGGAAGCATGAAGAATCAAGCGCACCCGATTATTGTCGTCAAACGACGCAAAGCGAAATCCCACGGCGCAGCACATGGTTCGTGGAAGATTGCTTATGCTGACTTTATGACCGCGATGATGGCTTTTTTTCTGGTGATGTGGCTTATCTCCATCTCCAGCCCAAAAGAGCTGATTCAGATTGCGGAATACTTCCGTACGCCGCTGGCGACAGCGGTTACGGGCGGCGATCGCATTTCTAATAGTGAAAGCCCAATTCCCGGCGGCGGTGATGATTTCACCCAAAGCCAGGGGGAAGTGAATAAGCAGCCGAACATTGAAGAACTTAAAAAACGCATGGAGCAAAGTCGGCTGCGGAAATTGCGTGGCGATCTCGACGAGCTTATTGAATCAGACCCGAAACTACGGGCAATGCGTCCACATCTCAAAATCGATCTGGTACAGGAAGGTTTACGTATCCAGATAATTGATAGCCAGAATCGCCCGATGTTTAAAACCGGCAGTGCTGATGTCGAGCCCTATATGCGCGACATTCTGCGCGCCATTGCGCCGGTGCTGAACGGTATTCCTAACCGTATCAGCCTTTCAGGCCATACCGATGATTTCCCTTACGCCAATGGTGAGAAAGGTTACAGCAACTGGGAGCTTTCCACTGAACGCGCTAATGCTTCGCGCCGTGAGCTAATGGTGGGAAGTCTGGCTGATGGCAAAATTTTACGTGTTGTCGGCATGGCGGCGACCATGCGCTTAAGCGATCGCGGCCCGGATGATGCCGTTAATCGTCGAATCAGTCTGTTGGTACTGAATAAACAAGCCGAACAGGCCATTTTGCATGAAAACGCCGAAAGCCAGAATGAGCCAGTAAGCGTCCTGGAAAAACCTGGGGTAACACCGCAGGTCAGTGTTTCCACAATGCCATCAGCCGAACCGAGGTGACAGCGTGAGCATGGATATAAGCGATTTTTATCAGACATTTTTTGATGAAGCGGACGAACTGTTGGCCGATATGGAGCAGCATCTGCTGAATTTACAGCCAGAAGCGCCAGATGCCGAACAATTGAATGCCATCTTTCGTGCGGCCCACTCTATCAAAGGAGGGGCGGGAACCTTTGGCTTTAGCGTATTGCAGGAAACCACGCATCTGATGGAAAACCTGCTCGACGAAGCCAGACGCGGTGAAATGCTGCTTAACACCGACATTATCAATCTGTTTTTGGAAACGAAGGACATCATGCAGGAACAGCTCGACGCTTATAAACAGTCGCAAGAGCCGGATGCCGCCAGTTTTGACTATATCTGCCAGGCCTTACGTCAACTGGCAATAGAAGCGAAAGGCGAATCGACCCCCGCCATGGCCCGGTTAAGTGTGGTTGCCAAAAGTGAACCGCAAGATGAACAGGGTAACAGTGAGTCGCCGCGACGAATTCTACTTTCGCGTCTGAAAGCGGGAGAAGTCGATCTACTGGAAGAAGAGCTGTGTCATTTGACAACGTTGACTGATGTGGTGAAAGCCGCTGATTCTCTTTCGGCAATATTACCGGGCGACATCGCGGAAGATGATATTAAAGCGGTGCTCTGTTTTGTGATTGAGGCCGATCAGATTGCCTTTGAAACAGTAGAATCCGCGCCAAAAATATCCCCGCCACCGGTACTTAAACTGGCAGCCGAACAAGCGCCAGCAGAACGTGTGGAACGGGAAAAACCGACGCGCGGTAGTGAATCTACCAGTATCCGCGTGGCGGTTGAGAAGGTTGATCAGCTGATTAACCTCGTTGGCGAACTGGTGATTACTCAGTCGATGCTGGCCCAGCGCTCCAGTGAACTGGACCCGGTGAATCATGGGGATTTGATTACCAGCATGGGGCAGTTACAACGTAACGCCCGCGATTTGCAGGAATCAGTGATGTCGATTCGCATGATGCCGATGGAATATGTCTTTAGTCGCTATCCCCGGCTGGTGCGCGACCTGGCGGGTAAACTTGGCAAACAGGTGGAGCTGACGCTGGTGGGCAGTTCCACCGAACTCGACAAGAGTCTGATAGAACGCATTATCGATCCTCTGACCCACCTGGTACGCAATAGCCTCGACCATGGTATTGAATTGCCAGAAAAACGACTCGCTGCGGGTAAAGATAGCGTTGGAAATTTAATCCTGTCTGCGGAACACCAGGGGGGCAACATCTGCATCGAAGTGACCGACGATGGCGCGGGGCTTAATCGAGAGCGGATTCTGGCAAAAGCCGTCTCACAAGGTCTGAGCGTTAGCGACAATATGACTGACGACGAAGTGGCGATGTTGATATTCGCCCCTGGTTTTTCCACGGCGGAGCAGGTCACCGATGTTTCCGGGCGCGGCGTCGGCATGGATGTCGTCAAACGTAATATCCAGGAGATGGGTGGCCACGTTGAAATCCAGTCGAAGCAGGGCGTTGGCACCACAATCCGCATTTTACTGCCGCTTACGCTGGCGATCCTCGATGGCATGTCGGTACGCGTTGCTGACGAAGTTTTCATTCTGCCGCTGAACGCCGTCATGGAATCACTACAACCTCGTGAAGCCGATCTCCATCCACTGGCAGGCGGCGAGCGAGTACTGGAAGTGCGTGGTGAATATCTGCCCATCGTTGAACTGTGGAAAGTGTTCAACGTCGCAGGCGCGAAAACCGAAGCTACAGAGGGGATTGTTGTCATTCTGCAAAGTGGCGGTCGCCGCTACGCCTTGCTGGTGGATCAGTTAATTGGTCAACATCAGGTGGTGGTTAAAAACCTTGAAAGTAACTATCGCAAAGTCCCTGGCATTTCTGCTGCAACCATTCTTGGCGACGGCAGCGTGGCACTGATTGTTGATGTTTCCGCCTTGCAGGCGATAAACCGCGAACAACGTATGGCGAATACCGCCGCCTGATTGAGTAAAAAGGGAATAAATATGACCGGTATGACAAATGTAACAAAGCTGGCCAGCGAACCGTCAGGCCAGGAGTTTCTGGTATTTACCCTCGGTGACGAAGAGTACGGCATCGATATTCTGAAAGTGCAGGAGATCCGTGGCTACGATCAGGTTACGCGGATTGCCAATACACCCGCGTTTATCAAAGGCGTCACTAATCTGCGCGGCGTGATTGTGCCAATTATCGATTTGCGTATTAAGTTCAGCCAGGTGGATGTGGAGTACAACGATAACACGGTGGTTATCGTTCTGAATCTTGGGCAGCGGGTGGTCGGCATTGTGGTAGATGGCGTTTCAGATGTTCTTTCGTTGACGACGGAACAAATTCGCCCGGCACCGGAATTTGCTGTGACGCTTTCCACAGAATACCTCACCGGCCTGGGCGCGCTGGGCGATCGCATGCTAATTCTGGTTAATATCGAAAAACTGCTGAATAGCGAAGAGATGGCGCTGTTGGATAGCACGGCATCAGAAGTCGCATAATTTATCCCGCTGTACTCAAATGAAATGAGCCCGATACCCTGCGGATCGGGTTTTTCATTTTAATTTCGCCATGACTGGCATCAGAAATAAAGTTTCCCTCCTTCCTGCCGATAACGGAATCAACTTGTTTTCAGGAAGGTGCCTTATGATTAACCGTATCCGCGTAGTCACGCTGTTGGTAATGGTGCTGGGGGTATTCGCACTGTTACAGCTTATTTCCGGAAGTCTGTTTTTTTCTTCTCTTCACCATAGCCAGAAAAGTTTTGTGGTTTCCAATCAATTACGGGAACAACAGAGCGAGTTGACCTCAACCTGGGATTTAATGCTGCAAACGCGCATTAATCTGAGTCGTTCAGCGGTGCGGATGATGATGGATTCATCCAATCAACAAAGTAACGCCAAAGTTGAATTACTTGATAGCGCCAGGAAAACATTGGCCCAGGCAGCGACGCATTATAAAAAATTCAAAAGCATGGCACCGTTACCTGAAATGGTCGCTACCAGTCGTAATATCGATGAAAAATATAAAAACTATCACACAGCATTAACAGAACTGATTGATTATCTTGATTATGGCAATACTGGAGCCTATTTCGCTCAGCCAACCCAGGGAATGCAAAATGCGATGGGCGAAGCCTTTGCCCAGTACGCCCTCAGTAGTGAAAAACGGTATCAAGATATCGTCACTGACAACGCGGATGATTACCGATTTGCCCAGTGGCAACTGGCGGTTATCGCGCTGGTGGTGGTATTGATTCTGCTGGTGGCGTGGTACGGCATCCGCCGCATGCTACTTAACCCGTTAGCGAAGATCATTTCTCACATCCGAGAAATTGCTGGTGGCAATCTGGCGAATACCCTCAGCATTGCCGGGCGCAGTGAAATGGGCGACCTGGCACAGAGTATTTCACATATGCAAGGTTCTCTGACTGACACGGTCAACCATGTGCGAGAAGGTTCAGACGCTATCTATGCTGGTACTCGTGAGATTGCTGCGGGGAATACCGATCTTTCCTCCCGTACTGAACAGCAGGCATCGGCGCTGGAAGAAACGGCCGCCAGCATGGAGCAGCTCACTGCAACGGTGAAACAGAACGCCGATAACGCCCGTCAAGCCTCGCAACTGGCGCAAAGTGCCTCCGACACTGCTCAGCATGGTGGCAAAGTCGTGGACGGTGTGGTGAAAACCATGCACGAAATTGCCGACAGTTCGCAGAAAATTGCTGACATTATTAGCGTTATTGATGGCATTGCTTTCCAGACCAATATCCTGGCACTGAACGCGGCTGTTGAAGCCGCCCGAGCAGGGGAACAGGGGCGTGGTTTTGCCGTGGTGGCGGGCGAAGTGCGTAATCTCGCCAGTCGCAGCGCCCAGGCGGCAAAAGAGATCAAAGCGCTGATTGAAGATTCCGCCTCCCGCGTTGATACCGGTTCGGTGCTGGTAGAAAGTGCCGGGGAAACCATGACGAATATTGTCAATGCCGTCACCCGTGTTACCGACATTATGGGCGAGATTGCCTCGGCATCGGACGAACAGAGTCGCGGTATCGATCAAGTGGCGTTGGCAGTGTCGGAAATGGATCGCGTCACGCAACAGAACGCATCGCTGGTGCAGGAATCAGCTTCCGCCGCAGCTGCGCTGGAAGAACAGGCCAGCCGTTTAACGCAAGCGGTTTCCGCGTTCCGTCTGACTGCCCGCTCGCAAACGAATAAACCACAATTACAATCCCGCCCTGGTACTGAACAACCACCCGCACAGCCGCGATTGCGTATTACTGAACAAGATCCAAACTGGGAAACATTTTGATGGGTATTTACTCAAGCGCCATTGCCGTCAGATGAGGCTGATGATGCAACAGAACGTCGCGCTTATCGTTTCTGGTGCGCTATTACAACACAATTGGCGCAGTTACAGGCTGCGCCAGGGGTATCCTGAAGTGACTGAGAAGGCGCTATGACATCATCTCTGCCCTGCGGGCAAACGTCTTTATTGTTACAGATGACCGAGCGCCTGGCGCTTTCCGACGCGCATTTTCGGCGGATAAGTCAATTGATCTATCAACGTGCGGGGATAGTCCTGGCGGACCACAAACGCGACATGGTTTACAACCGCCTGGTGCGCCGTTTGCGCTCGCTGGGGCTTGCAGACTTCGGCCATTATCTGAATTTACTGGAATCTAATCAGCACAGCGGCGAGTGGCAGGCGTTTATTAATTCGCTGACCACAAACCTGACGGCATTTTTCCGCGAGGGGCATCATTTCCCATTGCTCGCGGAGCACGCCCGCCACGCCTCTGGTGAATATCGCGTATGGAGTGCGGCGGCATCGACAGGTGAAGAACCGTACAGCATTGCGATGACGCTGGCGGACACGCTGGGCACCGCGCCCGGACGCTGGAAAGTGTTCGCCAGCGATATCGACACCGAAGTGCTGGAGAAAGCCAGAAGCGGCATTTATCGCCATGAAGAGCTGAAAAACCTGACGCCGCAACAACTCCAGCGCTACTTCATGCGCGGCACAGGGCCGCATCAAGGGCTGGTGCGTGTGCGTCAGGCACTAGCGAACTACATCGATTTTTCCCCGCTGAATTTGCTGGCGAAACAGTACGCTGCGCCGGGGCCGTTCGATGCGATCTTCTGTCGTAACGTCATGATCTACTTCGATCAAACGACCCAGCAGGAGATTTTGCGCCGCTTTGTACCGCTGCTTAAGCCCGACGGATTATTGTTTGCGGGTCATTCTGAAAACTTTAGCCACCTTGAGCGCAGCTTCACATTGCGTGGACAGACGGTGTATGCGCTAAGTAAGGATTAACGATGAGCAAAATCAGGGTGTTGTCGGTCGATGATTCGGCACTGATGCGCCAGATAATGACAGAAATCATCAATAGCCATAGTGACATGGAAATGGTAGCGACGGCTCCCGATCCGCTGGTCGCGCGTGATTTGATTAAGAAATTCAACCCTGATGTGCTGACGCTGGATGTCGAAATGCCGCGTATGGATGGACTGGATTTCCTCGAAAAATTAATGCGTTTGCGACCGATGCCAGTAGTGATGGTTTCTTCTCTGACAGGCAAAGGTTCCGAAGTCACGCTGCGTGCTCTGGAGTTGGGGGCGATAGATTTTGTCACCAAACCGCAACTGGGGATCCGCGAAGGAATGCTGGCGTATAGCGAAATGATTGCCGAAAAGGTGCGTACGGCAGCAAGGGCGAGCCTTACTGCGCATAAACCGTTGTCGGCACCGACAACGCTGAAGGCCGGACCGCTCTTGAGCTCAGAAAAGCTGATTGCGATTGGCGCCTCAACGGGGGGAACTGAGGCGATTCGTCACGTACTGCAACCGTTGCCGCTTTCCAGCCCGGCACTGTTAATTACCCAGCATATGCCGCCCGGTTTTACCCGCTCTTTTGCCGACAGACTTAATAAGCTGTGCCAAATCGGCGTGAAAGAAGCCGAGGACGGAGAACGCGTCTTGCCGGGGCATGCCTATATCGCCCCGGGCGATCGGCATATGGAACTGGCGCGTAGCGGCGCGAATTATCAAATCAAAATTCACGATGGTCCGGCGGTCAATCGCCATCGGCCATCGGTAGATGTGTTGTTTCATTCTGTGGCCAAACAGGCGGGGCGTAATGCGGTTGGGGTGATCCTGACGGGCATGGGCAACGACGGCGCGGCGGGAATGTTAGCAATGCGTCAGGCGGGGGCATGGACTCTTGCGCAAAATGAAGCAAGCAGCGTGGTGTTCGGCATGCCGCGCGAGGCCATCAATATGGGTGGCGTCTGCGAAGTGGTCGATCTTAGCCAGGTAAGCCAGCAAATGCTGGCAAAAATCAGTGCCGGACAGGCGATACGTATTTAAATCAGGAGTGTGAGATGGCGGATAAAGAGCTTAAATTTTTGGTTGTGGATGACTTTTCCACCATGCGACGCATCGTGCGTAACCTGCTGAAAGAGCTTGGATTTAATAATGTTGAGGAAGCGGAGGATGGCGCCGATGCTCTCAATAAGTTGCAGGCGGGAGGATATGGTTTTGTTATCTCCGACTGGAACATGCCAAACATGGACGGCCTTGAATTGCTGAAAACGATTCGTGCTGATGGCGCGATGTCAGCATTGCCAGTGTTAATGGTGACTGCGGAAGCGAAGAAAGAAAACATTATTGCCGCAGCACAAGCGGGGGCCAGTGGCTACGTGGTTAAGCCATTTACCGCCGCGACGCTGGAGGAAAAACTCAACAAAATCTTTGAGAAACTGGGCATGTGAGGATGCGACTATGATGCAACCATCAATTAAACCTGCTGATGAAAATTCTGCTGGCGATATCATTGCGCGCATCGGCAGCCTGACGCGTATGCTGCGCGACAGTCTGCGGGAGCTGGGGCTGGACCAGGCCATTGCAGAAGCGGCGGAAGCCATCCCTGATGCTCGCGATCGTTTGTACTACGTTGTGCAGATGACTGCCCAGGCTGCGGAGCGGGCGCTGAACAGTGTTGAGGCCTCACAACCGCATCAGGATCACATGGAGAAATCAGCAAAAGCGTTAACCCAACGCTGGGATGGCTGGTTTGCCGATCCCATTGACCTTGCCGACGCTCGCGAACTGGTGACCGATACACGGCAATTTCTGGCGGATGTGCCGACGCATACCAGTTTTACCAATGCGCAGTTGCTGGAAATCATGATGGCGCAGGATTTTCAGGACCTCACCGGGCAGGTCATTAAACGAATGATGGATGTCATTCAGGAGATTGAACGCCAGTTGCTAATGGTGCTGCTGGAAAATATCCCAGAGCAGGATGCACGTCCGAAACGTGAAAGCCAGAGTTTGCTGAATGGACCGCAGGTTGATACCAGCAAAGCCGGTGTAGTAGCCAGTCAGGACCAGGTCGACGATTTGTTGGATAGCCTTGGATTCTGATTTGTATTGCCTGATGTGACGCGGCCGCGTCACATCAGGCGGTCGGATGACGCCGCATCCGACAAACGCACACTATGCATGATGTGTGGCAGCAAAAGCCCTAAATCCCGCCTTTTTTACCCCTTACTCAAACCATTGAACGCTTTGCGCTCTGGCATCATTCACGCTTATTACTCTTTCCAGGATTGGCGACGTGTCTGACGAGAGCGACGACAAAACAGAAGCCCCCACACCTCACCGACTTGAAAAAGCGCGGGAAGAGGGGCAAATCCCGCGTTCCCGTGAATTAACGTCGCTGCTGATTTTGTTAGTGGGCGTGTGTGTTATCTGGTTTGGCGGTGTGTCGCTGGCTCGTCGATTGTCGGGCATGCTCTCCGCGGGATTGCATTTTGATCACAGCATCATCAATGACCCGAATCTGATCCTCGGGCAGATTATTCTGCTGATCAGAGAAGCCATGCTGGCGCTGCTGCCGCTGATTAGCGGCGTGGTGCTGGTGGCGCTCATTTCTCCGGTGATGCTGGGTGGCCTGGTATTTAGCGGCAAATCCTTGCAGCCGAAGTTTTCCAAACTCAACCCGCTACCGGGCATTAAACGGATGTTTTCGGCACAAACCGGTGCGGAGTTGCTGAAAGCGATACTGAAATCCATCCTGGTCGGCAGTGTGACGGGATTTTATCTCTGGCACCACTGGCCGCAGATGATGCGCTTAATGGCGGAGTCCCCCATTACCGCTATGGGTAATGCGATGGATCTGGTAGGGCTGTGCGCACTGCTGGTGGTGCTTGGCGTTATTCCGATGGTGGGATTTGACGTCTTTTTCCAAATCTTCAGCCACCTGAAAAAGCTGCGTATGTCACGGCAGGATATTCGTGATGAGTTCAAACAAAGCGAAGGCGACCCTCATGTCAAAGGGCGAATCCGTCAGATGCAGCGAGCTGCGGCACGGCGGCGGATGATGGCCGATGTGCCGAAAGCGGACGTTATCGTCAATAACCCAACTCACTACTCAGTGGCTTTGCAGTACGACGAAAACAAAATGAGTGCGCCAAAGGTCGTTGCCAAGGGCGCGGGGCTGGTGGCATTACGCATTCGTGAAATAGCAGCTGAAAATAATGTCCCGACCCTCGAAGCGCCGCCGCTGGCGCGTGCGCTGTATCGACATGCTGAAATCGGTCAACAAATACCGGGTCAACTATATGCCGCCGTGGCGGAAGTGCTGGCCTGGGTCTGGCAACTGAAACGTTGGCGTCTGGCTGGTGGACAGCGCCCTGTACAACCAACTCATCTTCCGGTGCCGGAAGCCCTGGATTTTATTAACGAGAAACCGACCCATGAGTAATCTGGCCGCGATGCTGCGCCTGCCTGCAAACCTGAAATCGACACAATGGCAGATCCTTGCCGGACCGATTTTGATCTTGCTGATTTTGTCGATGATGGTGCTGCCATTGCCTGCATTCATTCTCGACCTGCTGTTTACCTTTAATATCGCGTTATCGATTATGGTGTTGCTGGTGGCGATGTTTACCCAGCGTACGCTCGAGTTTGCCGCCTTTCCGACAATCTTACTGTTCACCACGCTGTTGCGTCTGGCACTTAACGTGGCTTCAACCCGTATCATTTTGATGGAAGGCCATACGGGCGCGGCGGCGGCAGGGAAGGTGGTCGAAGCGTTTGGTCACTTCCTCGTTGGTGGCAATTTCGCTATCGGTATCGTGGTGTTCGTCATTCTTGTGATCATCAACTTTATGGTTATTACCAAAGGTGCCGGGCGTATCGCGGAAGTGGGCGCGCGCTTTGTTCTCGATGGTATGCCGGGTAAGCAGATGGCGATTGACGCTGACCTGAACGCCGGATTGATTGGTGAAGATGAGGCGAAAAAACGCCGCTCCGAAGTGACTCAGGAAGCCGACTTTTACGGCTCAATGGACGGGGCAAGTAAATTTGTTCGTGGTGATGCCATCGCCGGGATCCTCATCATGGTCATTAACGTTGTCGGCGGATTGCTGGTCGGTGTGCTGCAACATGGCATGAGCATGGGGCACGCGGCGGAAAGTTATACGCTATTGACCATTGGCGACGGTCTGGTGGCACAAATCCCGGCGCTGGTGATTTCTACCGCCGCGGGGGTCATCGTTACGCGTGTCAGCACCGATCAGGATGTTGGCGAGCAGATGGTGAATCAGCTTTTCAGTAACCCAAGCGTTATGTTGTTAAGCGCCGCCGTGCTCGGTTTACTCGGGCTGGTGCCTGGAATGCCGAACCTGGTATTTTTGCTGTTCACGGCGGGATTGCTCGGGCTGGCCTGGTGGATCCGCGGACGCGAACAAAAAGCGCCTGCCGAACCCAAACCGGTAAAAATGGCAGAGAATAATGCCGTTGTCGAAGCGACGTGGAACGATGTGCAACTGGAAGATTCTCTGGGAATGGAAGTGGGCTATCGACTGATCCCGATGGTTGATTTCCAACAAGATGGCGAGTTGCTGGGCCGTATTCGTAGTATTCGTAAGAAATTTGCTCAGGAAATGGGCTTCCTGCCGCCGGTGGTGCACATTCGTGACAATATGGATCTGCAACCGGCACGTTATCGTATTTTGATGAAAGGCGTAGAGATTGGCAGTGGCGATGCTTATCCGGGGCGCTGGCTGGCAATTAACCCAGGTACCGCTGCCGGGACGTTACCTGGTGAAGCGACCGTCGATCCGGCTTTTGGTCTGAACGCTATCTGGATCGAAAGTGCGCTAAAAGAACAGGCGCAGATTCAGGGGTACACCGTGGTTGAGGCCAGCACAGTGGTGGCAACGCATCTTAACCATCTCATTAGCCAGCATGCCGCAGAGTTGTTTGGTCGCCAGGAGGCGCAACAACTGCTGGATCGCGTCGCCCAGGAGATGCCAAAGCTGACGGAAGATCTCGTTCCTGGCGTTGTCACGCTCACCACGCTACATAAAGTGCTGCAAAATCTGCTCGATGAAAAAGTGCCGATTCGCGATATGCGCACCATTCTCGAAGCGCTGGCGGAGCATGCGCCCATCCAAAGCGATCCACATGAATTAACCGCCGTCGTGCGCGTGGCGTTGGGACGGGCGATTACCCAGCAGTGGTTTCCTGGCAAAGATGAAGTCCATGTTATTGGCCTCGATACACCGCTGGAACGTTTGTTACTACAGGCGTTGCAGGGCGGGGGCGGACTGGAGCCGGGGCTGGCGGATCGTTTACTGGCGCAAACTCAGGAAGCGCTATCCCGTCAGGAGATGTTGGGTGCGCCGCCAGTATTGTTGGTGAACCACGCGCTGCGACCATTATTGTCTCGCTTTCTGCGCCGCAGCTTGCCGCAGTTAGTGGTGCTGTCGAATCTTGAACTATCTGATAACCGACATATCCGCATGACGGCGACGATTGGCGGTAAATGATGAGAACTTTATTAGCAATATTATTGTTTCCGCTGCTGGCGCAAGCCGCCGGGGAGGGGATGTGGCAGGCAAGTAGTATCGGAATTACGCTAAATCATCGCGGTGAGTCGATGTCGTCAGCGCCTCTTTCTTCGCGACAACCTGCTTCAGGATTGATGACGCTGGTGGCGTGGCGTTATCAGCTTATCGGTCCGACCCCCGCGGGACTGCGGGTACGTTTATGCTCACAATCTCGTTGTGTCGAATTAGAGGGGCAGAGTGGAACCAACGTGGCCTTTTTCGGTATACCGGCGGCAGAACCGTTGCGCTTTATCTGGGAAGTGCCTGGCGGTGGGCGGTTAATTCCGCCGCTGAAAGTACAACGTAATGAAGTGATTGTGAATTATCGGCGGTGATAAAAAAGCCGATGTCCGTAACTGCGACATCGGCCTTTGACACATAACGCGATTACATACGCTCTACTGTCTCAATACCCAGCGTATCCAGACCCAGCTTCAGCGTCTTCGCCGTCAGTTGTGCCAGTGTCAGACGGCTGTTACGCACTTCTTCGTTTTCTGCGCTGAGGATCGGGCAGTGCTCGTAGAAGCCAGAGAACAGACCGGCCAGATCGTACAGGTAAGCACACATCACATGCGGCGTGCCTTCACGGGCAACCACAGTGAGGGTTTCTTCAAACTGCAGCAGGCGAGCTGCCAGTTGCGCTTCACGATCTTCACGGATGATTACCGGAGCTGCAGCCAGTTGCTCTTCGTTAATTTCTGCTTTACGGAACACGGACAATACACGCGTGTAAGCATACTGCATGTATGGCGCGGTATTACCCTCAAACGCCAGCATGTTGTCCCAGTCGAAGATGTAGTCGGTAGTGCGGTTTTTGGAGAGATCCGCATATTTCACCGCACCAATACCAACCGCGTTAGCCAGTTTTTCCAGCTCGTCAGCTGACATATCCGGGTTCTTTTCTGCCACCAGACGACGTGCACGCTCCAGGGCTTCATCCAGCAGATCGGCCAGTTTCACCGTACCGCCCGCGCGGGTTTTGAACGGTTTGCCGTCTTTGCCCAGCATCATGCCGAACATGTGGTGTTCCAGCGGTACGGATTCCGGCACGTAGCCTGCTTTGCGGACGATCGCCCATGCCTGCATCAGGTGTTGATGCTGACGGGAGTCGATGTAATACAGCACGCGATCGGCATGCAGTGTTTCATAACGATATTTCGCACAGGCGATATCAGTAGTGGTGTAAAGATAGCCGCCATCTTTCTTCTGAATGATCACGCCCATCGGTTCGCCTTCCTTGTTTTTGAACTCATCAAGGAATACGACGGTTGCGCCTTCGCTTTCTACTGCCAGACCTTTGGCTTTCAGGTCCGCTACGATACCCGGCAGCATCGGGTTGTAGAGGCTTTCGCCCATCACGTCATCGCGGGTCAGCGTCACGTTCAGACGATCGTAGGTGATCTGGTTCTGCGTCATGGTGATGTCGACCAGTTTGCGCCACATCTCGCGGAAGTATTCGTCACCGCTTTGCAGTTTTACCACGTAGTTACGTGCGCGCTCAGCGAACTCTTCATCTTCATCGTAATGCTTTTTCGCATCGCGGTAGAAACCTTCAAGGTCAGCCAGTTCCATTTCACCGGCGTTTTCCTGCTGCTGTTTTTCCAGCCACGCAATCAGCATACCGAACTGAGTACCCCAGTCGCCGACGTGGTTCGCGCGAATCACTTTGTGACCGAGGAACTCCAGAGTACGCACTGCCGCGTCACCAATAATGGTAGAGCGCAGGTGACCGACGTGCATCTCTTTCGCCACGTTCGGTGCGGAGTAGTCAACCACAATGGTCTGTTTTTCTGGCGTAGCAACACCGAGACGATCTGACGCCAGCGCCTGCTGAACATGTTCAGCCAGGAATGCCGGATCAAGGAAAATGTTGATAAAGCCTGGACCGGCGATCTCAACTTTGCTGGCGATACCGTTAAGATCCAGATGAGTCAGCACCTGCTCTGCTAATTGTCGCGGTGCCATACCCAGTTTTTTAGCAACTGCCATCATGCCGTTAGCCTGATAGTCGCCGAACTGAACTTTTGCTGACTGACGAACCTGCGGTTCGCAATCCGCAGGCGCGCCTGCCGCAATCATGGCCTGACGGACTT
This sequence comes from Escherichia sp. E14V7, assembly GCF_004212225.1. Classification (NCBI taxonomy): domain Bacteria; kingdom Pseudomonadati; phylum Pseudomonadota; class Gammaproteobacteria; order Enterobacterales; family Enterobacteriaceae; genus Escherichia; species Escherichia sp. E14V7. Next base: position 57,970 of record NZ_RHJJ01000004.1, read on the forward strand.
TTTCTGAGAGAAGAGCCTGAATATTCACCGGAATACCTTACATTGATGAAGCGAGCAAAAATTGCCCGCACCAGTTAAAGAAATTAGGGCGGGAGTATACTGCAAATGGCTGTTTTCGTCAGCAACGTGCGCGCGGCGTATTGCCGTTTTCACTATTGCATCAGAAGCGGCGTGAAATCAGCGGTTGGTTGGGGAAGGGCAACAGGGTAAATTAACGCTTTTACTGAAAGACGAAGAGTGATTATGGCGAACTGGCAATCTATCGACGAGTTGCAGGATATTGCATCGGATTTACCGCGATTTACCCACGCATTAGATGAACTTTCCCGCCGTCTGGGGCTGGATATCACTCCGCTGACTGCCGATCACATTTCTTTGCGTTGCCATCAAAACGCCACCGCTGAACGCTGGCGTCGCGGGTTTGAACAGTGCGGCGAACTCCTGTCAGAAAATATGATCAATGGCAGGCCGATTTGTCTGTTTAAATTGCATGAACCGGTACAGGTTGCGCACTGGCAGTTTTCCATTGTGGAGCTACCGTGGCCCGGGGAAAAACGTTACCCGCACGAAGGTTGGGAACATATTGAAATCGTTCTGCCGGGCGAGCCAGAAACGCTGAATGCCCGTGCGCTGGCGTTGCTTTCTGATGAAGGACTCAGCCTGCCAGGGATCTCAGTTAAAACCAGTTCGCCAAAAGGTGAGCATGAGCGATTACCGAATCCGACGCTGGCGGTCACCGATGGCAAAACGACGATTAAATTTCATCCGTGGTCCATTGAAGAGATCGTCGCCAGCGAGCAGTCGGCGTAATTAAGGAGCAAAAATGGCATTACTGGAAATTTGCTGTTACAGCATGGAATGCGCACTAACGGCGCAGCAAAATGGCGCTGACAGAATTGAATTGTGTGCGGCACCGAAAGAAGGGGGCTTAACGCCGTCGCTGGGCGTGCTTAAATCCGTGCGTCAGCAGATAACGATTCCCGTGCATCCGATCATCCGCCCGCGCGGTGGTGATTTTTGCTACAGCGACGGCGAGTTTGCCGCCATTCTTGAGGATGTTCGTACTGTCCGCGAATTAGGCTTTCCGGGACTGGTGACGGGCGTTCTCGATGTTGACGGTAATGTCGATATGCCACGAATGGAAAAAATAATGTCTGCTGCCGGTCCGTTGGCCGTTACTTTTCATCGTGCCTTCGATATGTGTGCTAACCCATTAAATACACTGAATAATCTTGCGCAATTGGGCATTGCCCGGGTACTGACTTCCGGGCAAAAATCAGACGCTCTGCAAGGTTTATCAAAAATTATGGAACTTATTGCCTATGGTGATACTCCAATCATCATGGCCGGAGCAGGAGTCCGTGCAGAAAACCTGCACCACTTCCTCGATGCCGGAGTGCTGGAAGTCCATAGCTCCGCGGGAGCGTGGCAAGCCTCACCGATGCGTTATCGTAATCAAGGATTGTCCATGTCATCAGATGCACACGCGGACGAGTATTCGCGTTATGTCGTAGACGGGGCGGCGGTTGCTGAAATGAAAGGAATCATTGAACGCCATCAGGCCAAATGATTTTTACCGTTGCATCATGTCGCCCAATATGATGCTTGCTCGTACCAGGCCCCTGCAATTTCAACAGGGGCCTTTTTTTATCCCTAAACCGTATAAAAAACGAACGATAACTGTGATCTGCTGAGCGGGTGACAGTGCGCATAGCGTGGTGCTAAAAATATTTTATATATTCACATTAATTATGGGATTTAAATTGCTAAAACTGATAAATATATATTCCAAATAACAACTGGGTTATTCCTTAGCAATTAATGATTACATTGTAATAAATCATATTCTTTATCGATTATTTCAGGCAGTGTTGTGCCGAATTAAGCAAGTAGTTAATTCGTTGTATATTTATTTATATAATGACTTCGGTGTCCTGGAATTTAATTAGAGGAATCTATGCGAGGGAAAAAACGCATTGGGTTATTTTTTCTGCTGATAGCGGTTGTGGTTGGTGGCGGCGGGTTATTGCTGGCGCAAAAAGCCTTACATAAAACGTCGGATACAGCATTTTGCCTTTCCTGCCACTCGATGAGTAAACCTTTTGAGGAATATCAGGGAACTGTCCACTTTTCGAACCAGAAAGGGATACGTGCGGAATGTGCCGATTGCCATATTCCAAAGTCAGGGATGGATTATTTATTTGCCAAATTAAAAGCATCTAAAGATATTTATCATGAATTTGTTAGCGGCAAAATAGACAGTGACGATAAGTTCGAAGCGCATCGTCAGGAAATGGCCGAAACAGTATGGAAAGAATTAAAAGCATCGGATTCTGCAACGTGCCGTAGTTGCCATTCTTTTGATGCTATGGATATTGCCTCGCAAAGTGAATCTGCGCAGAAAATGCATACCAAAGCGCAAAAGGACGGTGAAACGTGTATTGATTGTCATAAAGGAATTGCCCATTTCCCGCCAGAAATAAAAATGGATGACAACGCGGCGCATGAACTGGAAAGTCAGGCTGCCACTTCTGTGACCAATGGCGCACATATTTATCCTTTCAAACCTTCCCGCATAGGCGAACTGGCCACTGTGAATCCTGGTACCGATCTCACCGTCGTTGATGCCAGTGGCAAACAGCCGATCGTTCTGTTGCAGGGTTATCAAATGCAGGGCAGTGAAAACACGCTCTACCTGGCGGCAGGTCAACGTCTGGCGCTAGCCACATTAAGTGATGAAGGTATCAAGGCGCTAACGGTAAACGGGGAATGGCAGGCTGACGAATACGGTAATCAATGGCGTCAGGCGTCATTACAAGGGGCGCTAATCGATCCCGTATTAGCGGATCGTAAACCGTTATGGCAATACGCTGAAAAACTCGATGACACCTATTGTGCTGGCTGCCATGCGCCTATTGCCGCTGACCATTACACCGTCAATGCCTGGCCCTCTATCGCCAAAGGAATGGGGGCGCGAACCAGCATGAGCGAAAACGAACTGGACATTTTGACGCGGTACTTCCAGTACAACGCCAAAGATATTACCGAAAAACAGTGATCCTCGTAGATCAGGGAGGAAGTTATGACATTAACAAGACGTGAGTTTATTAAACATAGCAGTATTGCTGCCGGGGCGCTGGTGGTGACATCGGCTACGCCGTTACCCGCATGGGCAGAAGAGAAGGGCGGAAAAATCCTCACCGCGGGTCGTTGGGGAGCGATGAACGTAGAAGTGAAGGACGGTAAGATTGTTTCTTCTACAGGCGCGCTGGCGAAGACCATCCCGAACTCCTTACAGTCTACGGCGGCGGATCAGGTACACACTACGGCGCGTATTCAGCATCCGATGGTGAGAAAAAGTTATCTCGACAATCCATTGCAACCGGCGAAAGGTCGTGGCGAAGACAGTTACGTTCAGGTGAGCTGGGAACAGGCATTAAAACTGATTCATGAGCAACACGATCGCATTCGCAAGGCCAATGGCCCTTCGGCCATTTTTGCAGGGTCTTACGGCTGGCGTTCATCAGGGGTGCTGCATAAAGCGCAAACGCTGATGCAACGTTATATGAATCTGGCAGGGGGATATTCCGGGCATAGTGGCGATTACTCTACCGGGGCTGCGCAGGTGATCATGCCGCACGTTGTCGGTTCTGTGGAGGTCTATGAACAGCAGACTTCCTGGCCGCTGATTCTGGAAAACAGTCAGGTGGTGGTGTTGTGGGGCATGAACCCGCTGAATACCTTAAAAATTGCCTGGAGCAGTACCGATGAACAAGGGCTGGAATACTTCCATCAGCTGAAAAAATCGGGCAAACCAGTGATTGCCATCGACCCTATCCGTTCCGAAACCATCGAGTTCTTTGGCGATAACGCGACCTGGATCGCGCCGAATATGGGGACCGACGTGGCGCTGATGTTAGGCATCGCGCATACCCTGATGACTCAAGGCAAACACGATAAAGCCTTCCTTGAGAAATACACCACCGGTTATCCGCAGTTTGAAGAGTATCTGACCGGCAAGAACGATAATACGCCGAAGAGTGCGGCCTGGGCGGCAGAAATTACTGGCGTACCGGAAGCGCAGATTGTCAAACTTGCAGAACTGATGGCGGCGAATCGCACGATGCTGATGGCTGGTTGGGGGATCCAACGCCAGCAATACGGTGAACAGAAACACTGGATGCTGGTGACGCTGGCGGCGATGTTAGGGCAAATTGGTACACCGGGCGGCGGTTTTGGATTCTCTTATCATTACTCCAACGGTGGCAACCCGACGCGAGTTGGCGGCGTACTGCCAGAAATGTCTGCGGCGATTGCCGGACAGGCAAGTGAGGAAGCTGATGATGGCGGAATGACCGCGATTCCGGTCGCCCGTATTGTCGATGCGCTGGAAAATCCTGGCGGGAAATATCAGCACAACGGTAAAGAGCAAACGTACCCAAATATCAAAATGATCTGGTGGGCGGGTGGCGGTAACTTTACCCATCACCAGGATACTAATCGTCTGATCAAAGCATGGCAGAAACCGGAGATGATCGTCGTTTCTGAATGCTACTGGACCGCAGCAGCCAAACACGCAGATATCGTATTACCGATCACCACATCGTTTGAGCGCAATGACCTGACGATGACCGGTGATTACAGCAACCAGCATATTGTGCCGATGAAGCAAGCTGTCGCTCCGCAATTTGAAGCGCGTAACGATTTTGACGTGTTTGCCGATCTTGCGGAATTACTGAAACCTGGCGGAAAAGAGATCTATACCGAAGGTAAAGATGAAATGGCGTGGCTGAAATTTTTCTATGATGCCGCTCAGAAAGATGCGCGTGCGCAACGCGTGACTATGCCAATGTTTAATGCCTTCTGGCAGCAAAATAAACTGCTTGAAATGCGCCGCAGCGAGAAGAGCGAGCAATATGTTCGCTATGGTGATTTCCGCGCCGATCCGGTGAAAAATGCGCTGGGTACGCCAAGCGGCAAAATTGAAATCTATTCAAAAACGCTGGAAAAATTTGGCTATAAGGATTGCCCGGCACACCCAACCTGGCTTGCGCCTGATGAGTGGAAAGGTACCGCCGACGAGAAGCAGTTGCAGCTTCTGACCGCGCATCCGGCACATCGTCTACACAGTCAGCTTAACTATGCGGAGCTGCGTAAAAAATATGCGGTTGCCGATCGTGAGCCGATCACAATTCACACCGAAGATGCTGCTCGCTTTGGTATTGAGAATGGCGATCTGGTCCGTGTCTGGAATAAACGTGGTCAGATCCTGACAGGCGCTGTGGTGACTGACGGGATCAAAAAAGGCGTGGTATGCGTGCATGAAGGTGCATGGCCGGATCTGGAAAATGGTTTGTGTAAAAACGGCAGTGCGAACGTGTTAACGGCGGATATCCCCAGCTCGCAGCTGGCGAATGCCTGTGCCGGTAACTCTGCGCTGGTGTATATCGAAAAATATACGGGTAATGCGCCGAAGTTAACGGCGTTTGATCAGCCAGCTATTCAGGCATAAGAAGTGAATAGCGCCCGGAAACGGGCGCTGAGGTTATGCAAACGCAAAACTGCCTGATGCGCTATGTTTATCAGGCCTACATAGTCCCTGCAATATATTGAATTAGCAAGGTTTTGTAGGCCGGATAAGGCGTTCACGCCGCATCCGGCAGTAATACCAGACCTTTACGGCTTACGCGCAATCAGCACCGCGCGTTTAGGCGCAGGATAACCTTCTACCGTTTTACCCGGATCATGTGAATCAAGAAAATCGGCCAGCGATTCGGTGACCATCCACTCGGTACGACGCTGCTCTTCTGTAGTGGTGACGCTCACATCCGCAATGCGAATATCAACAAAACCACACTTCTTCAGCCAGTTTTTCAACGCCAGGGCCGACGGGATGAAATAAACATTACGCATTTGTGCGTAACGATCGCCTGGTACCAGCACCGTGTTTTCGTCGCCATCAATAACCAGCGTTTCAAGCACCAGTTCACCTTCATTGACCAGTTGGTCTTTTAACTGCCAGAGATGCTCCAGCGGTGAACGACGATGATAAAGCACGCCCATCGAAAAGACGGTATCAAAGGCTTTCAGTGCCGGAAGTTGTTCAATCCCTAACGGCAGCAGATGCGCCCGTTGGTCGTTACCTAAAAGTTTACGCACCGCTTCAAACTGGCAGAGGAATAGTTGCGTAGGGTCGATCCCCACCGCAAGGTGTGCGCCTGCGCCAATCATGCGCCACATGTGATAGCCGCTGCCGCAGCCGACATCAAGAATGGTGCGCCCGGTTAAATCAGAAAGATGGGGCAGAACACGATCCCATTTCCAGTCGGAACGCCACTCGGTATCGATGTTGACGCCATACAGTGAGAACGGCCCTTTGCGCCACGGCATCAGGTTGCGCATCAGCGTTTCAATGCGCTTAATCTGCCCAGCGCTCAGTGGTTCTTCGCTTTCTGCCGTCACGCTATGCAGTAAATCAAGACGATACGGTTTAATTTCAGGCAGAAATTCCACCGCATTGGACCACTGTTTAAACAGACCGTGCTGCTGTTCGCGCTGCCAGCTGGCAATCTGCGCGGGCAGGGTTTCCAGCCAGTGTGAAAGATGATTTTTGGCAATCAGAGAATAAAAGTTACCAAAGTCGATCATGCAGCGTCCTCTGCTTTTAATGCCACCAGTGAACCAAAATTAAAGCACTGGAACCACAGCTCGCTATGCTCAAAACCGGCTTTATGCAGGCGTGCCTTGTGGGTTTCCACGGAATCGGTCAGCATCACGTTTTCCAGCATGCTGCGCTTCTGGCTGATTTCCAGCTCGCTGTAACCGTTGGCACGTTTAAAATCGTGGTGCATGTTGAACAGCAGTTCACCAACTTTGGCATCTTCGAAACTGAATTTTTCCGAAAGCACCAGCGCGCCGCCCGGGTTTAGCCCTTGATAAATTTTATCCAGTAACGCCTGGCGCTCGGAAGGTTCCAGGAATTGCAGGGTAAAATTCAGTACAACCATCGACGCGTTTTCAATGGCAATATCACGAATATCACCCTCAATAACGTCAACAGGCGTAGGCGCTTTATAGGCGTCAATATGACGGCGGCAGCGTTCAATCATTGCCGGGGAATTGTCGATGGCGATAATTTTACAATTATCATGATGAATGTTGCGACGCACTGAGAGCGTCGCCGCGCCCAAAGAACAGCCCAGATCGTAAACCTGCGTACCCGGTTGAACGAAGCGTTCAGCTAACATACCAATCATTGAAATAATATTGGAGTAGCCGGGAACGGAACGTTGGATCATATCCGGGAAGACTTCAGCTACCCGTTCATCAAAGGTCCAGTCGCCCAGTCTGGCGATAGGAGCAGAAAATAGCGTGTCGCGGTGAGACATAACGTAAAAATCCGGGAAAAAGAAAGTGGCGTATTGTGCGCTAACGTAGGGAGAAAACCAACTCCCAGGGCATATACCAAAGATTCGCCAGCACCATCAGCAATAGCGCACACCAGGTGGCGCTCATACCAGAACGTCGCCAGCGAAACAGACGGTGATGGAAACCGTAATAATGCATCAGACGACCAGCGAGCAAAACGAGGCCGCAAATATGCACCATCCAGGTTTCAGCACCATTCATTTCCATAAATAGCATCAATACAATCGCGATAGGAATATATTCCACCGCATTGCCATGAATACGAATAGCACTTTGTAGTTCGCTAAAACCGCCGTCGCCATAGGCAACGCGATACTGCATTCGCAGGCGAACAACATCAAAAGAGAACTTCATTAATAACAACGCACTTAAAACGGCATACAGCGCGCTTACCATACAAACTCCCTTTAAAATGGCCGATGGCACTTGTCTATGATAGGTGGCAAATTCAGAAAAGAGAAGATTGCTGTGGAATAGCCGGGACTGCTCCGATCTCTGGAAGCATTTTACGTAGGTCTTCCCACAGTGTATGTACCAGTTCCGGAGCCTGGGCAATATCTGGCGTATGTAAAAAAAGATAAGGCGTAGTGGTTTGATGCCACTGCGCTAATTTCTTTAACCAGACCTGAAATAATTCCCTGTTTTGCGCCATATCATCGCTGCCGATAAAACGGATCAGCGGATTTGTCGCCGTTAGTACGGCATGTACCGGAACCTTCGGTTTCTTCCGTTGGGCGTCGCGTATGGCTTCATTATGCGGACGTGCAGCATGAACCGGGCGGCTATCTAAAATTACCCGATTAACGCCGCGCTGATGTAAACCGCGATTAAGCGTTTGTTCCTCTTCCCCTTTGGCGAAAAACTGCGGATGACGCACTTCCACACCATAATTAAATTCGCCGGGAAGAGAATCGAGAAAATGCCAAAGCGCAGGCAAATCCTGTGAGCCGAAGGTGGCAGGCAGTTGCAGCCAGTATTGCCCAATGCGCGGAGCCAGCGGTGACATACGGGTCAAAAATTCACTGGTTAAATCATCGCAATGACGCAACGCTGCCTGATGCGAAATGGTCGCCGGAAACTTAAAACAGAAGCGGAAGTCATCCGTAGTCTGCTCCCGCCAGCGCAGGACAACCTCGGGTTTCGGCAGGGCGTATAGCGTGGTGTTGCCCTCCACGCAATTAAAGTAGCGGGCATACTCTTCCAGGCTGGTTATCCCCAGACGCACCCATTTAGGATGCGACCATTGCGGCAGACCGATATAAATCATAACGCGTTGAGGATCTCTTCCACGCTGCGCACACGGGCGATGCGTGGATAGATATGGTTGATGCTGTTATTGTGCTGCTCGGCACTGGCGGCGCTACAGGCATCTTCGGCAATCACCAGATTAAAACCGAGTTCCCAGGCATTGCGGGCGGTGGACTCAACGCCGATATTGGTCGAGATCCCACATAACACTATTGTATCGATACCTCGGCGGCGTAATTGCAACTCCAGATCCGTACCGTAAAACGCACCCCATTGACGTTTGATGATTTCGATATCGCTGTCGGTTGCACCTAATGCAGCAGGATGTTGCCACCAATTTTCGGGCAACACTTTAGCGGGAGAAGGGGCATCAACCGGCTGTTTTAATGCTTCAGCATAATCGGCAGACCAGCCAACACGCACCAGAAACACGGGCTGACCGCTCGCGCGAAATTTCGCCGCCAGCTTCCCGGCGCGATTTACCACGTCTTCGGCAGTATGCGGACCACCGGCAAAAGGCAAGATGCCTTCCTGTAAATCAATCACCACTAGCGCTGTGGATTTGGCATTAAGTTCAAGCATGATCACTCCAGATAAAACAAAATCGTGCCTCTCACCTTAATGCGATTAGCCGATGGCGGAACGACAAATTTTGTTAATTTTTATGAGTTCGGGCAACACCTTTATAGCAAACTGGCGTAGAGTCTGAATCCAGGCCCGATATAAAGTGGTAACGAGGCGTTCCAGCGCGGGCCAGGCTCTTACGGTGCGGCAGAATTTCCAGTATAATAGCCGCCTTTTTTCATTCAGTTGTGACATACAGCTAACGCTGCGACTCAGGTCACCTGCACAGCAGGGGACATCCGCCAGCAGCTAAGTTAAGGGATATCTCATGCGTACAGAATATTGTGGACAGCTCCGTTTGTCCCACGTGGGGCAGCAGGTGACTCTGTGTGGTTGGGTCAACCGTCGTCGTGATCTTGGTAGCTTGATCTTTATCGATATGCGCGACCGCGAAGGTATCGTGCAGGTATTTTTCGATCCGGATCGTGCGGACGCGTTAAAGCTGGCCTCTGAACTGCGTAATGAGTTCTGCATTCAGGTCACGGGCACCGTACGTGCGCGTGACGAAAAAAATATCAACCGCGATATGGCGACTGGCGAAATCGAAGTGCTGGCTTCCTCGCTGACCATCATCAACCGCGCAGACGTTCTGCCGCTTGACTCTAACCACGTCAACACCGAAGAAGCACGTCTGAAATACCGCTACCTCGACCTGCGTCGCCCGGAAATGGCTCAGCGCCTGAAAACCCGCGCTAAAATCACCAGCCTGGTACGTCGTTTTATGGATGACCACGGCTTCCTCGACATCGAAACTCCGATGCTGACTAAAGCCACGCCGGAAGGCGCGCGTGACTACCTGGTGCCTTCTCGTGTGCACAAAGGTAAATTCTACGCGCTGCCGCAATCCCCGCAGTTGTTCAAACAGCTGCTGATGATGTCCGGTTTTGACCGCTACTATCAGATCGTTAAATGCTTCCGTGACGAAGACCTGCGCGCTGATCGTCAGCCTGAATTTACTCAGATCGATGTGGAAACCTCTTTCATGACCGCGCCGCAAGTGCGTGAAGTGATGGAAGCGCTGGTGCGTCATTTGTGGCTGGAAGTGAAAGGCATTGATCTGGGCGATTTCCCGGTAATGACCTTTGCGGAAGCTGAACGCCGTTATGGTTCTGATAAACCGGACCTGCGTAACCCGATGGAACTGACCGACGTTGCCGATCTGCTGAAATCCGTTGAATTCGCGGTATTTGCGGGTCCGGCGAACGATCCGAAAGGCCGTGTTGCCGCTCTGCGTGTTCCGGGTGGCGCATCGCTGACCCGTAAGCAGATCGACGAATACGGTAACTTCGTTAAAATCTATGGCGCGAAAGGTCTGGCTTACATCAAAGTTAACGAACGCGCGAAAGGTCTGGAAGGTATCAACAGCCCGGTAGCGAAGTTCCTTAATGCGGAAATCATCGAAGCCATCCTGGATCGTACTGCCGCGCAAGATGGCGATATGATTTTCTTCGGTGCCGACAACAAGAAAATTGTTGCCGACGCGATGGGCGCACTGCGTTTGAAAGTGGGTAAAGACCTTGGCCTGACCGACGAAAGCAAATGGGCGCCGCTGTGGGTTATCGACTTCCCGATGTTTGAAGACGACGGTGAAGGCGGCCTGACGGCAATGCACCATCCGTTCACCGCGCCGAAAGACATGACGGCGGCAGAGCTGAAAGCTGCACCGGAAAATGCGGTGGCGAACGCTTACGATATGGTCATCAATGGTTACGAAGTGGGCGGTGGTTCAGTGCGTATCCATAATGGTGATATGCAGCAGACGGTGTTTGGCATTCTGGGGATCACCGAAGAGGAACAGCGCGAGAAATTCGGCTTCCTGCTCGACGCCCTGAAATACGGTACTCCGCCGCACGCAGGTCTGGCATTCGGTCTTGACCGTCTGACCATGCTGCTGACCGGCACCGACAACATCCGTGACGTTATCGCCTTCCCGAAAACCACGGCGGCAGCGTGTCTGATGACTGAAGCACCGAGCTTTGCTAACCCGACTGCACTGGCTGAGCTGAGCATTCAGGTTGTGAAGAAGGCTGAGAATAACTGATATGACTCAAATACACGAAATCATTCGCGTTGCATCGAGGCGGCAACTGAGTGAACTCCCATGAGCATAGATAACTATGTGAATGGGATGAGCGAAGGCAGTCAACGAAGAGGCAGCGTGAAGGATAAAGTGTATAAGCGTCCCGTTTCGATCTTAGTGGTCATCTATGCACAAGATACGAAACGGGTGCTGATGTTGCAGCGGCGTGACGATCCCGATTTCTGGCAGTCGGTAACCGGCAGTGTGGAAGAGGGTGAAACCGCGCCGCAAGCTGCCATGCGCGAAGTAAAGGAAGAGGTCACCATCGATGTTGTCGCTGAACAACTGACCTTAATTGACTGTCAGCGCACGGTAGAGTTTGAAATTTTTTCACATTTACGTCATCGCTATGCGCCGGGCGTGACGCGTAATACAGAATCATGGTTCTGTCTTGCGCTCCCGCACGAACGCCAGATTGTTTTCACTGAACATCTGGCTTACAAGTGGCTTGATGCGCCTGCTGCGGCGGCGCTCACTAAGTCCTGGAGCAACCGGCAGGCGATTGAACAGTTTGTTATTAACGCTGCCTGAACAGGCAGGGCTATCTGGAGATATTTTTATGGCAGGTCATAGTAAATGGGCCAACACCAGACATCGTAAAGCTGCGCAGGATGCTAAGCGCGGTAAAATCTTCACTAAAATCATTCGTGAGCTGGTAACCGCGGCTAAGCTGGGCGGTGGCGATCCGGACGCTAACCCGCGTCTGCGTGCAGCAATTGATAAAGCACTGTCTAACAACATGACCCGTGACACCCTGAACCGCGCAATTGCACGTGGTGTGGGCGGTGATGATGATGCGAACATGGAAACCATCATCTACGAAGGTTACGGTCCTGGCGGCACGGCAATCATGATTGAATGTCTGTCTGACAACCGCAACCGTACCGTTGCTGAAGTGCGTCACGCATTCAGCAAATGTGGCGGTAACCTCGGCACTGACGGTTCCGTAGCCTATCTGTTCAGCAAAAAAGGCGTGATCTCCTTCGAGAAAGGCGACGAAGACACCATCATGGAAGCAGCACTGGAAGCAGGTGCTGAAGACGTTGTGACCTATGATGACGGCGCAATCGACGTCTACACTGCATGGGAAGAGATGGGTAAAGTACGCGACGCTCTGGAAGCGGCAGGTCTGAAAGCAGACAGCGCAGAAGTTTCCATGATCCCGTCAACCAAAGCCGATATGGATGCAGAAACTGCACCGAAACTGATGCGTCTGATCGATATGCTGGAAGACTGTGACGACGTGCAGGAAGTTTACCATAACGGTGAGATCTCTGATGAGGTTGCAGCGACCCTCTGATGAGGCCGGCTAAACAACAAAACGGAGACGCGTGATGTCTATTATTCTCGGTATTGACCCGGGTTCGCGCGTGACCGGCTACGGCGTCATCCGCCAGGTAGGTAGGCAACTGTCCTACCTGGGTAGCGGATGCATACGCACCAAAGTGGATGATTTACCGTCTCGTCTGAAACTGATCTATGCGGGCGTGACGGAAATCATCACCCAGTTCCAGCCCGATTATTTCGCAATCGAACAAGTCTTTATGGCAAAGAACGCTGACTCTGCCCTGAAACTGGGGCAGGCACGAGGCGTGGCGATTGTGGCTGCGGTGAATCAGGAATTGCCGGTGTTTGAATATGCTGCGCGTCAGGTGAAGCAAACAGTGGTGGGCATTGGTAGCGCCGAAAAAAGCCAGGTGCAGCATATGGTGCGTACCTTGCTGAAATTACCTGCTAATCCACAGGCGGATGCCGCCGATGCGCTGGCGATTGCCATCACCCACTGCCATGTCAGCCAGAATGCGATGCAGATGAGCGAATCGCGGCTGAACCTGGCGAGAGGGCGACTGCGCTAAATTATCACGCTTCAGTCAGTTCAGGCTGAGGCGTTTCTACTCCCTCCGCATGAATCAACATTAGACTCGGATGATGCCACAAACTCGCTGGCGTAACCGTTTTACGATCCCACGGAATAGAACCTAAGAACCAGAATTTCCAGAAAGTGAGTTTTGCATTCGGATTGCTATTTAACAATTCTCCAAATGTCTCTATTTCGCCCACCGGAATACATAGCGCCTCTTTATAAATATCAAAGACAAATTTTGAACAGAACTGGCGTGAAGATTCGTATTTAAAACCGGTGTGGTAGAGTTTGCGTAGCCGGGAGGGAACCTGTTCAACAATTCGTTGTTTTTGTTGTTCTGTTAGCCCTGCGTCTAATCGCTTTATAGCATAGCGTTGATTAGAAGAACGTTTAATAAAACGGGATAGCGTGGTGATGGTTGAAAGGGGAACCCGGCTTTCTGCAACCAGGAAGTCTTCACCGTTATGACCGATAATGATCCCGACGTGATTACTCCAGCAATTTGATGCTGCTGATATTTGGCCAAATAAGGCAGCACCTATACATGTAAAGACGATATCACCAATTTCATATTCAGCAGGGTAATTAATATTCACGTTGTCATTCCATTGAAATAAATATGAATACACGTAATAACATAAAAAAGTTTATTTTTCAGGAGTCGAAATGTATATTTTTTTACGCATTAACTCACTGAATATGTAATATTCAAATATTTGCTTCCAATATAACCTGTAGAATAAATTATACTGCGCCATTTTTCAGATCATCGGGACGCCTCGCAAGTTTTCTTCATCCTTCGCTGGATATCTATCCAGCATTTTTTTATCATACAGCATTATCTTTGATTCATTACGCAGGAGCGTCATGTGATAGGCAGACTCAGAGGCATCATCATTGAAAAACAACCCCCGCTGGTGTTAATCGAAGTGGGCGGCGTAGGCTATGAAGTGCATATGCCGATGACCTGTTTTTATGAACTCCCTGAAGCGGGACAGGAAGCGATCGTTTTCACCCACTTTGTGGTGCGTGAAGACGCGCAGCTGCTGTACGGCTTTAACAATAAGCAAGAGCGCACGTTGTTTAAAGAGTTAATCAAAACCAACGGCGTCGGCCCGAAGTTGGCGCTGGCGATCCTCTCCGGAATGTCAGCGCAGCAGTTCGTTAATGCCGTTGAACGTGAAGAAGTGGGAGCACTGGTGAAACTGCCGGGCATTGGTAAAAAAACCGCCGAGCGTTTAATTGTCGAAATGAAAGACCGATTTAAAGGTTTGCACGGCGATCTCTTTACGCCAGCCGCCGATCTGGTGCTCACGTCGCCTGCCAGCCCGGCAACCGATGATGCTGAACAGGAAGCGGTTGCTGCGCTGGTGGCGCTGGGCTATAAACCACAAGAAGCCAGCCGCATGGTGAGCAAAATCGCCCGCCCTGACGCCAGCAGTGAAACATTAATTCGCGAAGCCCTACGCGCCGCGTTATGAGGTAAAGGATGATTGAAGCAGACCGTCTGATTTCTGCCGGTACGACTTTGCCGGAAGATGTAGCAGATCGCGCCATTCGCCCCAAATTACTGGAAGAGTATGTTGGTCAGCCGCAGGTTCGTTCACAGATGGAGATTTTCATCAAAGCAGCGAAACTGCGCGGCGACGCCCTCGATCATCTGTTGATTTTTGGCCCTCCGGGTTTAGGTAAAACCACGCTTGCTAATATTGTCGCCAATGAAATGGGCGTTAATTTACGCACGACTTCCGGTCCGGTGCTGGAAAAGGCCGGCGATCTGGCAGCAATGCTCACTAACCTTGAACCACATGACGTGCTGTTTATTGATGAGATCCACCGTCTTTCACCAGTGGTGGAAGAGGTGTTGTATCCGGCAATGGAAGACTACCAGTTAGATATCATGATTGGTGAAGGTCCGGCTGCACGCTCCATTAAAATTGATTTGCCCCCGTTTACACTGATTGGCGCAACCACGCGCGCAGGTTCGCTGACATCACCGTTGCGCGACCGTTTTGGTATTGTGCAACGTCTGGAGTTTTATCAGGTGCCGGATCTGCAATATATCGTTAGTCGTAGTGCACGCTTTATGGGGCTTGAGATGAGTGATGACGGCGCGCTGGAAGTTGCTCGTCGCGCTCGCGGTACGCCACGCATTGCCAACCGTCTGCTGCGTCGAGTGCGTGATTTCGCCGAAGTGAAGCACGATGGCACCATCTCGGCAGATATCGCCGCCCAGGCGCTGGATATGCTGAATGTCGATGCTGAAGGTTTCGATTATATGGACCGCAAATTGTTGCTGGCGGTAATCGATAAATTCTTTGGTGGGCCTGTAGGTCTGGATAACCTGGCGGCGGCTATTGGCGAAGAACGTGAAACCATTGAGGATGTGCTGGAGCCTTATCTGATTCAGCAAGGCTTTTTGCAGCGTACACCACGCGGGCGTATGGCGACAGTGCGGGCATGGAACCATTTCGGCATCACACCGCCAGAAATGCCGTAGGTCGGTTCGGTCGCTCGTGCCGCATCCGACATTGGCAGTGTGCCTGATGCGACGCTGTTCGCGTCTTATCAGGCCTACCAGGTATAGAGCTGTAAGTCGGATAAGGCGTTCACGCCGCATCCGACATTGGCAATATGCCTGATGCGACGCCGTTCGCGTCTTATCAGGCCTACCCGGTATAGCGAACCGTAGGTCGGATAAGGCGTTCACGCCGCATCCGACACTGGCAATATGCCTGATGCGACGTCGTTCGCGTCTTATCAGGCCTACCTGATATAGCGAACCGTAGGTCGGATAAGGCGCTCGCGCCGCATCCGACACTGGCAATGTGCTTGATGCGACGTCGTTCGCGTCTTATCCGACAATTGTGTTTAGGTACAAATTAGCTGGCCTGTTTTTTCATCATACTCAAAATAAACAACAGCGCAGCGCACAGCACCACTGACGGACCCGCAGGCGTATCGTAAAACGCTGAAAAAGTTAAACCGCCAGTTACAGCAATCATCCCCACTAAAACGGCGACACCTGCCATCTGTTCCGGCGTACGGGCAAAACGACGTGCGGTAGCAGCCGGAATGATCAGCAGCGAGGTAATAATCAACGCCCCGACAAATTTCATTGCCACACCAATCGTCAATGCTGTTACCAGCATCAACAGCAATTTCACTCGCTGTAATTTCACACCATCGACAAATGCCAGATCCGGGCTAATGGTCATCGACAGTAAATTACGCCATTGCCAGAACAGAATTGCCACCACAATGACCACGCCAATGGCGATGGAGATGAGATCTTCCGGCGTCACTGCCAGCAAATCACCGAACAGGTATGCCATCAAGTCAACGCGAATGTTAGACATCAGACTGACAACGACCAGGCCCAGCGACAAGGCACTGTGCGCCATAATTCCCAATAACGTGTCGATCGCCAGCTGTGGGCGCTTCTCCAGCCATACCAGACCGCCCGCCAGCAGCAGCGTAACGGCAATCACTGCATAGAAGGGATTCACGTCCAGCAACAGACCAAACGCCACTCCAAGTAAAGACGCATGGGCCAGCGTATCGCCAAAATAAGACATACGACGCCAGACAACAAAAGAACCCAAAGGACCTGCGGCACAGGCCAGCATAATCCCGGCTAACCAACCGGGAAATAACAATTCAATCATGAGCGATCACTTCCCCGACGCAGAACAATTCGCCCCTGTAAATCGTGGCGGTGATTATGATGATGGCGATAAATACCCAGCTGTTCAGCTCCGCGAGGCCCGAACATCGAAATAAATTCCGGATGCAGGGAAACGACTTCTGGTGTGCCAGAACAACAGATGTGATGGTTAAGGCAAAGTACTTCATCGGTTTTTGCCATTACCAGATGCAGATCGTGAGACACCATTAAAACGCCACAGTCCAGTTCGCGACGTAACTGGTCAATAAGGTCATATAACGCCACCTGACCATTCACATCCACGCCCTGGGTGGGTTCGTCCAGAACTAATAACTGGGGCTGATTTAACAATGCGCGCGCGAGTAGTACACGCTGCGTTTCACCGCCAGAGAGCTTTTGCATTGGCGCGTCAATAAGATGCCCAGCCTGAACGCGTTTTAGTGCAGGCAGAATATCTTCCTTATGTGTTCTGGGGCGTAAGCGTAAAAAACGGTTTACGGTCAGTGGCAACGTGGTGTCGAGATACAGCTTCTGCGGCACATAACCAATGCGCAGTTTTCCGTGGCGCTTGATAACACCTTCATCTGGTGTTACCAGCCCGAGAACAACCCGAACCAATGTCGACTTACCTGCGCCGTTCGGCCCAAGTAAGGTCAAAATTTTACCAGGTTTGAGTTCCAGCGACACATCAGAGAGGACGCGGCGTTGGCCAAATGAAACCGAGACATTTTCCAGGGAAACCAGACTTGTCATGTTAATTTTAGTCTTGCAGTAGTCATGAAATGTTATAATATCACACTTCTTATATTCATTACGATGATTGGTCGCATTATGTTACATAAAAAAACGCTTCTTTTCGCAGCATTATCTGCTGCTCTCTGGGGCAGTGCAACTCAGGTAGCAGAAGCTGCCGTTGTCGCTTCGCTTAAACCTGTTGGATTCATCGCTTCCGCTATTGCTGATGGAGTAACAGAGACGGAGGTGTTACTTCCTGATGGGGCCTCTGAACATGATTATTCACTGCGTCCATCTGATGTAAAACGCTTACAGAACGCGGACTTAGTTGTCTGGGTTGGACCGGAAATGGAAGCGTTTATGCAAAAGCCCGTGAGTAAATTACCCGAGGCGAAGCAGGTAACCATTGCGCAGCTTGAGAGTGTAAAACCGCTGCTGATGAAAAGCATTCACGACGCTGATGATGATCATGACCACGCGGAAAAAAGTGACGAAGATCACCATCACGGCGATTTCAACATGCACGTTTGGCTTTCCCCAGAGATAGCGCGGGCTACAGCGGTTGCAATCCATGGAAAATTAGTGGAACTTATGCCGCAAAGTCGAGCCAAACTTGACGCCAACCTGATGGAATTTGAGGCACAATTAGCTTCAAGTAGGAAACAGGTTGGTAACGAGCTCGCGCCGCTCAAGGGAAAAGGTTATTTCGTTTTTCATGATGCTTACGGCTACTTCGAAAAACAATTCGGACTGACACCGCTTGGTCACTTTACCGTAAACCCTGAGATTCAACCTGGCGCGCAGCGTTTACATCAAATAAGAACACAGTTGGTTGAGCAAAAAGCAACCTGCGTTTTTGCTGAGCCACAGTTCAGGCCTGCGGTCGTTGAAAGCGTCGCACGAGGGACATCCGTTCGTATGGGAACGTTGGATCCCCTTGGGACGAATATCAAACTGGGCAAAACAAGCTATTCAGAATTCCTGAATCAATTAGCTAACCAGTACGCGAGCTGCCTGAAAGGAGATTAATGAGGAAGTGATTACGTGCAACAGATAGCCCGCTCTGTCGCCCTGGCGTTTAATAATTTACCGCGACCACACCGCGTTATGTTGGGGTCGCTTACCGTTCTTACTCTGGCCGTCGCTGTCTGGCGGCCTTATGTTTACCACCGAGACGCCTCGCCTATTGTCAAAACCATTGAGCTTGAACAGAACGAAATTCGTTCTCTCTTACCTGAGGCCAGTGAGCCGATTGATCAAGCCGCGCAAGAAGATGAAGCCATTCCCCAGGACGAACTCGACGACAAAATCGCTGGTGAAGCCGGCGTTCATGAATATGTCGTTTCTACGGGCGACACGTTAAGTAGCATCCTTAATCAATATGGTATTGAGATGGGTGATATCACCCAACTTGCTGCTGCTGATAAAGATCTGCGTAACCTGAAAATTGGTCAACAACTTTCCTGGACATTAACCGCGGAAGGCGAGTTACAGCGTCTGACCTGGGAAGTGTCTCGCCGCGAAACCCGTACCTATGATCGCACCGCCGCTAATGGTTTTAAAATGACCAGCGAAATGCAGCAAGGGGAGTGGGTTAACAATCTGGTGAAAGGAACCGTTGGGACAAGTTTTGTTGCCAGCGCCAAAAATGCAGGTTTAACCAGTGCTGAAGTGAGCGCGGTGATTAAAGCAATGCAGTGGCAGATGGACTTCCGCAAAGTGAAAAAAGGTGACGAATTTGCGGTATTAATGTCACGTGAGATGCTTGATGGCAAACGTGAACAAAGCCAACTGCTGGGCGTGCGTTTGCGTTCAGAAGGCAAAGATTACTATGCTATTCGCGCTGAAGATGGCAAATTCTACGACCGCAACGGCACTGGCCTGGCGAAAGGGTTCTTACGATTCCCGACGGCAAAACAGTTCCGCATTTCGTCTAACTTTAACCCGCGTCGTCTGAACCCGGTAACCGCTCGCGTTGCGCCGCACAGAGGCGTTGATTTTGCGATGCCGCAGGGTACGCCGGTGCTTTCGGTGGGAGACGGTGAAGTGGTAGTTGCTAAACGCAGTGGCGCAGCGGGTTATTATGTCGCGATTCGTCATGGTCGCAGCTACACCACGCGTTATATGCACCTGCGTAAGATTCTGGTTAAACCGGGGCAGAAAGTGAAGCGTGGCGATCGTATCGCGCTTTCCGGTAACACCGGGCGTTCAACTGGGCCACATCTGCATTATGAGGTATGGATTAACCAGCAGGCGGTGAACCCGTTGACAGCGAAACTGCCGCGTACTGAAGGGCTGACCGGTTCAGATCGTACCGATTTCCTGGCGAAGGCCAAGGAGATTGTACCGCAGCTACAGTTTGATTAATTAATACCCATTGGCAGCCGGTACGCAGTCAGTGCCGGCTTTTTTATTTGGTGCGGGGCAAGTTGCGCCGTTACACTACCACCAGATTGATTATTGCCTTATCCGAAACTGGAAAAGCATGGAAACGAAAAAAAATAATAGCGAATATATTCCTGAGTTTGATAAATCCTTTCGTCACCCTCGTTACTGGGGAGCCTGGTTGGGCGTGGCGGCAATGGCCGGTATTGCCTTAACACCCGCGAAATTCCGTGATCCCATCCTTGCGCGGTTGGGGCGTTTTGCCGGAAGACTGGGTAAAAGCTCACGTCGTCGGGCGTTGATCAATCTGTCTCTCTGCTTTCCCGAACGTAGCGAAGCCGAACGCGAAGCGATTGTGGATGAGATGTTTGCCACCGCGCCGCAAGCGATGGCAATGATGGCTGAACTGGCGATACGTGGGCCGGAGAAAATCCAACCTCGCGTCGACTGGCAGGGGCTGGAGATCATCGAAGAGATGCGGCGTAACAACGAGAAAGTGATCTTTCTGGTACCGCACGGCTGGGCAGTTGATATCCCCGCTATGCTGATGGCCTCACAAGGGCAGAAAATGGCAGCGATGTTCCATAATCAGGGCAACCCGGTTTTTGATTATGTCTGGAACACGGTGCGTCGTCGTTTTGGCGGTCGTCTGCACGCGAGAAATGATGGTATTAAACCTTTCATCCAGTCGGTTCGTCAGGGCTACTGGGGCTATTATTTACCGGATCAGGATCATGGACCTGAACACAGTGAATTTGTTGATTTCTTCGCAACGTATAAAGCAACGCTGCCAGCAATTGGTCGCCTGATGAAAGTGTGTCGCGCGCGTGTCGTTCCGTTGTTCCCAATCTATGATGGCAAAACCCATCGTCTGACGATTCAGGTTCGTCCACCGATGGATGACCTGTTAGAGGCGGATGACGCTACCATTGCGCGGCGTATGAATGAAGAAGTTGAGATTTTTGTTGGTCCGCGACCAGAGCAGTACACCTGGATTTTAAAATTGCTGAAAACGCGCAAACCGGGCGAAATCCAGCCGTATAAGCGTAAAGATCTTTATCCCATCAAATAAAAAAAGCCTCTCGTGAGGAGAGGCCTTCGCCTGATGATAAGTTCAAGTTTGCTTCAGAAGATTAGAAATCTATTGAATTATCATTGAACTGTAGGCCGGATGAGGCGTTTTCGCCACATCCGGCAACGTACTTACTCTACCGTTAAAATACGCGTGGTATTCGTCGAACCCACGGTACTCATCACGTCGCCCTGGGTGACAATCACCAGATCACCAGACATCAGGTAGCCTTTATCGCGCAGCAGATTTACTGCTTCGCTGGCAGCAACCACGCCTTCATTTGCACTGTCAAAATAGACCGGCGTAACACCACGATAAAGCGCAGTCAGGTTCAGCGTGCGTTCATGACGAGACATGGCGAAAATCGGCAGACCGGAGCTGATACGGGAAGTCATCAGCGCGGTACGACCGGATTCGGTCATGGTGATGATCGCGGTAACGCCTTTCAGGTGGTTAGCCGCGTACATTGCGGACATCGCGATAGCTTCTTCCACATTGTCGAACTGAACGTCCAGGCGGTGTTTAGACACATTGATGCTCGGGATTTTTTCGGCACCTAGGCAAACACGCGCCATTGCAGCAACGGTTTCAGATGGATACTGACCTGCGGCGGTTTCCGCAGACAACATTACGGCGTCAGTACCATCCAGAACGGCGTTCGCCACGTCCATGACTTCTGCACGCGTCGGCATTGGGTTGGTAATCATCGATTCCATCATCTGGGTAGCAGTAATGACTGCGCGGTTCAGCTGACGCGCGCGACGAATCAGCGCTTTCTGAATCCCAACCAGTTCCGGATCGCCAATCTCTACGCCGAGGTCGCCACGTGCGACCATCACCACGTCAGAAGCGAGGATGATGTCATCCATTGCATCCTGGCTGCAAACGGCTTCTGCACGTTCAACTTTGGCGACAATTTTCGCATCACAACCTGCATCGCGCGCCAGACGACGAGCATAATTCAGATCTTCGCCGCAGCGTGGGAAAGAGACAGCCAAATAATCTACGCCAATCAATGCCGCAGTTTTAATGTCTGCTTTGTCTTTCTCTGTCAGCGCTTCAGCAGACAGACCACCACCGAGTTTGTTGATCCCTTTATTATTGGAAAGAGGGCCGCCGACGGTCACTTCGGTGAACACTTTCAGGCCCTGAACTTCCAGTACTTTTAACTGTACGCGACCGTCGTCCAGCAGCAGAATGTCGCCAGGCACGACGTCAGCAGGCAGACCTTTATAGTCGATACCGACTTTTTCTTTATCGCCTTCACCTTTGCCCAAGTTGGCATCCAGCAGGAATTTATCCCCAATATTGAGGAAAACCTTACCTTCTTTAAAAGTTGATACGCGAATCTTTGGCCCCTGAAGGTCACCGAGAATAGCCACATGACGACCCAGTTTTGCGGCAATTTCACGAACTTTATCCGCGCGCATTTTATGGTCTTCAGGCGAGCCATGAGAAAAGTTCATTCGTACGACGTTTGCACCCGCTGCGATGACCTTTTCAAGGTTATTATCGCGATCGGTAGCTGGGCCTAACGTGGTAACGATTTTGGTTCTGCGAAGCCTTCTGGACATGTAATACTCCGTTGACTGAAACAACCAGGTGTTGCTTGAACATGAATTCGCATAAACTAAAACCATTATGGTTGTAATTTAAACACATGCGAATATCGTATAAGGATAGAACAGTGATAATCGATTTAGCGATCGTCACTCAATTTAAGTAACTGCTTATCAAAGCGCGATTCCTTGAGCGCTTCCTTGACCCGCTTCAAGTTATCTCTGAATTTTGTGCCGCGTCGCAAAGTAAATCCTGTTGCCAGCACATCTATCACGGTCAACTGCGCAAGTCGAGACACCATGGGCATATAAATGTCAGTATCTTCAGGTACGTCGAGGGTAATTGCCAGCGTTGCTTCCCGGGCGAGTGGCGTACCGGCGGAGGTGAGGGCAATTACCATCGCGTCGTTTTCCCGTGCTAACTGCGCCAGTTCAACCAGATTTTTGGTTCTTCCGGTGTGAGAAATCAGCACAACCACGTCTCCGTCGCTACAATTCATACAACTCATGCGTTGCAACACAATATCGTCGGAGTAAACCACTGGAACATTAAAGCGAAAAAACTTATTCATCGCATCGTGGGCGACGGCGGCAGAAGAGCCCAGACCGAAAAAGGCGATTTTTTTGGCCTGAGTCAGGAGATCGACGGCACGGTTGACGGCAGATTTGTCCAGCGAGTGACGGACGTGATCGAGCGTGGCCATTGCCGACTCAAATATTTTCCCCGTGTATGAATCAACGCTGTCATCTTCATTAACGTTGCGATTAACATAGGGCGTGCCATTTGCCAGGCTTTGTGCCAGATGGAGTTTAAAATCAGGAAAACCGCGGGTGTCCATGCTGCGACAGAAACGATTCACCGTTGGTTCGCTAACATTGGCCTCAAGCGCCAGAGCAGCAATACTCGAATGGATCGCGTTGTCAGGCGAAGCAAGAATGACCTCGGCGACTTTTCGTTCTGATTTGCTCAAATGTTCCAGTTGAGACTGGATTTTTTCCAGCATATTCATGATGTAAAGAGACTCACGGTAATGACGATTTCCACACTGAAAGAAATCGAAATGCAGTTTGGTCTGATATTACGCCTGTGTGTCGTATTAATGACAAAAGCGGATAAAAAAGTTGTCATTTTTTTTCATAACATGATCAGTGTCAGATTTTTACCCAATGGAAAACGATGATTTTTTTATCAGTTTTGCCGCACTTTGCGCGCTTTTGCCGTAATCGCACAGGTGGATAAGCGTTTACAGTTTTCGCAAGCTCGTAAAAGCAGTACAGTGCACCGTAAGAAAATTACAAGTATACCCAGGCTTAAGTACCGGGTTAGTTAACTTAAGGAGAATGACATGGCGGTAACGCAAACAGCCCAGGCTTGTGACCTGGTCATTTTCGGCGCGAAAGGCGACCTTGCGCGTCGTAAATTGCTGCCTTCCCTGTATCAACTGGAAAAAGCCGGTCAGCTCAACCCGGATACCCGTATTATCGGCGTAGGGCGTGCTGACTGGGATAAAGCGGCATATACCAAAGTAGTCCGCGAAGCGCTGGAAACCTTCATGAAAGAAACTATTGATGAAGGTTTATGGGACACCCTGAGTGCACGTCTGGATTTTTGTAATCTCGATGTCAATGACACCGCTGCATTCAGCCGTCTTGGTGCGATGCTGGATCAAAAAAATCGTATCACCATTAACTACTTTGCCATGCCGCCAGGCACTTTTGGCGCAATCTGCAAAGGGCTTGGTGAGGCGAAACTGAACGGCAAACCGGCGCGTGTGGTGATGGAAAAACCGCTGGGGACGTCGCTGGCGACCTCGCAGGAAATCAACGATCAGGTTGGCGAATACTTCGAGGAGTGCCAGGTATACCGTATCGACCATTACCTTGGTAAAGAAACGGTGCTGAACCTGTTGGCGCTGCGTTTTGCTAACTCCCTGTTTGTGAACAACTGGGACAACCGCACTATTGATCATGTTGAGATTACCGTGGCAGAAGAAGTGGGGATCGAAGGGCGCTGGGGCTATTTTGATAAAGCCGGTCAGATGCGCGACATGATCCAGAACCACCTGCTACAAATTCTCTGCATGATTGCGATGTCTCCGCCGTCTGATCTGAGCGCAGACAGCATCCGCGATGAAAAAGTGAAAGTACTGAAGTCTCTGCGCCGCATTGACCGCTCCAACGTACGCGAAAAAACCGTACGCGGGCAATACACTGCGGGCTTCGCCCAGGGCAAAAAAGTTCCGGGTTACCTGGAAGAAGAGGGCGCGAACAAAAGCAGTAACACGGAAACCTTCGTGGCTATCCGTGTCGATATCGACAACTGGCGCTGGGCTGGCGTACCGTTCTACCTGCGTACCGGTAAACGTTTGCCGACCAAATGCTCTGAAGTGGTGGTCTATTTCAAAACGCCAGAGCTCAATCTGTTTAAAGAGTCGTGGCAGGACCTGCCGCAGAACAAACTGACTATCCGTCTGCAACCTGATGAAGGCGTGGATATTCAAGTATTGAACAAGGTCCCGGGTCTTGATCACAAACATAACCTGCAAATCACCAAGCTGGATCTGAGCTATTCAGAAACCTTTAATCAGACGCATCTGGCAGATGCCTATGAACGTCTGTTGCTGGAGACCATGCGCGGTATTCAGGCGCTGTTTGTACGTCGTGATGAAGTGGAAGAAGCCTGGAAATGGGTGGACTCCATTACTGAAGCATGGGCGATGGATAACGATGCGCCGAAACCGTATCAGGCCGGAACCTGGGGACCGGTTGCTTCGGTGGCGATGATTACCCGCGATGGCCGTTCCTGGAATGAGTTTGAGTAATATCTGCACTCATCCTTTATGGTTATTTTACCGGTAACATGATCTTGCACAGATTGTAGAACAATTTTTACACTTTCAGGCCTCGTGCGGATTCACCCACGAGGCTTTTTTTATTACACTGACTGAAACGTTTTTGCCCTATGAGCTCCGGTTACAGGCGTTTCAATCATAATATCCATGTATGAAACGCGTTGTGAATCATCCTGCTCTGACAACTCAATTTCAGGAGCCTTTATGAATCCACAATTGTTACGCGTAACAAATCGAATCATTGAACGTTCGCGCGAGACTCGCTCTGCTTACCTCGCCCGGATCGAACAAGCGAAAACTTCGACCGTTCATCGTTCGCAGTTGGCATGCGGTAACCTGGCTCACGGTTTCGCCGCTTGCCAGCCAGAAGACAAAGCCTCCCTGAAAAGCATGTTGCGTAACAATATCGCTATCATCACCTCCTACAACGACATGCTCTCCGCCCACCAGCCTTATGAACATTATCCCGAGATCATTCGTAAAGCACTGCATGAAGCTAATGCGGTTGGGCAGGTTGCGGGTGGTGTTCCGGCGATGTGTGATGGTGTCACCCAGGGGCAGGATGGTATGGAACTGTCGCTGTTAAGCCGCGAAGTCATTGCGATGTCTGCGGCTGTGGGGCTGTCCCATAACATGTTTGATGGCGCGCTGTTCCTCGGTGTGTGCGATAAGATTGTCCCAGGGCTGACGATGGCAGCGCTGTCGTTCGGTCATTTGCCTGCGGTATTTGTGCCGTCAGGTCCGATGGCAAGCGGGTTGCCAAATAAAGAAAAAGTGCGTATTCGCCAGCTTTATGCCGAAGGGAAGGTGGATCGAATGGCACTGCTGGAGTCAGAGGCTGCGTCTTATCACGCCCCTGGTACATGTACTTTCTACGGTACTGCCAACACCAACCAGATGGTGGTGGAGTTTATGGGGATGCAGTTGCCGGGCTCTTCTTTTGTTCATCCAGACTCCCCGTTACGTGATGCATTAACCGCAGCCGCTGCGCGCCAGGTTACACGCATGACTGGCAACGGTAATGAATGGATGCCGATCGGTAAGATGATCGACGAGAAAGTGGTGGTGAACGGTATTGTTGCACTGCTGGCGACCGGTGGTTCTACTAACCACACCATGCACCTGGTGGCGATGGCGCGTGCAGCCGGTATTCAGATTAACTGGGATGACTTCTCTGACCTTTCTGATGTCGTACCTCTGATGGCGCGTTTGTATCCAAACGGTCCGGCCGATATTAACCACTTCCAGGCGGCGGGTGGTGTACCGGTTCTGGTGCGTGAGCTGCTCAAGGCGGGCCTGTTGCATGAAGATGTCAATACGGTGGCGGGCTTTGGTCTTTCGCGCTATACCCTCGAACCATGGCTGAATAACGGCGAGCTGGACTGGCGCGAAGGTGCAGACAAATCGCTCGACAGCAATGTGATTGCTTCCTTTGAACAACCTTTCTCGCATCATGGCGGGACAAAAGTGTTAAGCGGCAACCTGGGCCGTGCCGTCATGAAAACCTCTGCAGTGCCGGTTGAAAACCAGGTGATTGAAGCGCCTGCTGTTGTTTTCGAGAGCCAGCATGACGTTATGCCTGCTTTTGAAGCAGGTATGCTGGACCGTGATTGTGTGGTTGTTGTCCGCCATCAGGGGCCAAAAGCGAACGGAATGCCAGAATTACATAAACTCATGCCGCCACTTGGTGTATTATTGGACCGGCGTTTCAAAATTGCGTTAGTTACCGATGGACGACTCTCTGGTGCTTCAGGTAAAGTGCCGTCAGCTATCCACGTAACACCAGAAGCCTACGATGGTGGGCTGCTGGCAAAAGTGCGCGATGGGGACATCATTCGTGTGAATGGACAGACAGGCGAACTGACGCTGCTGGTAGACGAAGCTGAACTGGCTGCTCGCGAACCGCACATTCCTGACCTGAGCGCTTCACGCGTGGGAACAGGACGTGAATTATTCAGCGCCTTGCGCGAAAAACTGTCCGGTGCCGAACAGGGCGCAACCTGTATCACTTTTTAAGACGACAAAATTTGTAATCAGGCGAGAGAAAACTCTGATGAAAAACTGGAAAACAAGTGCAGAATCAATCCTGACCACCGGCCCGGTTGTACCGGTTATCGTGGTAAATAAACTGGAACACGCGGTGCCAATGGCAAAAGCGTTGGTTGCTGGTGGGGTGCGCGTTCTGGAAGTGACTCTGCGTACGGCGTGTGCAGTTGATGCTATCCGCGCTATCGCCAAAGAAGTGCCGGAAGCGATTGTCGGTGCCGGTACGGTGCTGAATCCGCAGCAACTGGCAGAAGTGACTGAAGCGGGGGCTCAGTTCGCAATCAGCCCAGGTCTGACTGAACCACTGCTGAAAGTGGCGACAGAAGGGACTATTCCTCTGATTCCAGGTATCAGCACTGTTTCCGAACTGATGCTGGGTATGGACTACGGCCTGAAAGAGTTCAAATTCTTCCCGGCAGAAGCTAATGGCGGCGTGAAAGCACTGCAGGCAATTGCGGGTCCGTTCTCTCAGGTTCGTTTCTGCCCGACTGGTGGTATTTCTCCGGCTAACTACCGTGATTACCTGGCGCTGAAAAGCGTACTGTGCATTGGTGGTTCCTGGCTGGTTCCGGCAGATGCGCTGGAAGCGGGCGATTACGAGCGCATTACTAAGCTGGCGCGTGAAGCAGTAGAAGGCGCGAAGCTGTAACAGTCAAAATGCCCGATCGTGGATCGGGCATTTTTGTCGCGTTTTTGCCAGATTTAACCTTGTACTTTTACCTGTGCGGCGGCGTGCTTCGCGCGTTCAATCGCTTCATCAACACTTTCTGCTGTAGCCAGCGCAACCCCCAGACGACGGCTACCATCAATTTCGGGCTTACCAAATAAACGAATCTGCAAACCTGCGCCAACGGCCTTCTGCACGTTGTCAAACGTGACATTCTGGCTGGTCAGTTGCGGCAGGATAACGGCTGAAGCGGCAGGACCATACTGGCGAATCCCGCCCACCGGCAGTCCCAGGAAAGCACGCACATGCAGGGCAAACTCAGAAAGATCCTGAGAAATTAACGTCACCATCCCGGTGTCATGTGGGCGAGGGGAGACTTCACTAAAAATCACTTCATCACCACAGACAAACAACTCGACACCAAACAGCCCATAACCACCCAGTGCAAGCACCACCTTGCGGGCAATCTCCTGCGCACGTTCGAGGGCCAGTGGACTCATTTGCTGCGGTTGCCAGGATTCACGATAGTCACCGTCTTCCTGGCGATGACCTACAGGCGCACAGAAATGAACACCATCTACCGCGCTGACGGTCAGCAGGGTAATTTCGAAATCAAACTTAACGACGCCTTCAACAATCACGCGACCCGCTCCGGCGCGACCACCTTGCTGGGCGTACTCCCATGCCTGAGTCAGTTGTTCGGCAGAGCGAATAAACGTCTGCCCCTTGCCGGAAGAACTCATCACCGGTTTAACAATGCAGGGGTAGCCAATGGCGGCGACCGCCTCGCGGAAAAGGTCTTCGCTATCAGCAAAACGATAAGTTGAAGTGGGAAGCTGAAGCTCTTCCGCAGCCAGACGACGAATACCTTCGCGGTTCATCGTCAATTGTGTTGCACGCGCGCAGGGGACAACATTTAGCCCTTCCTCTTCAAGCTGGATCAGCATATCGGTAGCAATAGCTTCGATCTCCGGCACGATATAATGTGGTTTTTCCAGTTCAACAACACGGCGCAATGCGTCGCTATCCAGCATATTAATGACATGGGCGCGATGAGCGACATGCATGGCGGGCGCGTCGGCGTAGCGATCGACCGCAATCACCTCTACGCCGAGGCGTTGGCATTCGATAGCCACTTCTTTACCCAGTTCACCGGAGCCCAATAACATCACGCGAGTTGCTGCCGGACGCAGCGCAGTGCCTAATAACGTCATAACGAATATCCCCTGATTAATTCCGCGTGAAGTATAAACGAAAACGTTTGCGTGTGTCTTTATTGCTTGATTGCTTGCGTTGATTTCTCGACTGAAAAGAAATATACTGTATAAAATTACAGTTATGATGAGAGGCTGCAAATGGCGGTTGAAATTAAATACGTAGTCATTCGTGAGGGCGAAGAGAAGATGTCGTTTACCAGCAAAAAGGAAGCCGATGCTTATGACAAAATGCTCGATACAGCGGATCTACTCGACACATGGTTGGCGAATTCTCCGGTGACAATGGAAGACGAGCAGCGTGAGGCGCTTTCTTTGTGGTTGGCGGAACAGAAAGATGTGCTTAGTACCATTCTGAAAACCGGTAAATTACCTTCTCCTCAGGTGGTTGATACTGACACGGATGGGGAAGGTGAAACTCACGCCGCCTGAAGTAACTTGCGCTCCTGATAATTTGTACCATGCTTTCTCCTGAATCATTGTGCTATGGAGAAAAACATGAAAAAAAGAGGAGCGTTGTTGGGGCTGTTGTTGGTTTCCGCCTGTATATCAGTTTTCGCTGCCAATAACGAAACCAGCAAGTCGGTAACTTTCCCCAAATGTGAAGGTTTAGATGCAGCCGGAATCGCTGCGAGTGTAAAACGTGATTATCAGCAAAACCGCGTGGCGCGCTGGGCAGACGATCAAAAAATCGTCGGTCAGGCCGATCCGGTGGCGTGGGTTAGTTTGCAGGACATTCAGGGGAAAGATGATAAATGGTCGGTACCGCTGACCGTGCGTGGTAAAAGTGCCGATATTCATTATCTGGTTAATGTGGATTGTAAAGCGGGAATGGCGGAATATCAGCGGCGCTAATGGCTTCTGATAATTCGGTTTACCGCTGGCGGATGCGGCGCGAGCGCCTTATCCGCCCAACAATGCACTAACTCCCCAGAATCCTGATAAGAAACGCCAGGTTCGCATAAGACAATCACAATCAAATCTACAAGCCTCAAATTAATCACATCACCCGGCACCTTACCTGACGTGAATTTCCTGTGAGGACTGCCTCCCGTCCCGCTTATTTGCGCATCTTTTGTCTCTATATACACTTTCTGACATCCTCATTCGCTATGCTATTGCCATTAAAATGGTGAATTGAGGAGCAAAAATGGCTAACTGGTTAAATCAACTGCAATCCCTTCTTGGGCAAAGCAGTTCTTCCTCTTCGTCTACAGATCAGGGATTGGGAAAACTTTTAGTACCCGGCGCATTAGGCGGGTTGGCAGGGCTGCTGGTTGCGAATAAATCAGCGCGTAAACTATTAACGAAATACGGTACAAACGCGTTGCTGGTCGGTGGCGGAGCGGTCGCCGGTACAGTACTGTGGAACAAATACAAAGATAAAATTCGTGCGGCACATCAGAACGAACCGCAATTCGGCACTCAAAGTACGCCGCTGGATGAACGTACAGAACGTTTAATCCTCGCCCTGGTTTTTGCTGCCAAAAGCGATGGTCATATCGATAGTAAAGAACGCGCGGCTATCGACCAGCAATTGCGTGAAGCTGGTGTTGAAGAGCAGGGGCGTGAACTTATCGAACAGGCAATCGAGCAACCATTGGATCCGCAGCGCCTGGCCCAGGGGATTCGCAACGAAGAAGAGGCACTGGAGATCTATTTCCTGAGCTGTGCGGCTATTGATATTGACCATTTTATGGAGCGCAGTTACCTGAATGCACTGGGGGATGCGCTGAAAATTCCCCAGGAAGTCCGTGAAGGAATTGAACGCGATCTCGAACAGCAAAAACGCACTTTGTCTGAATAATATCTCACTCCGTATAGCCTGATATGCCTGTTTATCGGGCTATACAAAACCGCACAGCTATTTGAGCGAATTAATTTTCGCTGGCGACATCCTTTCGATTTTCACACCATTACCTGTCATCATCTATACAATGACCGCCCTGTTTCGCTTGCATCCCGGGTGAGTTTTGCCACCCTTATAAGATGTTTCAACCAGAAAGAACAATAACATGCTACCAAAAGCCGCCCGCATCCCCCATGCCATGACGCTTCATGGCGACACGCGCATCGATAATTACTACTGGCTGCGGGACGACACACGCTCGCAGCCGGAAGTGCTGGATTACCTGCAACAAGAAAATAGCTACGGTCATCAGGTCATGGCGTCGCAACAAGCTTTGCAGGATCGGATATTAAAAGAAATCATTGACCGCATACCGCAAAGAGAAGTCTCTGCACCTTACGTCAAAAATGGCTATCGCTACCGGCAAATTTATGAACCTGGTTGTGAATATGCAATCTACCAGCGTCAGTCAGCGTTCAGTGAAGAGTGGGACGAATGGGAGACTCTGCTCGATGCGAACAAACGGGCGGCGCACAGTGAGTTTTATTCAATGGGCGGAATGGCGATTACGCCCGATAACACGATTATGGCACTTGCAGAAGATTTTCTTTCCCGACGCCAGTACGGTATCCGTTTTCGCAATCTGGAAACGGGCAACTGGTATCCTGAACTGCTTGATAACGTGGAACCCAGCTTTGTCTGGGCGAATGACTCCTGGACATTTTATTATGTTCGCAAGCATCCAGTGACGTTGTTGCCGTATCAGGTCTGGCGGCATGCCATTGGCACTCCAGCATCTGAAGACAAACTGATTTACGAAGAAAAAGACGATACCTTTTACGTCAGCCTACATAAAACGACGTCGAAACACTATGTGGTTATTCATCTTGCCAGCGCCACTACCAGCGAAGTTCGGCTGCTGGATGCAGAGCTGGCCGATGCCGAGCCGTTTGTCTTTTTACCGCGTCGCAAAGATCACGAATACAGTCTTGATCACTACCAGCATCGGTTTTATCTGCGCTCCAACCGCAACGGCAAAAATTTTGGCTTATACCGTACCCGTATGCGTGATGAGCAAGCGTGGGAAGAGTTAATCCCACCGCGCGATAACATCATGCTCGAAGGCTTTACGCTGTTTACTGACTGGTTGGTGGTTGAAGAGCGTCAGCGTGGGTTAACCAGTCTGCGGCAAATCAACCGCAAAACGCGGGAGGTTATCGGCATTGCCTTTGATGATCCGGCTTACGTTACCTGGATTGCCTATAACCCGGAACCTGAAACCTCACGATTGCGTTATGGCTATTCCTCCATGACTACGCCAGATACATTGTTTGAACTGGATATGGATACTGGAGAGCGTCGGGTATTAAAACAAACGGAAGTCCCCGGTTTCGATGCGGCGAATTACCGCAGCGAACACTTGTGGATCACTGCCCGTGATGGCGTCGAAGTGCCTGTTTCGCTGGTCTATCATCGCAAGCATTTCCAGAAAGGCCACAACCCGCTGCTGGTATATGGATATGGCTCTTACGGCGCAAGCATTGATGCCGATTTTAGTTTTAGCCGCCTGAGTTTGTTGGATCGCGGTTTTGTCTACGCCATTGTCCATGTCCGTGGTGGCGGCGAGCTGGGGCAGCAATGGTACGAAGACGGTAAATTCCTGAAAAAGAAAAATACCTTTAATGACTATCTCGATGCCTGCGACGCATTGTTAAAGCTGGGCTACGGTTCACCTTCACTCTGTTATGCGATGGGGGGCAGTGCTGGCGGTATGTTGATGGGCGTTGCAATTAATGAGCGCCCCGAGTTATTCCACGGCGTGATTGCCCAGGTACCGTTTGTTGATGTTGTAACAACGATGCTTGATGAGTCGATTCCTCTTACTACCGGCGAATTTGAAGAGTGGGGAAATCCGCAGGATCCGCAATATTATGAGTATATGAAAAGCTACAGCCCGTATGACAATGTCACGGCTCAGGCTTATCCGCATCTGCTGGTAACGACCGGATTACACGATTCACAGGTGCAATACTGGGAACCGGCAAAATGGGTGGCTAAGCTGCGCGAGCTTAAAACTGATAATCATCTATTATTGCTTTGTACCGACATGGATTCAGGGCATGGCGGTAAATCCGGACGTTTTAAATCCTACGAAGGTGTGGCGATGGAATATGCTTTTCTGATAGCCCTGGCGCAGGGGACATTACCAGGCCAATCAGCGGGTTAAACACTCTCCAGATAATGCTTCAAGGTTAAACGTAACTCCGGGCTCATACTGTCAAGGTTGTTAAACAACCAGCGCAGATAGCCCGGATCGCGCTTTGCAACGTCTGATACGGCTTTACCGCGATACTTGCCAAACGTGAACGTTGTCAACAACGACGGCCGCCCGGTGATATCCGCCATCTGCTCCGCCGTCCAGCCTGATGTGTTCATAATATCGATAAGCAGGGCTGCGGTAATATAGCAATCATACAACGCGCGGTGTTGATGCAGACCCGATGGTGTCTGGACATTCAGCTTGCGCGATTTATACAGTGCCATATTGCTGTACTTGATTCCTGGCCACAAACGACGAGCCAGTTTCATGGTGCAAATCCACTCACCGGGCATTTCTGGCAATACCCGGCGGTCAAAACTGGCATTGTGGGCGACATACCATTCGCTACCGTAATAGTGCGGGATAACTTCTTCAATCCACGGTTTGTCGGCAACCATGGACTCTGTGATACGGTGAATCGCCATGGCTTGTGGACTGATGGGACGGTCGGGACGCACCAGGTGGCTCATAGGGTTGACGATTTTCCCGTTAACAACATCAACAGAGGCAATTTCAACGATCCCTCCCTGCAAACCGCAGGTTTCTGTATCGATAATGCGCAACATGGTCATGCTCCAGGAAGAAAACGCCTAGCGTAATGGAATGATATCGCCTTGCCAACCCTGGGAAGAGCGCTGGCCAACCAACAAAAGCGAACCGCGATCGGCGCGAACAATAAGGCGGCCATGTTCATCCCACAGTGCGCTGTTACCACGGGCGTTCGCCATTAGCACAGCGATGGAGTATTGATGTGAGAAAAACTCTAAGCGTCGGGTCGAAGCCAATAGGTCAGGTTCACCGATGCATTGCCCGGTTGTAAAAAGTGAACAAGTCGGGTCCATATCAATACCTTCCGGTTGGCCATCCACTACAGTGATGGTTTCGGAACGTTGACCCAGGCATGCACCATGACTTTGATGATAAATTCCTGGCGTTTTCATCCAGGGGGCGAATACGGCAATACCGCGAATAAAACGCTCATTATATTCAACGGGAAGGCCAGCAATAATGGTCATTCGCGAGGTTGTTGCTGCATAACAAAGCGGGTCTAAAAGCGAGAGATCGGGCGGAGACGGAAGCGCACGTCGTTTGTAATCACATCCCAGTAGAGAAAGTGAGGGAAAAACCAAAAGTTCGCACTGGTGTCTGGCGGCAGCCCTCACGAACTCCAGATGATGGGCTACCTGTTCAGTGAGTGAAGCATTACGAGGCTCATATTGTGCTGCTGCAACTTTCCAGTACGACATGATGACTTCCTTTTCATAGTGTCTGCGAATAATGGCGTGTATGAGAAAATACTTATAATTTAGCAGGCACCATGTAAGAAAGTGTAACTTAATATAAGGTTTATTTAAGTTTGGGCTCGTAAGGTAAACGTGACAGATTTACAGAGGCGAGACGGTGGGCAATAAGGCGCTCACGAAACCAGCCACGCAAGTGCTCCGGTTGTTCACGTTCAACCGCTTCAGCAATCACCGGCATATTGTACCGTTCTTTAAATGCCACTCCGGCAGCGGCCAGATCGACATTTACTTTATCCATTTCAGTTTGATCCAGTTTGGCCAGATTCTTCAGCATACGGTGTCTCCTCGTTAATTGCGGGCAAAAGTTACTAAGAGTCAGCCAGGATGGCAAGCCTGAATTGATGATCCTCGACTCTCTCATTAGACAAGGTTATGCTCTGTAAAAAACTCATTACAAAAAGGAATAGATAATATGGTTTCAACTGCGCGTTCTCTTCGTTATACGCTGGCAATCATTGCCGGTTTGCTGGCGGCCCCTTCCGTCTGGGCTCATGCGCACCTGACTCACCAGTATCCTGCGGCGAATGCGGCGGTCACCGCTGCCCCACAGGCCGTTACTTTAAATTTCTCTGAAGATATTGAACCTGGATTCAGTGGGGCCAAAATCATCGGCCCGAAGAATGAAAATGTTAAAACATTACCCGCGAAGCGTAATGAACAAGACAAAAAGCAATTGATCGTTCCGCTTGCCGACGCCCTGAATCCCGGAAGTTATACCGTTGACTGGCATGTTGTTTCGGTGGACGGGCATAAAACCAAAGGGCAGTACACCTTTACTGTGAAATAAAGCATGCTAGCGCTTACCTGGGTCACACTGCGATTTATCCATTTTATCTCTCTGATGCTGGTTTTTGGCTTCGCGATGTACGGGGCATGGTTGGCACCAGTGACGATTCGTCGATTATTGACGAAGCGTTTTTTGCGTTTACAACAGCACGCAGCCGCATGGAGTTTGATCAGTGCCGCAGCGATGTTCGCCGTTCAGGGTGGGTTGATGGGCGCGGGATGGCCAGATGTCGTTTCGCTGAGCATCTGGCAGTCGGTGTTACAAACGCACTTCGGAGGCGTCTGGATTTGGCAAATCGTTCTCGCTCTCGTTACGTTGACCGTCGTTCTGATGCAACCACGGAATATGTTGCGGTTACTGTTTATGCTGACTACCGCGCAATTTATCCTGATGGCGGGTATGGGACACGCGACATTAAATGAAGGATTAACCGCAAAAATTCATCAGACCAATCACGCCGTACATCTTATCTGTGCTGCCGCATGGTTTGGAGGGCTACTGCCGGTTGTCTGGTGTATGCGGCTGGTGAAAGGGCGCTGGAAACGCCCGGCCATTCATGCGCTGATGCGTTTTTCCTGGTGCGGACATTTTGCTGTCATTGGCGTGCTAGTGAGTGGTGTGCTCAATGCATTACTCATCACGGGATTTCCCCCCACGCTTGCCTCTTACTGGGGCCAGCTCTTATTGCTCAAAGTCATACTGGTAATGATTATGGTGGTTATCGCGCTGGCAAATCGTTATGTTCTGGTCCCAAGAATGCGGCATGATGAAGACCGGGCTGTTCCCTGGTTTGTATGGATGACTCAACTCGAATGGGCGATAGGCGCGGTGGTACTGGTGATTATCAGCCTGCTAGCGACTCTGGAACCGTTTTGATGGATTACGATAAATGATGAAAAAAAGTATATTGGCGTTTTTGTTGCTCACCAGTTCCACTGCGGCGCTGGCGGCTCCTCAGGTGATTACCGTCAGCCGTTTTGAAATTGGCAAAGACAAATGGGCGTTTAATCGCGAAGAAGTGATGTTGACATGCCGACCGGGTAATGCGCTGTATGTCATTAACCCCAGCACTCTGGTTCAATACCCTTTGAACGATGTTGCGCAAAAAGAAGTTTCCAGTGGGAAGACTAAGGCCCAGCCTATTTCGGTGATCCAGATTGAAGATCCCAACAAACCCGGTGAAAAAATGAGCCTGATGCCATTTATAGAACGAGCTGAAAAACTCTGCTAGTTACCTGAATTAGCTTTTTGATTTGTCAGAAAAAACGCCCAGGATCTTTTATCAGATCGGGCGTTTTTTTTACTTTTAAAACGATGATAAAGACGCTTTTTTCTGACCACTTTTCGTGTGGACTGGAAAACCTGGCGTCGTCATCTATTCTTAAAGGGCAAGGCAACTAAGCCTGCATTAATGCCAACTTTTAGCGCACGGCTCTCTCCCAAGAGCCATTTCCCTGGACCGAATACAGGAATCGTATTCGGTCTCTTTTTATCTATTAAGCCAGCGGATGAATACATCACTGTTTTCCCTGTGCTGACTTCACAATCAACCATAACACACACTCTACTGCTTCAGTCCAGCCTTTTTTAACATTTATGTTAAAATAATGTGACCTTCTGCGCGGGAGTAAAAAATTGATGAAAGAGGCAGGCCGCACCTATCAGAAAATTGATGGCAGCCATTGGCGACATATCTGGTTGGTGGGGGATATTCATGGCTGCTTTGGGCAACTGCGTATCAAATTATGGCATTGCCGTTTTGACCCGTGGCAAGACTTATTGATCTCGGTAGGTGATGTTATTGATCGTGGTCCGGAGAGTTTGCGTTGTCTTCAACTACTGGAGCAACGCTGGGTCAGAGCGGTAAGAGGCAATCATGAGCAGATGGCGATAGATGCGCTGGCCACGCAGCAGATGTCTTTATGGTATATGAACGGTGGCGACTGGTTTGCTGCACTGGCAGATAAGCAACAGAAGCAAGCAGAAAGGGCGCTCAGCAAATGCCAGCATTTGCCTTTTATTCTTGAATTAAACAGTCGCACTGGCAAACACGTTATTGCCCATGCTGATTATCCTGACGATGTTTATCAATGGCAAAAGGACGTCGATTTGCACCAGGTATTGTGGAGTCGTTCGCGATTACGTGAAGGCCAAAAAGGGCAGGGAATTACCGGTGCTGACCATTTCTGGTTTGGTCATACGCCGTTACCTCATCGCGTAGATATTGGAAACTTGCATTATATAGACACCGGCGCCGTCTTCGGAGGGACACTCACAGTGGAACAACTCCAGTAATTAAAAGTCACTGTACTCCTGCGCGGGCCGCCAGAACCCATCAATAAAATCCTCAACAGGAAAGCAGCCGCCGTGGCGGATCCGTTGATCGTCCATTGAGTAGACGCACTGCTGTTCCGTGTTGTAAACATCAACAACAATATCTTCACAGCCAGCATCCAGATAGCAAACAAAAAGTACCAGCGCGAACATTTCATCCTCGAAGTGTGGTGCCGTACCGTTAAGTTTAGGAGAGGATTTTACTTCGGGGAAATAACCAGAATAAATAACCCGCCATGCCGACGGGTTCTTTTTGGATCATGCAAGACGCATAATCCAGGCATCAGACTTTTGATCGTAGCGGGTACGGTACAGGACAGAGTGTTCGCCGTTTAGTAGAGCTGGAATGCTGGTTTCGGCGTCCCAGGCATCAAGTTGCATACATAAATCGGGGTCAGATTTACAAGGAATTGTTAATGTTCGATCACCTGGCGATTCGCCGTGTAACTCGCCGTCATCGATTTCAAAAGCGCCTATGCGCACACTGGTTTTCATCTTCGTGCTCTCCATTTATCTGCCGGTTGTGGTACGACCAGTCCGATCGCACCATTTTTCAGCGTAGTTGAGGCAGGCGAATGTGCCAGTCAAAAAGTGCGCTTTTTTTGTGCGCTATCAGGCGTTACCGGTAAAAAGTTTCCCATCGCGCACCAGTTCACGTGGGTAACTGTTTTTCAGTCGCGAGCCAATACGTTTGGCTAAACCTATTGGCTGATTCTGGAAGGTTACCAGCACATCATCCGTAGTTGGCACGGTTTGCGGGTAAACATCGCGCCCGCGATACCACTCTTCCGCTTCCTGAGGCGTCAGTTCGAAAGCGTTCGTATGGTTCGGGGATGCCAGGGCAATAACCGCTTCATGCTGCCAGCGATAACCTTTGTTATGCGTTTCAGCAAGCTTAATTCCCAGACGGGAAAATCGGACTTTACCGATCAGGGCTTCAATGCCCGCCGGGAACAGCCAGAGTTCTTTATCGCGCTGCCAGAGACGCAGATTTTCATCCCACTGTAAGCCAACGGCAGTTGCCGCCTGGCGAATTTGTGCGGCTTCGCGATCTTTGATTGGGCTAAACGGGAAATTACCCACTTTGTATTTCGGTGCGGGTAAGGCGGGAATCGACTGTGTTTTGCGTAGCCGGGCAACGAAGAAGCCTTCGCAGTCGTAAATTTGTGGGAAAACGTGCAAAAAGCCTTCTTCGGTGAGCGCCTTGTCCGCGCCAGGGAAGAGATCGCCAAGCGGTAAAAACTCTACTGCGTCGGGGTAAGTCTCTTTCAGCCACAGGCAAACGGCTTCGTTTTCTTCCCGGTTTAAGGTACAGGTCGAGTAAACCAGCGTACCGCCAGGACGTAAAGCATGAAAGGCACTGTCGATCAGTTCCCGTTGGGTGGCAGCAATTTCCTGATTGCTTTCCGGTGACCAGTTTTTCAGTGCGTCGGGATCTTTACGCACCACGCCTTCGCCAGAGCAGGGGGCGTCCAGTAAAATGGCGTCGAACATTTCTGGTAACGCCGTACCAAAGACGCGGCCATCAAAATGAGTCAGAGACACGTTACGGATACCGCAGCGACTGATATTGGCATGTAACACTTTTACCCGGCTGGCGGAAAACTCATTGGCAAGAATCGCCCCTTCGTTATTCATGCGAGCGGCAATTTGCGTGGTTTTTGAACCAGGCGCGGCGGCGACATCCATCACCCGCTGTGGGGTATTATCGTCGGCAAACAATGCGGCAACGGGCAACATTGAACTGGCTTCCTGAATATAAAACAGGCCGCTTAAATGTTCGGCGGTACTGCCCAACGGCAATGCATCTTCATCGTCGCGTTCAATCCAGAAACCTTCTTCACACCACGGAATCGGCGTTAGCGTCCAGCCGTAAGGGGCGGTTAATTGCAGGAAATCAGCAACGGAGATTTTCAGGGTATTTACGCGAATGCTGCGGCGCAACGGGCGCTGACAGGCGGCGAGAAAATCATCAAAAGAGAGCGTCGAAGGCATGGCTTCGCGCATTTGTGTCAGAAAGGCGTCCGGGAAATAAACGGTGTGTTGGGCCACGAGCATGTACCACAGGCAAAAAAACAGGCGCGCAGTTTAGCATAAACGCTCCGGCGCAGGCACGCCGGAGCAGTGGGCATTATTTGGGAAGCGCAGTTCCCCATTCACGCCACTCTTTCGGTTCAGTTTCCTGCAACAGGAAGTGCTTGCCTTCCTGGGCTTTCGGCGCCAGCGGCGTACCCGGAGGCGTGGCGAAGGCGATCCCGCCACGGATAAACTGGTTAAAGGTACCGGTTTTCACCACGCCGCCCGTCAGACCGAAGTCCAGGCTGTAGCCCGAAGCCAGCCAGAAGACGGAATTGTTACGTACCAGGTGCTGGTAACGTTTACTGATGCGCATCGCAATCATCACGCGATCTGACAATGTCCCCAGCGTCATTCCGGTGACTGTACCTACTTCCAGACCACGGAACAGTACTGGCGTACCAACACCTAACGAACCTGCTTCTGGCGCTT
This sequence comes from Escherichia sp. E14V7, assembly GCF_004212225.1. Taxonomy (NCBI): domain Bacteria; kingdom Pseudomonadati; phylum Pseudomonadota; class Gammaproteobacteria; order Enterobacterales; family Enterobacteriaceae; genus Escherichia; species Escherichia sp. E14V7. Next base: position 98,513 of record NZ_RHJJ01000004.1, read on the forward strand.
CAACAATAATGCTTAAGCCATCAAGGTAACGCGAATCAGTAATGGTGGCTTCTTGCAATTCAAAGTCACGGCGAGGATTACCCCGACCTGGTTCGACGTTGATATACGGCTGGAGGATCGTATCAAGATGCTCAACGCCTGCTGCCGAAATTTGCGGTGTGACCACTGAGAAGCGTGTACCACCGCGCGCAAAGGTCTGGACATATTCCGGATAGAGCACCGCCTTTGCCTGTACTTCATTGCGCGCGGTGATCAGATCCAGAGTCTGGATTTGCCCGATATCAATACCGAGATAGCGAATTGGCATACCGACCGCCAGTTTTCCGGCATCGAAAGCGTGGAGCGTAATCTGCCCGCCAACCGCACGAGCTGCTGTTTCGGAAGCATACAGAATCCGCTTATCGCCTTTACGTTGGCTGGCGCTGGCACCGCTGAGATTATCGAAGCTGATGGCTCCCTTTAACGCCCGCGAAAGCGGTGACGCCTGAACGGTCAGGCCGCTGCCGTTAAGTTGAACTTTCGCGCCGCCTTCAGCCCAGAACACGCTGTTGCTGGTCAGCAGGTTGCGATATTCCGGTTTAATATGCAAATCGATATCGAACGCATTGGCCCGTGGACGTACGGTAATCACTTCACCGACCTCAAATTTACGGTACAGCACTACCGACCCTGCCTGCACATCCGGCAGTGTCTCCGCACTTAAACTCACGGTCGTGGTAGGTAAATCACTAAGACTATTTTCGAGGGCTTTTTCCAGATTGGCATACAGTGGGTAACTGGCTTTCATCTCACCTTTGTCGCCGGGCAGAATACGGATCCCGCCGTTGAGCCATTCTGAGGCGCTGGCACCGAGAAACTCGACACCATCCAGACCCACTTTCACGTCGACACGACTATTAACGACAAATTTGCTGTCGCCTTTTACCAGTTCGCGATGCTGGGGTTCGATAGCGACGGTAAATGTCACGCCTTTGCTGGTGAGTTTACGGTCGATAACCTGACCTACCTGTACGCCGTGAAGAATGAGCGGCTGACCGGCATCAATTCCATAGCTTTCTGGTGCTGTCAGGGTTAGCGTCAGAACATCGGGTTCATGCAGTAAAGCTTTCTCGCCAGGCACAACGACAAACTCTTTGCGTGGCTCGCCATCACCTGGTACCAGTTCGAACGTTTTGCCGGTCAACAGGGCGCTGAGATTGGCGTCGTTGAGAGATAACTTCGGGTTACGTAATTCGATGCGGGTGTTTTCACGAAGCAGGGTGACGACGCTGGGATCAACGGTCATTTCCCCGGTGACTTTGCCACCTGGGTTTAAATTCAGTTTGGTCAGTTGCCCGACTTCCAGCCCCTGGTACATGAGCGGCGTTGAATCGGCGTTTAATCCGGCTCCACCTGGTAGATCCAGCTTTATGATCACCCCACGCTGGCTGTGGGCGAGATCCTCATACAGACCAAAGGTATCTTCCGGATCGGCAGGTTTCGACTCTTCTGGTGAATCGAAGGCAATCGCACCGTTAACCAGGGCAGCCAGACTTTCCAGTTTTACCTTCGCGCCACTGATACTGACATTGGCATCAACGCCGGAAACGTTCCAGAAGCGGCTGCCTTTTTTCACCAAATCGGTGAAACGCCGCTCAATCAGGACATCAATCACCACGCCTTGCTTATTGGGATTGATCGCATAGTCATAGACGCGTCCCACCGGAATTTTACGGAAATAGACCAGCGAACCGCTGTTCAATGAACCGAGATCGGGGGCTTGCAGGTGGATCATCAGATCACCATTATCCAGCCGATACTTTGGCTGGGTATCGAGCGCCACAAAATGATCTTGCTCTTTACCTTTGCCCGGCATCATGCCGATATAGTTACCGCCGACCAGCGCATCCAGCCCGGAAACACCTGCCAGTGAGGCTTTCGGCGTCACCAGCCAGAACTGCGTCTCTTCGCGCAGGGCATCTTTCATATCGGACTTGATGCTGACCTTCACTTCAATCTTACGTAGATCATCGCTGAGGCTGACATCCTGCACCGTGCCGACTTCAACGCCCTGATAACGAACAGGCGTGCGACCTGGAACAATGCCGTCTGCCGACATAAAGTCGATGGTGACGGTATTGCCTCTATCCTGATAACTACCCCAAATCAGCCAACCGGCAATCATTAGCGCGATGAACGGCAACAGCCAGAAAGGTGAGATACGGCGTTTAGTTTTAATTTGCGCTTCAGTCGTCGAAGCGGGCGTTTCCTGACTCATGTGCATCCCAAAGTAAGCGGCTGTCCAGCCATTCCACAGCAAGAATAGTCAAAATAACCGCTGCGCCGAAATAAAACGCAGCGGGTCCCATAGTAAAAGCAAGGATCTGATCGCGATTAATCAGCGACATGGTTAATGAAATGACAAACAGATCGAGCATCGACCAGCGGCCAATCCAGGTCACCATCCGCAATAGCAAAATCCGCGTGCGTAAGCCTTGCTGGCATTTAAAATGAATGCTTACCAGCAAAGTAAACATGACGATCACTTTGGTGAACGGCACCAGGATACTGGCGATAAAAACAATGCCGGCAACTGCAATATTGCTGTTTGCCAGCGACATAATTCCGGAAAGAATCGTATCTTCTTGTCGTCCACCGTTCAGGTAGATGATCGAAATAGGCAGCAGGTTGGCAGGTAACAATAAGACAATTGAAGCCAAAAGCGCCGCCCAGCATTTTTGAATACTATGATGGCGACGCAAGCGAAGTGGGATATGGCAACGGGGGCAACGACCGCGCGGATCGGGATAGCCGGTAAAGTGACAACCCAGGCAAACGCGTAAATTCTCATCCCAACGCGTGGCAGGGCGCTGCGGATAAAATCGCTCCCACAGCTGTTCAACATTAAGATGTGACAACGTCACCGTTGTTAAAATCACCAGCGCGAAAAAAGAGAATAGTCCGACGCCCGCCTGGATATGGGCGTAATCCTGTACCTTTATAGAAGCAACACCAATGCCGACCAGATAGATATCCAGCATTACCCACTCTTTTAGTCGCTCCAGCATCAGCAACACCGGGCGTAAATTCATTCCCAGTCGATTGCCAAACCATAAATAAGCAATAGAAGTCACCAGTATGAGAGGTGCACCTATAACGCAGAAAAACACCATTGCGCCGGTTATCGCATCGCCCTGTTTAGTCATCTGCCAGATGCCTTGCATTACATTGGCGTCGATACGGATACCTAACAGCCAGATATGTAATAGAGGTTCGCCCCAGGCAAAAGGCATAAGCAACAACATAGTAAAAGCCATTGCTGCCAGCCTTGTGAGCGACCAGTCACGCCCATCGCGAATTTTCGCCTGACAGCGCGGGCAATAGGCACTCTGGTGAGAATTTATCTCGGGCAGGCTAAACAGCATGTCACATTGCGGGCAACGTTGATAATCACCACGCGGTAGTTCCTCGCCAATTGCGCTCACTGTTATCTTTTTTGTCGGCGTAATTTGTGGGGTGTTAAGAGCCATGACATGCCAAATGTGATAAGAATTAACATTTATCTTAACCCATGATGGGAATGATCTTGAGCATTAACGCATTTAATGCTTATTTTAATAGGCTGGCAGTTCCAGGTAAGACAACTAAGTGATTATATAATGAACAAAACAGAATTTTACGCGGACTTAAACCGCGACTTTAATGCGTTGATGGCGGGAGAAACCAGCTTTCTGGCAACGCTGGCGAATACCAGTGCTTTGTTATACGAGCGTCTGACTGACGTAAACTGGGCTGGGTTTTATTTACTTGAGGACGATACGCTGGTACTCGGGCCGTTTCAGGGCAAAATTGCCTGCGTACGGATCCCGGTAGGGCGTGGCGTGTGTGGCACTGCAGTTACCCGCAATGAAGTACAGCGAATCGAGGATGTTCACGCCTTTGATGGGCATATCGCCTGTGATGCGGCGAGTAATTCTGAAATCGTTCTGCCGTTGGTGGTGAAAAATCAGATTATTGGCGTTCTCGATATCGACAGTACTGTCTTCGGTCGCTTTACAGACGAGGACGAGCAAGGCTTACGTCAGCTTGTGGCGCAGCTTGAAAAGGTGCTTGCAACGACGGATTACAAAAAATTCTTTGCGAGCGTCGCAGGATAATCAACGGATAACGTAGCATTTACTGATGACGTCATTATAATGACGCCTGTTCATGCCTGCGCTTGTTGGCTACGTCCGTTGTAATCAGGAAATTTCATGGAAAATCAACCTAAGTTGAATAGCAGTAAAGAAGTAATCGCGTTTCTGGCCGAACGTTTTCCCCACTGTTTCAGTGCGGAAGGTGAAGCGCGTCCGCTGAAAATCGGTATTTTTCAGGATTTGGTCGATCGCGTTGCTGGGGAAATGAACCTTAGCAAAACGCAACTGCGATCCGCTTTACGTCTCTACACTTCGAGCTGGCGCTATCTGTATGGCGTTAAACCAGGCGCGACGCGTGTCGATCTCGACGGCAACCCATGCGGTGAGCTGGACGAGCAGCATGTAGAACATGCTCGCAAGCAGCTTGAAGAAGCGAAAGCGCGCGTCCAGGCGCAGCGTGCCGAACAGCAGGCGAAAAAACGCGAAGCTGCCGCAGCTGCAGGTGAGAAAGAAGACGCACCACGCCGCGAACGCAAGCCACGTCCTGCTGCGCAACGCCGTAAAGAAGGCGCCGAGCGCAAACCTCGCGCGCAGAAACCGGCTGAGAAAGCGCCAAAAACAGTAAAAGCACCTCGCGAAGAACAGCACACCCCAGTTTCTGACATTTCAGCTCTGACTGTCGGACAAGCCCTGAAGGTGAAAGCTGGTCAAAATGCGATGGATGCCACCGTATTAGAAATCACCAAAGACGGCGTCCGCGTCCAGCTGAATTCGGGTATGTCTTTGATTGTGCGCGCAGAACACCTGGTGTTCTGAAACGGAGGCCGGGCCAGGCATGAACATGTTTTTTAGGCTTACCGCGTTAGCTGGCCTGCTTGCAATAGCAGGCCAGACCTTCGCAGTAGAAGATATTACGCGTGCTGATCAGATTCCGGTATTAAAGGAAGAGACGCAGCATGCGACGGTGAGTGAGCGCGTAACGTCGCGCTTTACCCGCTCCCATTATCGCCAGTTCGACCTCGATCAGGCATTCTCGGCCAAAATCTTTGACCGCTACCTGAACCTGCTTGATTACAGCCACAATGTGCTGCTGGCAAGCGATGTTGAACAGTTCGCGAAAAAGAAAAATGAGCTGGGCGATGAACTGCGCTCCGGTAAACTTGACGTTTTCTACGATCTTTACAATCTGGCGCAAAAACGCCGTTTTGAACGTTACCAGTACGCCTTATCGGTACTGGAAAAACCGATGGATTTTACCGGCAACGACACTTATAACCTGGACCGCAGCAAAGCGCCCTGGCCGAAAAACGAGGCCGAGTTGAACGCGCTGTGGGACAGCAAAGTCAAATTCGACGAGTTAAGCCTGAAACTAACAGGAAAAACGGATAAAGAAATTCGTGAAACCCTGACTCGTCGCTACAAATTTGCCATTCGCCGTCTGGCGCAAACTAACAGCGAAGATGTGTTCTCGCTGGCAATGACGGCGTTTGCGCGCGAAATTGATCCGCATACCAATTACCTTTCCCCGCGTAATACCGAACAGTTCAATACTGAAATGAGCTTGTCGTTGGAAGGTATTGGTGCGGTGCTGCAAATGGATGATGACTACACCGTTATCAATTCGATGGTGGCAGGTGGCCCGGCAGCGAAGAGTAAAGCTATCAGCGTTGGTGACAAAATTGTCGGTGTTGGTCAAACCGGCAAGCCGATGGTTGACGTGATTGGCTGGCGTCTTGATGATGTCGTTGCCTTAATCAAAGGGCCGAAAGGCAGTAAAGTTCGTTTAGAAATTTTACCTGCCGGTAAAGGGACTAAAACCCGTACGGTAACACTGACGCGTGAACGCATTCGTCTGGAAGACCGCGCAGTTAAAATGTCCTTGAAGACCGTCGGCAAAGAAAAAGTGGGCGTACTGGATATTCCCGGTTTCTATGTTGGCTTGACAGACGATGTCAAAGTTCAGTTGCAGAAGCTGGAAAAACAGAATGTCAGCAGCGTCGTCATCGACCTGCGTAGCAATGGCGGCGGGGCGCTGACCGAGGCAGTATCGCTCTCTGGTTTGTTCATTCCTTCCGGTCCGATTGTTCAGGTCCGTGATAACAATGGTAAAGTCCGCGAGGACAGTGATACCGACGGCCAGGTGTTCTATAAAGGCCCGCTGGTGGTATTGGTTGACCGATTCAGTGCTTCGGCTTCAGAAATCTTTGCCGCCGCGATGCAGGATTACGGTCGCGCGCTGGTTGTGGGTGAACCAACATTCGGCAAAGGTACTGTCCAGCAGTATCGTTCTCTGAATCGTATCTACGATCAGATGTTACGTCCTGAATGGCCGGCGCTGGGGTCAGTGCAGTATACAATCCAGAAATTCTATCGCGTTAACGGTGGCAGTACCCAACGTAAGGGCGTCACGCCGGATATCATCATGCCGACGGGCAATGAAGAGACGGAAACGGGAGAGAAATTCGAAGATAATGCGCTGCCGTGGGATAGCATTGATGCTGCAACCTATGTGAAATCAGGCGATTTATCGGCGTTTGAGCCGGAATTGCTGAAGGAACATAATGCGCGCATCGCGAAGGATCCTGAATTTCAGAACATCATGAAGGATATTGCTCGTTTCAATGCCATGAAGGACAAACGCAATATTGTTTCTCTGAATTACGCTGTGCGTGAGAAAGAGAACAATGAAGATGATGCGATGCGTCTGGCGCGCTTGAACGATCGCTTTAAACGCGAAGGCAAACCGGAGTTGAAGAAACTGGATGATTTGCCAAAAGATTACAAGGAGCCAGATCCGTATCTGGACGAGACAGTGAATATCGCACTCGATCTGGCGAAGCTGGAAAAATCCAGACCAGCGGAACAGCCCGCTCCCGTCAAGTAACATCAATCAGGCACAAGAAATTGTGCCTGATTTTTTAACAGTGGCAAGATGCCGTAAATCAGATGCTACAAAATGTAAAGTTGTGTCTTTCTGGTGACTTACGCTCTATCCAGACTTGAAAATAGTCGCGTAACCCATACGATGTGGGTATCGCATATTGCGTTTTGTTAAACTGAGGTAAAAAGAAAATTATGATGCGAATCGCGCTCTTCCTGCTAACGAACCTGGCCGTCATGGTCGTTTTCGGGCTGGTACTGAGCCTGACAGGGATACAGTCGAGCAGCGTTCAGGGGCTGATGATTATGGCCTTGCTGTTCGGTTTTGGTGGTTCCTTCGTTTCGCTTCTGATGTCCAAATGGATGGCATTACGATCTGTTGGCGGGGAAGTGATCGAGCAACCGCGTAACGAAAGGGAACGTTGGCTGGTCAATACTGTAGCAACCCAGGCCCGTCAGGCAGGGATTGCTATGCCGCAAGTAGCTATCTACCATGCGCCGGATATCAACGCCTTTGCGACAGGTGCTCGTCGTGATGCCTCTCTGGTTGCTGTCAGCACCGGTTTGCTGCAGAACATGAGCCCGGATGAAGCTGAGGCGGTAATTGCCCACGAAATTAGCCACATTGCGAATGGTGACATGGTTACCATGACGCTGATTCAGGGCGTGGTAAACACCTTCGTTATCTTTATTTCGCGTATTCTGGCGCAGCTTGCCGCGGGCTTTATGGGCGGTAACCGTGATGAAGGTGAAGAGAGCAACGGCAACCCGCTGATCTACTTTGCGGTTGCGACGGTGCTGGAGTTGGTATTTGGTATTCTGGCGAGCATTATCACCATGTGGTTCTCGCGTCACCGTGAATTCCATGCCGATGCAGGTTCAGCCAAACTGGTTGGTCGTGAGAAAATGATTGCTGCGCTGCAGCGTCTGAAAACCAGCTATGAGCCGCAGGAAGCAACCAGCATGATGGCTTTTTGTATCAATGGTAAGTCCAAATCGCTGAGTGAGCTGTTTATGACTCACCCGCCGCTGGATAAACGTATTGAAGCCCTGCGTACCGGTGAATACCTGAAGTAATTTGCAGTAAATTATAAAAAAGCGCGTCCTGGTTGACGCGCTTTTTTTTAGCCTTGTGCGCGCGGTTGGGTAATGCGTAAACCACTGACACAGGCGGCGATCACTGCCAGAATAGCCGCAGCCGTCAGCGAGACGTGCGTACCATTATCACCAAACTGATTCAACATCAGCGCCACCAGAGCTGCGCCGCTACTCTGACCAAGCAGACGCGCTGTACCCAACATTCCACTGGCACCACCGCTACGCTCACGCGGGGCGGAGGTAATAATGGTGTGATTATTGGGGGACTGGAATAACCCAAAGCCTGCACCGCATAAGATCATCGGCCAGATGATATTGATATCGGCAGGTGAAGCTGGCAACAGGACCAGTGAAAAAAGTCCCGCCGCCATGATGAACAGCCCTAAAGCACCAAGCAATCCTGCATGGACGCGCTCTATCAAATAACCTGCCAGCGGAGCCATTACCATCGTTGCCAACGGCCACGGGGTCAGGAGCAAACCTGTTTCAACTTCACTACGCCCAAGTACGGTTTGCAGATAAAAAGGCAGGGAAACCATCGCCAGCATTTGCGCGCAGAAAGAACAAATGGAGGTACAAATTGATAGTGTAAACAGCGGAATACGCAGTAAATCCACCGGTAGCAGTGGAACAGGAAGGGAAAGCTGGCGGCGAATAAAGAAAATACCAACAATAATCATTACCGCCAGTTCAGCACCGATCAGCGTCAGTGATTGCCCCTGAGCAAAACCACTCAACGCGGTAATAAGCAGGCCAAATGTCAGCGCATTCATCACGGCGCTGGGCAGGTCAAACCGCGGCTTACTGGCACGAGAACCATTTGGCGGCAGAAAACGCATCGCCAGGAGTAGGGCGATAATACCCAACGGTACGTTAATTAAAAATAACCACTTCCAGGACGCAATTGAAAGGATTGCGGCGGCGATCGTCGGCCCGGCAGCGGAGGAGACGGCGACGATAAAAGAGTTAATTCCCATCCCTCGCCCCAGAAAACGTTGTGGGTAGATTAAGCGGATGAGTGCAGTATTGACGCTCATTAACGCCGCGCCGCCAAAACCTTGTATTACACGCGCCAGGGTTAGCATTTGCAGTGAATCAGAAAGAGCGCAGAACAACGATGAGAGCAGAAAAACCACCAGACCGAATTTATAAATTCGTCGATAGCCAAACATATCGCCCAAAAAAGAGAACGAGAGTAAGGAGATAACAATCGCGATTTGGTAGGCATTCACCACCCAGATGGAACTGGCTGGTGTGGCGTGGAGATCGGTTGCAATGGTTGGCAAGGCGACATTAGCGATAGCGCCGTCGAGAACCGCCATCGAAATACCAATAATAATGGTTAAAATTGCGCCGTACCGCTGAGGCAACGGCAGGCCATCGGCCTGAACTTTTGGCATAGGAATTTTATATCTTTTGGTAATAATCAACAGGGGTATGATTTTAGCACTGATATTCACGGTGAATGTCGCAGAATTGTAACTAACCGGCAAAAGATGGATTGCGACCGCCCTGGCGCGAAATTATAATAAAAAACAGTTCTGATTTTTATAAAACACTCGCAATGAGGTGATAAATGGCTAACGCAGATCTGGATAAACAACCTGATTCTGTATCTTCCGTACTGAAGGTTTTTGGCATTTTGCAGGCGCTGGGCGAAGAGCGCGAAATAGGGATAACCGAGCTGTCACAGCGTGTCATGATGTCAAAAAGCACCGTTTATCGCTTTTTACAGACCATGAAAACCCTGGGCTATGTCGCACAGGAAGGGGAGTCGGAGAAATACTCTCTGACCCTGAAATTATTTGAGCTGGGCGCTCGTGCGTTACAAAACGTCGATCTTATTCGCAGTGCAGATATCCAGATGCGTGAGATCTCCCGTTTGACCAAAGAAACCATTCATCTTGGCGCACTGGATGAAGACAGTATCGTTTACATCCACAAAATTGACTCTATGTACAATTTGCGCATGTATTCACGGATTGGCCGTCGTAATCCTCTGTACAGCACTGCGATTGGTAAAGTGCTGCTGGCCTGGCGCGATCGTGATGAAGTGAAGCAAATCCTTGAAGGCGTGGAATATAAACGCAGCACCGATCGGACCATCACCAGCACTGAGGCGTTATTACCCGTGTTAGATCAGGTCCGTGAGCAGGGATACGGCGAAGATAACGAAGAACAGGAAGAAGGACTGCGTTGCATCGCCGTTCCGGTGTTTGACCGCTTTGGTGTGGTGATTGCCGGCTTGAGTATTTCCTTCCCGACGCTGCGTTTTTCTGAAGAACGTTTGCAGGAGTATGTGGCTATGTTGCATACGGCAGCGCGCAAAATATCCGCACAAATGGGGTATCACGACTATCCATTCTGATTAAAATAAGAACCTGCCTGCATAAAATTCAGACAGGTTCTTCATTTAGCGTGGATTAAATAATGTTAATAGTGATATCGTTCGAGCAGAAGATGAAAGTACTTTATATCCATTAGTTTTGATGTGGATATTTGTACCGTTATCTATCAATCATTATCGACGACGATATTGCTTTTACGTAGCAGCGGGCAATCTGTAATCCCCAAAAATCCACTTTTAGTATGCAGATATTGCACCGTGCTTGTGCTTCGGGCGGTGAGATATGTGCATTGCAGTCCTAACCCGGCAGCATTTTCCTTGCTTCCAATCAGAACGCCATATCCGCTGAGTAATAATCCTGTCCATACCAGTGCTATCAAGATAATTGTGCGAATGATGAATCGCATTACGACCTCTTCTCTTTTTGTTTGCTTAATCGTAGCGGCAATATGGACTGAAGCAAGCGTATCATTCCGAAAAAGCACGAATATCGACATGGTTAGACGTTGTTTAACTAACGCATGATAGTGTAAAGGCAGAAGAGAGGTTAAACGGAGATTGGAGTGAAAAAGTTTCGATGGGTCGTTCTGGTTGCCGCTGTGCTGGCTTTCTTGCTGTTATGGATGCAGGTATTCAACATAATGTGCGATCAGGATGTGCAATTTTTCAGCGGAATTTGTGCCATCAATCAGTTCATCCCATGGTGATATCATTTTTTCATCAGTAGATTTCCTTCCTGCGTAGCAGTGGTAAAATGGCGCCTCTACTTAGAGGTGGTTAAATGAACGAAGTTGTAAATTCAGGCGTGATGAACATTGCGTCTTTGGTCGTATCGGTAGTAGTTCTTATTATTGGGCTCATCTTGTGGTTTTTCATCAACCGTGCCAGTTCCCGGACTAACGAACAGATTGAACTGCTTGAGGCATTGCTGGATCAGCAGAAACGGCAGAATGTACTGTTACGCCGCTTGTGCGAAGCTAACGCACCTGAAAAAGCCGATGAAAAGGTGACTGAGAACCAAAAAACGGATGAAGATGAAGATATTATTCGTCTGGTAGCAGAACGGTAATCCTTCCTGCAATTTGAGTAACCCTGTGTTGATGGGTTACTCATCTCATCATTCTTACATGCACTATAATGATGCAATTGATTAAAGTTAATCCTTTATTGGATTTTGATTATTTTCTCTGTTATTAATTCATTTATTTTGACATCAGAAAAAGTTATTTTTTGTACTTGCTGATTGGGATGTTTGCATCGGAATATTGATTAATTACAGCATTGTTTATAAGCGAAACGTTTCTCTTCTCATTTTTTTATCATTCATCATTTTTTCTTATTTTACATTATTAACATGCTTTGAATATGGCATCGGCATTGCATCTGTGTATGTTGTTAACTGACTGTTTTATGAGATAAAGTTATATAACACTTTATCATTACATAGTATAAAAAGTGATATCACACACATTGTGTAATTAAATTGTATTTCTGAACTGGAAGATTAGAACTTATTGAACTATGTTAGAAACCACATCAGTTCAGGCATCTGTTTGTACTGGTATGCTTTAGTGTCTCGATATATCGACACGCATTCCGTTGCATAAATGTGCAAAAAAAGTGGAAGGCGCATCGAGATTTGTGCAGCTGATCGAGACATGTTTAAAAATGGCTTGCCATAATTAACGTTGTATGTGATAACAGCTTTGGGTTAAACGAGGTACAGTTCTGTTTATGTGTGGCATTTTCAGTAAAGAAGTCCTGAGTAAACACGTTGTCGTTGAATACCGCTTCTCTGCCGAACCTTATATTAGTGCCTCAAGCAGTAATGTGTCAGTTTTATCTCTGTAATGCCTGCGGGCGAAGAAAACAATCTAAGGAATTTTTCAAATGGCAAAGATTAAAGGTCAGGTTAAGTGGTTCAACGAGTCTAAAGGTTTTGGCTTCATTACTCCGGCTGATGGCAGCAAAGATGTGTTCGTACACTTCTCCGCTATCCAGGGTAATGGCTTCAAAACTCTGGCCGAAGGCCAGAACGTTGAGTTCGAAATTCAGGACGGCCAGAAAGGTCCGGCAGCTGTTAACGTAACCGCTATCTGATCGAATTCACTGATCTGAAGTGTTAACGCACTTCAATCTCGCTATAAAGCCTCGTCGAAAAGCGAGGCTTTTTACTTTGTTTAATGCTCGCTTACGACCTTCGAATATTTGCCCGCAGCGCGATTCGCGTTACACTTGCGGCATTTAGTATCCCGCCGGAGTTTTCATGTCGTTTTCCTGTCCACTTTGCCATCAGCCTTTATCTCTTGAAAAAAATAGCTATATCTGTCCTCAGCGGCATCAATTTGATATGGCGAAAGAGGGATATGTCAATCTGCTGCCCGTTCAATATAAACGATCCCGCGATCCGGGAGACAGCGCGGAAATGATGCAGGCGCGACGTGAGTTTTTAGATGCCGGTCATTATCAGCCGCTTCGTGATGCGATAGTCGCTCAATTGCGTGGATGTCTTAATGAGCACGCAACAGCGGTACTGGATATTGGCTGTGGGGAAGGGTATTACACTCATGCTTTTGCCGATGCCTTGCCAGTAGTGACAACCTTTGGTCTTGATGTCTCTAAGGTCGCAATTAAAGCTGCGGCGAAACGCTATAAGCAGGTTACCTTTTGTGTCGCTTCCAGCCACCGTCTGCCTTTTGCCGATGCCAGTATGGATGCCATTATTCGCATCTACGCGCCATGCAAAGCAGAAGAGTTAGCGCGTGTCGTCAAACCGGGAGGGTGGGTAATTACTGTTACTCCAGGGCCACGACATTTAATGGAGTTGAAAGGGCTGATTTACGACGAAGTACTTCTGCATGCCCCCCATACTGAACAACTGGAAGGTTTTGCATTACAGCAGAGCGATGAACTGCGGTATCCGATGCGTCTTCGCGGCGATGAAGCTGTTGCATTGTTGCAGATGACGCCGTTTGCCTGGCGTGCGAAGCCTGATGTCTGGCAAACGTTGGCGGAAAAAGAAGTATTCGACTGCCAGACGGACTTTAATATTCACCTCTGGCAGCGAACAAATTAACCGTGGTAGTGCGTCCAGAGGATCTGGACGCCGATGCCGATCAGTACCAGCCCGCCGAGAATTTCCGCTTTTTTCCCAATAATTGAGCCGATAAAGCGACCAACCATCATCCCTAATGTCGACATAATCAAGGTTGCACAACCAATGGCTAATGCGGTCGCGATAATGTTGACCTGCAGGAAGGCAAGACCTACACCCACAGCCATGGCATCCAGGCTGGTGGCAATCGCGGTGGTTACCAGTAGCCAGAAACCGTGTCGACGGCGCGGTTCTTCATCTTCATCATCTGCGCCACGAAAACCCTCAATAATCATTCGCCCGCCGAGGAATATCAGCAGCACAAACGCAATCCAGTGGTTCCATTCTAGGACAAAGCGGCTGGCTAACATGCCCATTCCCCAGCCGATCAGCGGCGTCAGGGTTTCGACGGCACCAAAAATAAGGCCGGTTCGCAACGCTTCAGAAAATTTCGGTTTATGGAGGGTGGCACCTTTACCGATTGATGCAGCAAATGCATCCATCGACATACCAAACGCAAGAAGAACAGTAGCAGTGATATTCATGACAACGTCCTGACCGGGGTATCCATAAAACACATCTTCGCCCCCCGCAAACATGCACACATGAACGACAAGACGCGCTCATGCAGGCATAGCGATTGATGTGCATATGGTCTCGCCTGACTGAAAATGTTCAGTCCGTACGTGCCACGTTTTGCAACGAGTATGTTGACACGTACATTTCCGGAGTCTGGAAATCGGCTACTCCCCAAATGAGGGCGCAACCTTAACATATTTTGAGAATATAAAACAACTGTTGGAATATATTATTTCATTACTTCGTTGATAACGATTTTCATTTAGATTTATATATAAATGAAACGTTAAAATAAATAACAAATGATCGAAGAGATAATATAGCCTAAGCTATGTCTGGTTATTAAAAATACACTTAACATAGCTTTGGCTAAATGTATAACCTATTGAGTTGAAACAAGAAGTTTATAAATCTTTTCCAGATCGTCGATATTTCGAACGCGGATTAACAACCGACGCTGTTCTAATTGCATAACCAGGACACCATCTTCCGATAAGTTCATCGCTTTGATTCGGCTATATTCAATCCAGACATTGGCGAAGAAAAAACCTTTCTGTTTAAAGATGATCTTCGGAACGCGGATCCAGAATATATAAAAACCCATCAGCGCCAGAGCACTTAATAACCAGGTGGTAATTTGTGCGCCATGACTGGTCACATTATTGTAGATAAGAATGACAATCAGCCCGACGAAGATAACGCTGTCGATGCGACCGCGCCGCAGCAAAGGAATTGCCAGCAGGGTGGGGCCATTGCGGCGGGGCATAATGAACTGATCGTATATCGCAAAGGCAAGCAGTGCGGCGATGAACAGAATCAGCACCAGTTCCGTGATTGTCATTAATCCTCCAGATAAAAAAACGGGGCCAAAAGGCCCCGGTAGTGTACAACAGTCTTACAGTCCCAGCAGGCCGCAAGCGTAACCAGCGATACCGATGACGAAGAAGCCAACGATGATCCACAGCGGGTTCACTTTTTTGCGCAGCAGCCACATACAAGCAAAGGTCAGCAGCAGCGGTACCAGGCCCGGCATTAACTGGTCAAGAATGGTCTGTACTGTGGTGACACGGGTCTGTCCATCCTGCCCGGTGATAGTCGAAACCACCAGCGGGATATTGACATGTGTCCACTTGTTAACCAATGCCCCCATGACAAACAGGCCGAGAATAGACGCCCCTTCCGTCAGTTTTTGCAGGAAGCCGCCGCCCATATCTTTAACGATATCGATGCCCTTGGAGTAACCATATGCTACGCCGTAGTAACGCGTTGCCAGACGTACCAGGTTAAACAGGATAAAGAACAGCAACGGACCTAACAGGCTGCCGCTCATCGCGATACCGGCGCCCAGCGCTGCGAATACCGGACGTACCGTACCCCAGAAGATTGGGTCGCCTACACCTGCCAGCGGACCCATCAGACCTACTTTGATACCGTTGATTGCGCCATCGTCGATCTCTGCACCGTTAGCACGCTGTTCTTCCAGCGCCAGGGTTACGCCCAGAATTGGCGCCGCCACGAACGGTTGGGTGTTAAAGAATTCGAGGTGACGTTTAATCGCCTGTTTACGGGCATCGTTGTTTTCCGGGTAGAGGCGACGAATCGCCGGCACCATAGAGAAGCAGAAGCCCAGCGCCTGCATACGCTCGAAGTTCCATGAACCCTGGAAGAGGTTAGAACGCAGGAAGACGCCACGAATATCACTCTTAGTGAGTTTTTTCTCAGTGGTAGTTTGAGTTGTATCAACCATTTCGCTCACCTGTTAGTCCAGTTCGTTGTCGAGATCGTTGTTACCAGCAGCCTGAACTGGCGCACCGGCGACACGGTTATATTTCGGGCTCAGCTGAATGTAGAGCACCGCCATAACGGTACCGATGACACCCAGAGCAACCAGGTTAAAGTTGGTGAATGCTGCGGTTACGAAGCCGAGGTAGAAGAACGGCATCAGGTAGCCAGCACGCATCATGTTGATAACCATCGCATAACCAACCACCACGATCATGCCACCGGCGATATTCAGACCATTGGTCACCACTTCCGGAATCGCATTCAGCATGTTCTGTACTTCGCTGGTACCAACAGACAGCGCAACGATGACGGCCGGAATAGCCACACGCATTGCTTGCAGGAACAGAGAAGAAACGTGGATCCAGGAAATCGCTGTCAGGTTGCCGTTATCAGCAGCCTTATCCGCAGCGTGCTGGAAAGCAACGGTAATAGTACGAACGATAATGGTAAGAACCTGGCCTGCTGCTGCCAGGGGGATTGCCAGCGCGATACCGGCACCGATGCTCTGATGACCAGCAATAACCAGAATGGTAGAAATAATAGAAGCCAGGGCGGCGTCAGGTGCAACAGCGGCACCGATGTTCATCCAGCCCAGCGCGATCATTTCAAGGGTACCACCGATAATAATACCGGTTTTCATATCCCCAAGAACGATACCCACCAGGGTACACGCGATTAGCGGACGGTGAAACTGAAATTCATCGAGGATTGATCCCATACCTGCGATACAGGCTACGATAAATACCAGCACAATTTGAAGAGCGGTAATCTCCATTGTACTTCTCCTGTTTACGTAAGACTTAAGTGTGAAAACTGAGTGATAATCAACACAATACGTTACTTATCGATTTTGCTGATCAGATCCATCATTTTCAGTTTCTGGTCGGTGGAAACCTTACGGACTTCCAGCTCGATGCCGCGTGCATTCAGTTTCTTGAACGCTTCGATATCTTTTTCATCAACCGAAACCGCATTATTCACCTGAGTTTTGCCCTGACGGAATGCCATACCACCGACGTTGACTGAGGTGATTTTCACGCCGCCTTCAACGAGACGCTCAACATCTGTCGGGTTGGTAAATAACAGCATCACGCGTTCGCCCGCATATTTCGGGTTGTTGTAGACGCGAATCATTTTGGCGACATCAACTACATGCGCTGTTACGCCGGGAGGTGCAACCTGGGTGAGCAGTGTCTTACGAACGGTATCCGCAGCCACTTCGTCACTAACTACGATGATACGGGAGACATTAGTTTCTTTGGTCCAGCGGGTAGCAACCTGACCGTGAATCAAACGATCGTCGATGCGCGCGAGGCCAATTACCATATAGTCGTTTGGTCCCATTGGTTTTGCCGGTGCAGGAGCCGCTTTCGGGGCCGCTGCGGCGGGGGCTGGCGCTGCTTTATCAACGGGTTTCGCTTTCAGAGCTTTCACACCTTCGCGGCCTGTTTCTACGGCCAGTGCTACCAGTTCGTCAAAGCTTGGGTCATCATCACGAGCCATTAACGTTTCCACTAACATTGGAATGTTAACGCCTGCGATCACTTCATAATGCTCTTTGTCGACGACAATGCGGCTGGCAGCATTGAACGGACTGCCTCCCCATGTATCAACGAGAAACAGCACGCCTTTAGTGGTGTCGAGTTTTGCCAACTGAGCGTTGTACTTTTCGATTAGCGTTTCGGCATTTTCGCCAGGAACAAAATCGATCCAGCCAACGTTTTCCTGCTCGCCTAACAGCATCTCTGCCGTTTTAAGCAACTGCTCTGCAGCCCAACCATGTGTGCCTATAACAATAGCAATGGTCACTTGCTACCTCCTTATTATTGTTAACATCTCAACGTGCCAGATGTATTTTTGAATCGTCGTCCACAATCGAATCGATTCAGATAAGGGCTACAACCGGAAACCCCCTGTGCTTCGCGATTTATTTTAGATATCGAAAAAAATATTTTATGTGATGAAGATCCGTAAATTAACTTTGAATTGACAAAATTCCGAAAGAGTAAAAAAAGTTGTCACATTCATTTGCAAAGGAAGGTAAATCTTTGCCAAATCAGAGATCTCTCTGATATGTTTAACTCCCGTTTAACAACCAAGGAGTATAGGGCTGCAGCCCGCAGTATGGATCGTCACCGACGTCACTTCAGCATCAGGCCATATAGCGCCTGCCTTACTGGCATTTTTTGCCGCACCTTTTGTTTGTATTTTCTCGTTTCGCCTGCATTATTTCTGGCGCCGATTAGCTATTCCTTAAGCAGGAGCTTGTCATGGAATTCTTAATGGATCCCTCGATTTGGGCGGGGCTGCTCACGCTTGTCGTCCTTGAAATCGTGCTGGGTATCGATAACCTGGTTTTTATCGCCATCCTTGCCGATAAACTGCCGCCGAAACAACGTGATAAAGCGCGTTTGTTGGGGCTGTCACTGGCGTTGATTATGCGCCTGGGGCTGTTATCGCTTATTTCATGGATGGTCACGCTGACCAAACCACTATTTACCGTAATGGATTTTTCTTTCTCCGGGCGCGATCTGATTATGCTGTTCGGGGGGATATTCTTGCTGTTCAAAGCGACAACCGAGTTGCATGAGCGGCTGGAAAACCGCGATCATGACTCTGGTCACGGTAAAGGTTATGCCAGTTTCTGGGTGGTCGTCACACAGATTGTCATCCTTGACGCTGTCTTCTCGCTGGATGCAGTGATTACTGCCGTAGGGATGGTCAACCATCTACCGGTAATGATGGCTGCGGTAGTGATTGCGATGGCAGTTATGTTGCTGGCATCGAAACCGCTGACGCGATTCGTTAACCAGCATCCAACAGTTGTAGTGCTCTGTTTGAGCTTCCTGTTGATGATTGGTCTGAGCCTCGTAGCTGAAGGTTTTGGTTTCCATATTCCAAAAGGCTACCTGTATGCAGCAATTGGTTTCTCGATCATCATCGAAGTGTTTAACCAGATTGCGCGCCGTAACTTTATTCGCCATCAGTCGACTTTACCGCTGCGTGCGCGTACCGCCGATGCCATTCTGCGTTTGATGGGGGGGAAACGCCAGGCAAATATTCAACACGATGCCGATAACCCGGTGCCAATTCCGGTTCCAGAAGGTGCCTTTGCCGAAGAAGAGCGTTACATGATTAACGGCGTACTGACTTTGGCGTCACGTTCTCTGCGCGGCATTATGACGCCACGCGGCGAGATCAGTTGGGTAGATGCTAACCTTGGCGTTGATGAAATCCGCCAGCAACTGCTCTCTTCACCGCACAGCCTGTTTCCGGTATGTCGTGGTGAACTGGATGAAATCATCGGTATCGTGCGTGCCAAAGAACTGCTGGTGGCGCTGGAAGTCGGTGTCGACGTGACGGCAATTGCTTCTGCTTCTCCGGCGATAATCGTTCCGGAAACCCTCGACCCGATCAACCTGCTGGGCGTGTTGCGTCGTGCTCGTGGTAGTTTTGTTATCGTCACCAACGAGTTTGGTGTGGTGCAAGGTCTGGTTACGCCGCTGGATGTACTGGAAGCTATTGCTGGTGAGTTCCCGGATGCAGATGAAACGCCGGAAATTGTTATCGATGGCGACGGTTGGCTGGTAAAAGGTGGTACAGACTTACATGCCTTACAGCAGGCGCTTGATGTTGAGCACCTTACCGATGATGATGATATTGCGACGGTTGCAGGTCTGGTAATTTCGGCAAATGGTCACATTCCTCGCGCAGGTGACGTGATCGATGTTGGACCGCTGCATATCACCATCGTAGAAGCCAATGATTATCGTGTTGATCTGGTTCGCATTGTTAAAGAGCAACCGCCGCACGATGAAGACGAATAGCACTAACGCAATGGCATAACGGGCGTAACGTGTCTGTTATGCCTGGTGGGCGGCGGTTGGCTGCCCGCCAGCCATTTCGGGAAATCACGCAGCGGCATGGGCTGCGCGTACAAATACCCTTGTAAAATATGCACGCCATGACGGCGCAAATACTTCGCTTGTTCTTGCGTTTCTACGCCTTCCGCCACCAGTTCAATATTCAGTCTTTGCCCCAGCGCGATGATGATATCGGTCACCGTTGAGTTAACCGCGTCAGAACCGATAGCTGCGGTAAATGACTTATCAATTTTCAGCACGTCAGGACGTAACGTTTCCAGCCAGGAAAACGAACTGTTGCCGGTGCCGAAGTCATCAATCGCCAGCTTGACGTTTTTACGATGCAGTTCGCGGGCAATCCGATAATCAACATCCAGTAAGGCATCGCGCTCGGTAATTTCGAGGATTAGTGGCTGAATCGGGTTAGCACTAAACCAGTAACGATTGAGATCTTTTAACAATACGCCACGGCGAAAATGGCTGGGGGCGACGTTAATGCCGATGTGGAACTGGCTGCTCATTGGAAAAACGTGGAGTTGACGGATGGTTTCCATCATCACATAACGGGTAAGTGGCACTATCAGGTGATGTTCTTCCGCAATGGGGATAAAAACATCCGGCGAGATCCATCCCTGACGCGGATTATTCCAGCGCAGCAATATCTCTACACCAATACACTGCTGCGAGCGCGCGTTGAGTAGAGGCTGACAAAATAACTCAAATTCGCGCTGCGCCAGCCCGAGATTTATCTCGCGTGAAAAGCTCATTCTATGGGCCGTGGCCAACCATGCGATGTACCCCACCAGTAAACTCAACAGTACCGCTAGTGGAAACTGGCTGGGAAGATATTGCAACGCCAGCGCTGTCGCACCAGGTCCACTAACACTGATGATAAAAGGAAAATTCTGCGATGAAACCTGGTAACGTTCATTGCCATTAAGCGGAGGTAAAGAATCAACCAGACCATCATCATAGAGTAAATGGCGATCGGCTACCGTCAGGCTGGCCGTTCTTATTTGCGGCAATTGCGGCTCCAGCAACATTGCCATCAACAGGTCGATGTTGATCATCTCCATCACGCCATCTCGACCATTGCCCGGTAAAGGCGTCCACTGAACCAATATCGGGCTGTCTTTAATTAATACGCGGTCGGTAGTTAAGCGTAAAAGGGGCTGCGGCGCGGGTAAATCAGCCTGGATATCTTCAGCAGGAACATTGCGATAACCAAAAATGCTGGAACAATAAAGCGTGCCGTCTTGCACCAGACCAATTGACCGTACAGTTTGCAGTTTTGCCGCCTGTTTTCGTAAGGGGAGATGGGCGACTGAGCAGGGGAGTCCAATCAGGGGAAGCAGTACGTTGTTACTCGCCTGAAGTGGAAGCAGGACTTTGTCTAATTCCTCAACGGCGTGATTGGCAAAGAGCACTACCCGCTGCTGATTTAAGTTCCGCTGTGAAATAAATCGCACGCTCAGTGTTGCCACAAACGTAAAGAGTGCGCAAATCGTACAAACAATCATTCGATTACGGCGATAGGTTTTAATGATCCGTTGTGCTTTTTGCATGCGGGCCACCCGGTAAGCGTATGGCGACAAACGCCTGACGCAACAGTGGAAGTGTAGTGGGGAAAATTACAGCAGACGAGAAAGCGAGGGTAAATTCGCCCATCCGTTGCAGATGGGCGAGGATAAAGTATTAGTCACACTGGACTTTAATCGCCAGACCACCGCGTGAGGTTTCGCGATATTTAGCGTTCATATCCTTTCCTGTTTCGTACATCGTTTCGATGACTTTATCCAGTGAGACGCGTGGCGCACTAGTACGACGCAGAGCCATTCGCGCGGCGTTAATCGCCTTCACTGATGCAATAGCGTTACGTTCAATGCACGGAACCTGAACCTGACCCGCAACCGGGTCGCAAGTCAGACCAAGGTTGTGTTCCATGCCAATTTCCGCCGCCACGCAAACCTGTTCAGGGCTACCGCCCAACAGTTCTGCAAGACCCGCCGCAGCCATTGAACAGGCAACGCCCACTTCGCCCTGGCAACCGACTTCCGCACCGGAAATAGACGCGTTCATTTTGTACAGTGCGCCAATCGCTCCGGCCGCCATAAAGTAGCGGGTATAAATATCAGGGCTCACCGATTCAATAAAGTGGTCATAGTAAGCCAGTACCGCCGGAACGATGCCACAGGCACCGTTAGTCGGTGCAGTTACCACACGCCCCCCCGCTGCATTTTCTTCGTTAACTGCCAGCGCAAACATGTTTACCCAGTCGATGACATTCATCGGATCGTTAGACAGTTTATCGCTGGAAACCAGCATACGGCGCAGGGCAGACGCACGGCGCGGAACACGCAGCGGGCCAGGCAATACGCCTTCGGTGTTCATCCCACGATCGATACATGCCTGCATGGTTTGCCAGACATGAGCGAAGTACTCGTCGATCTCTTTCTTGCTGTGCAACGCCAGTTCGTTCTGCATTGCCAGACCGGAAAGGGAATAACCGGTTTCATTACAGTACGCAAGCAGCTCGGTGGCGGATTTGAACGGATACGGCACACTGACTTCGTTGGCGGCATCGTGACCAAAATGTTCTTCATCGACGATAAAACCGCCGCCGATGGAATAATAAGTTTTGCTGTAAACAACGGTATCGCCGTTATAGGCGTGGATTTGCATGCCGTTTTCATGCAGCGGCAGGTTACCGTTATGAAAACGCATCCCGTTATCGCGTGGGAAATCCACTTCATGCCGTCCCTGTGCCAGCAGCAGACGTTCGCGCTCTTCTACGTCGCGAATAAAACCGGGAATACTGTCGATATCCACGGTGGCAGGTTCGTTACCTGCAAGACCCATAATAATGGCGATATCGGTGTGGTGGCCTTTACCCGTCAGCGACAGTGAACCATAAACGTCCACGGCAACGCGGGTAACGCTATCCAGTAAGCCTTTTTCGACCAGATCATCGACGAACTGTTTACCCGCCTTCATAGGCCCTACAGTATGGGAAGATGAGGGACCAATCCCCACCTTAAACATGTCGAATAGACTAATCACGATAATACTCCTGACAAGGTGACTGGACTTCCAGTAACGAACGAATAACAGCGCATAGTGTAAGAGGGAACGCGGCGACAGGCTTAACTATTCACATGAATTAAACTAATCAAAAACCGCGATTTAACTAATATTGCGATGATTGTCTCAAGTAGTGTTTTGTAGATGTAAAGATAAGTATAGTCAGGGTTTCACACCAATTTGTAGCGCCAGTTCACGAATTATGCCTGCGGTCATTCCCCATACAAAATACTGTTCGTACCAGGAAAGCCATACCCGATGCGAATCGCCACGGCGGTAGATATCCAAAGGATGATAACGGCCCAAATGTAACGCCTGGGCGAGCGGCATTTCAAATACTGCGGAGACTTCATCTTCGCTGGCGCGGTACGGTAAATCAGGCGGGATAATGCCGACCACGGGAGTGACCTGGTAGCCCGTTACGCTATCGACAGGGGGTAACACGCCGATAACCTCAACGGCTGAAGGCGGTATGGCGACCTCTTCTTCGGCTTCACGCAGCGCAGCGGCGATAACTGACGCGTCCGTGTCATCGACTGCACCTCCAGGGAATGCGACTTGTCCAGCATGTTTGCGCAGATGAATGGAACGCTGAGTCAGCAGCAAGCCCGGTTGCGGTCGGCGGACGATGGGGATTAACACGGCAGCCTGACGATGATTTAAGGTTTCCCGGTTAATTTGCGGACGCAATAGTTGAAATCGCGATAAAAAATCTTCAAGCGTCAGGCCACGGTATTCCACGTCTTACTTCTCCAGTTGCTTCAGGATACGATTAACTTTATCAAAAGTTTCCTGATATTCCGCTTCTTCCTGGCTATCGGCGACAATTCCACCGCCCGCAGAGCAGTATATTTGTCCGTTAATGGCAGTCAGAGTGCGGATAGTAATGCTGGTATCCATGTTGCCGCAAAAGCTCAAATAGCCAATGCTGCCGCACCAGGCATTACGTCGCTGCGGTTCCAGTTCGTCGATAATTTCCATAGCCCGTACTTTCGGAGCCCCGGTTATTGAGCCACCAGGAAAAGCTGCGCGCAGCAGATCGCTGGCGTGTAACTGTTCTGGTAGTTGTGCCGTTATGGTGCTGACCAGATGATGCACGGCAGGGAAGGGCTCTACCACAAACAGTTCAGGCACTTTTACTGAGCCTGGTATGGCAACTCGGCCGATGTCATTGCGCATTAAATCGACAATCATCAGGTTTTCGGCGCGATCTTTCGGTGAGTTCGCCAGTTTTTCAGCTTGTTTGCTATCTTCCTGAGGATCGGACAAGCGTGGAAGCGTGCCTTTAATCGGGCGGGTCTGGATCTCACCACCATCACAAAGAATAAACCGTTCTGGTGAAAGGCTTAAAATCACACCTTGTTCCAGACGCAGGAAGGCACTGAACGGTGCGCGGTTGGCCTGATTAAGCTGAACGAACGCCTGCCATTCATCGCCAGAATAGGTCGCGTGAAAACGCTGGGCGAGATTCACCTGATAGCAATCGCCGCTGTGCAGATATTCCTGCACCTGGCGAAATTTCTCGCCATACTGCTCGCGGTTCATATTGGATTGCCAGGCGGATGTTAACTTGAAATCTTGCGGTGGTGCTATTTGCTGGCTGTCCAGCCACGCCAGACGCGCATTGACATCACGATGGCTGAGTAGTGAAATACGCTGACGCTGGTGGTCGACGATCAGCGCCCAGTCGTAGATACCAACCGCCATGTCAGGCAAGTCGACATCTCGTTGCGCAATTTCTGGCAGTGACTCAAACCGACGACCCAGATCGTAGCCAAACAGCCCAAGCGCGCCGCCCTGAAATGGCAAATTATTGCTATGCGACGGGTGAATGTTTGCACGGTCCAGTGCCTGTTGGAGCACTTTGAGCGGATCGTCAGTGGTCGTTGTGCGGATTTCTCCTTCACATACCCGGGTTTCATTATCGTGAGTGGTTAAAGTGCAAACGGGGTCAGCCACCACAATATCAAAGCGACTATGCGGATGGTCGGCGTAGCCGGAGTGCAACAACATCGCCCACGGCAGGTGGCTTAAGCGGGCAAAATAAAATTCAGCGGCGTCCTGACGCCAGGGTAAAGTAATCACAGCGGGAGATAACGTCTTCATCAGTCCTGACTCTACTGGCTATGTGCCGGGTAGCATGAAATAATTAGCGCCAACAATTTAGCAGGAGTTAACAATGTTTGCAGGTTTACCTTCACTCACCCATGAACAGCAGCAAAAAGCCGTTGAGCGTATTCAGGAACTGATGGCACAGGGGATGAGCAGCGGTCAGGCAATCGCGCTGGTGGCAGAAGAGCTGCGCGCCAACCATACCGGCGAGCAAATAGTGGCGCGTTTTGAGGATGAAGACGAGTAACACAAAATGATCCGTATCGATTTCGTCACGGATGACGTCCTGTATCTTGATACGGATAGCCTCATCGGCTGGGATTTTTCCGGCATGAACTTACATCGTGCCATTTTTGACGGTATGTGCCTGGACGGTGCGCGTTATGACAATGGTCCACCGCGTTGAAACAAAAATCACGGGGCCATATCTGTTGATTAATTTGGGCTGTGTTGATGATGACGAGAAAAAAGGACGCTTTTCTGAGGTCAATGAAAGCGTCCGGATTGATTTTTAAAGCTGGAGTTTTAACTCACACAAGGGCTTTAAGTTCTTCCTGCATATAAGACGAGAAGTATTCAGGGTTTTTAATCACCACGCGTTCGCCAGAATCCATCTTTTTTGCCCATCCCACCATTTTTTCCGTGAATCCAGGATTCCAGCCTTCCTGTTCAGCTCGCGCAGTAATATCGGCGGTACTCGCGGGGACTCCCAGGTCATGCAAATATTTAAATATTCCTTTCGCCGTACTTTCATTCATCGAGCTTGGTGTTGATGCTGATACATCCATGGCACTAATGAAATCCAGGGCTTTATCTATTGCAGCAGGCATATTCTTGTCCTTAAATTAACCACGTTTTTGATAAGGCTATATATGACCTTAAATTGCATCTAATATCAAAGGGATTATAACGATATATCAGTAGTTAACCTGTTGACATTCAGGTATTTTAAAGGTAGCAGGTCATGGCGGGTTTTCTAGTGATATGGCAAAAAATTAACGGTGAATCGCCGCGCTCCTGCCAGATTGTTAAGGGCAGAAAAGTCAGAGTAAACGGCTCGGGGAGTTAACAGAATGGTTTAGTTTGGGTGATTAATATCATTTTTGTATAGAAGCAGTTGAAATCATAAAAATAAGTTACCTGACGGATTTCATTATTTATCTAAAGTATCCTCTTAAACACTGGCCGATTTGTTTATAACCGACCAGTATTTTCGAACAATTATCGTCTGATTTTTACTTTGATAGAATTCTTTTTCTGGAATTAAACCGCAGCGATAATCTTAATTTCAACCTTGTACTGCGGATTCATCAGCCCCGCTTGCACCGTGCAGCGCACCGGCGCGTGACCCGCTACAACCCAGGCATCCCATGCTTTATTCATTGCCGCAAAGTCGTTTTTATCGGCAAGGAAAATGGTGGCATCCAGAATGCTCGATTTATTGCTGCCCTGTTTTTCCAGCACGGCGTCAATTTGCGCCAGCGTGTTGGCGGTTTGTTCAAAAGCATCGGCATCGAGGTTTTCTGGTACGCCAGTGTAGTAGAGCGTGTTGTTGTGGATCACCACATCAGACCAGCGGGATTCAGCGTCGATACGAACGATAGTCATCATTATGTCCTCATTAACTTTCCATTTTTGTGCTGCAAAGACTGCCACAATGTGAGGTTGCCGTCACCACTTCAACTAGCGAAAACCAGCCTGGCCTGACATAATCCCTGTTCAAATCAACAGGGGGTAGTGTGACGGACGATTTTGCACCAGACGGTCAACTGGCGAAAGCGATACCTGGTTTTAAGCCGCGTGAACCGCAGCGACAGATGGCAGTCGCTGTGACCCAGGCGATTGAAAAAAGCCAGCCGCTGGTGGTGGAAGCGGGAACCGGTACGGGTAAAACCTATGCCTACCTTGCCCCTGCACTGCGGGCGAAAAAGAAAGTCATCATCTCAACCGGCTCAAAAGCGTTGCAGGATCAGCTCTACAGCCGCGATTTGCCGACGGTGGCAAAGGCGCTGAAATACACTGGCAATGTGGCGTTGCTGAAAGGGCGCTCAAACTACCTCTGCCTCGAACGACTTGAACAGCAGGCGCTGGCGGGCGGAGATTTGCCAGTACAAACCTTAAGCGATGTGATCCTCCTGCGCTCCTGGTCTAATCAAACAGTCGATGGCGATATCAGCACCTGCGTTAGCGTGGCGGAAGATTCACAGGCGTGGCCGCTAGTCACCAGCACCAACGACAACTGTCTTGGCAGCGACTGCCCGATGTATAAAGATTGCTTTGTGGTCAAAGCGCGTAAAAAAGCGATGGATGCTGATGTGGTTGTGGTGAACCATCATCTGTTTCTGGCGGATATGGTGGTTAAAGAAAGTGGATTTGGCGAGTTGATCCCGGAAGCAGACGTGATGATCTTCGACGAAGCCCACCAGCTGCCGGACATTGCCAGCCAGTACTTTGGGCAGTCGCTCTCCAGCCGACAACTGCTCGATCTGGCAAAAGACATCACCATCGCCTATCGCACCGAATTAAAAGACACTCAACAGTTACAAAAATGCGCCGACCGTCTTGCCCAGAGCGCGCAGGATTTTCGTCTACAACTCGGCGAGCCAGGTTATCGCGGTAATCTGCGCGAACTGTTAGCCAATCCGCAAATTCAGCGGGCGTTTTTACTGCTCGATGACACCCTTGAACTCTGTTACGACGTGGCGAAATTGTCGCTGGGGCGTTCCGCCTTGCTGGATGCGGCATTTGAACGCGCCACGTTATATCGTACACGTCTGAAGCGGCTAAAAGAGATCAACCAACCAGGCTACAGCTACTGGTACGAATGCACTTCGCGCCATTTTACTCTGGCACTCACGCCGCTCAGCGTGGCGGATAAATTCAAAGAATTAATGGAACAAAAGCCCGGAAGCTGGATCTTTACCTCGGCAACGTTGTCGGTGAATGACGATCTGCATCATTTCACCTCGCGGCTTGGCATCGAACAGGCAGAGTCGTTGCTGTTGCCAAGCCCCTTTGATTACAGCCGCCAGGCGTTACTCTGTGTGCCGCGCAACCTGCCGCAAACCAACCAGCCAGGTTCTGCTCGCCAGTTAGCGGCAATGCTGCGACCGATCATCGAAGCTAACAACGGTCGTTGCTTTATGCTTTGTACCTCGCACGCCATGATGCGCGATCTGGCTGAGCAGTTCCGCGCTACCATGACGCTTCCCGTATTGTTGCAGGGGGAAACCAGCAAAGGGCAACTGTTGCAGCAATTTGTCAGCGCCGGTAACGCGCTTCTTGTGGCGACCAGCAGTTTCTGGGAAGGGGTGGACGTGCGTGGCGATACATTGTCATTGGTGATTATCGACAAGTTGCCGTTTACCTCGCCGGATGACCCGCTGTTAAAAGCGCGCATGGAAGATTGCCGTTTGCGCGGTGGCGACCCGTTCGATGAGGTGCAACTACCAGATGCCGTCATTACTCTCAAACAGGGAGTAGGGCGACTGATTCGCGACGCCGACGATCGTGGTGTGCTGGTGATTTGCGACAATCGGCTGGTGATGCGCCCTTATGGCGCCACTTTTCTTGCCAGCCTGCCGCCCGCGCCGCGTACCCGTGATATTGCCCGTGCGGTTCGTTTCCTTGCGATACCATCCTCCAGGTAATTTGTGATGGAGTATGGTATGATGCGCGCCTTTTTATTGATCTAAGCACGAAGACCCATGCGAATTCTGGCTATCGATACCGCGACAGAGGCCTGCTCTGTCGCCCTGTGGAACGACGGTACTGTCAACGCTCATTTTGAGCTTTGCCCTCGTGAACATACTCAACGAATCTTACCGATGGTGCAGGATATCCTGACCACCAGCGGAACTTCCCTGACTGACATAAACGCTCTGGCTTACGGGCGCGGCCCCGGTAGCTTTACTGGCGTGCGCATTGGTATTGGCATCGCGCAAGGGCTGGCGCTTGGCGCGGAATTACCGATGATTGGCGTCTCCACGCTAATGACAATGGCGCAAGGGGCGTGGCGCAAAAACGGCGCAACTCGCGTACTGGCAGCCATTGACGCGCGAATGGGCGAAGTTTACTGGGCTGAATATCAGCGTGATGAAAACGGTGTCTGGCACGGTGAAGAAACCGAAGCCGTACTCAAACCAGAACTCGTTCATGAACGGATGCAACAGCTTTCCGGTGAATGGGCGACCGTGGGTACAGGCTGGCAAGCCTGGCCGGATCTCGGTAAAGAAAGCGGGCTGGTTTTGCGCGATGGCGAAGTGTTACTGCCCGCTGCAGAAGATATGCTGCCGATTGCCTGTCAGATGTTTGCCGAGGGTAAAACGGTGGCGGTGGAACATGCCGAGCCGGTTTATTTGCGTAACAACGTCGCGTGGAAGAAACTTCCGGGCAAAGAATGAATCTTAAGAGTATGCCCTGAGAAAAAAGGAGTCGCATCATGGCGGTTCAAAACAATGTTATCAAAGGCATACTGGCAGGTACGTTTGCGCTAATACTGAGCGGTTGTGTCACTGTGCCGGACGCCATTAAAGGCAGTAGCCCAACGCCGCAACAAGATTTAGTTCGGGTGATGAATGCGCCGCAGCTGTACGTTGGTCAGGAAGCGCGATTTGGCGGTAAAGTGGTTGCGGTGCAAAACCAGCAAGGGAAAACCCGCCTGGAAATTGCCACTGTACCACTCGACAGCGGAGCAAGACCGACGCTGGGAGAACCGTCGCGTGGGCGCATTTATGCCGATGTGAATGGTTTTCTTGATCCGGTCGATTTCCGAGGCCAGCTGGTGACAGTTGTCGGGCCAATCACCGGTACGGTTGACGGAAAAATTGGCAACACGCCCTATAAATTTATGGTAATGCAGGCAACGGGCTACAAACGTTGGCATTTAACCCAGCAGGTGATTATGCCACCACAGCCGATTGATCCCTGGTTTTATGGTGGGCGAGGCTGGCCCTATGGCTACGGCGGATGGGGCTGGTATAATCCAGGTCCCGCGAGAGTACAAACAGTTGTAACTGAATAATTGCTTGTTTTTAAAGAAAAAGAAACAGCGGCTGGTCCGCTGTTTCTGCATTCTTACAGTAAAGATAAAAATAAATAGTGACGCGCTTCGCAACCTTTTCGTTGGGTAATTATCAAGCTGGTAAGATGAGTTAATATTATGTTAACAACATGTTTATCACTTGGGGTTGCGATGACGACGAACACGCATTTTAGAGGTGAAGAATTGAAGAAGGTTTGGCTTAACCGTTATCCCGCGGACGTTCCGACGGAGATCAACCCTGACCGTTATCAATCTCTGGTAGATATGTTTGAGCAGTCGGTCACGCGCTACGCCGATCAGCCCGCGTTTATGAATATGGGGGAGGTCATGACCTTCCGCAAGCTGGAAGAGCGCAGTCGCGCGTTTGCCGCTTATTTGCAACAAGGGCTGGGTCTTAAAAAGGGCGATCGCGTTGCGCTGATGATGCCTAACTTATTGCAATATCCAGTGGCGCTGTTCGGCATTTTGCGCGCCGGGATGATTGTCGTAAACGTCAACCCGTTGTATACCCCGCGCGAGCTTGAGCATCAGCTCAATGACAGCGGCGCATCGGCGATTGTCATTGTGTCTAACTTTGCCCACACTCTGGAAAAAGTGGTTGATAAAACCGCCGTTCAGCACGTTATTCTGACCCGTATGGGCGATCAGCTTTCCACAGCGAAAGGCACACTGGTTAACTTCGTTGTTAAATACATCAAGCGTCTGGTGCCGAAATATCATCTGCCAGATGCCATTTCATTTCGTAGCGCCCTGCATAACGGCTACCGGATGCAGTACGTCAAACCTGAACTGGTGCCGGAAGATTTAGCTTTCCTGCAATACACCGGCGGCACCACAGGTGTGGCGAAAGGCGCTATGCTGACTCACCGCAATATGCTGGCGAACCTGGAACAGGTCAACGCCACCTATGGGCCGTTGCTGCATCCAGGTAAAGAACTGGTAGTAACGGCACTGCCGCTCTATCACATTTTTGCACTGACCATTAACTGTCTGCTGTTTATTGAACTGGGCGGGCAGAACCTGCTTATTACTAACCCACGTGATATTCCGGGGCTGGTGAAAGAGCTGGCAAAATATCCGTTTACCGCTATCACTGGCGTTAACACCTTGTTCAATGCGTTGCTGAACAATAAAGAGTTCCAGCAGCTGGATTTCTCCAGTCTGCACCTTTCCGCAGGCGGTGGGATGCCAGTGCAGCAAGTGGTGGCAGAGCGTTGGGTGAAACTGACAGGACAGTATCTGCTGGAAGGCTATGGCCTTACCGAGTGTGCGCCGCTGGTCAGCGTTAACCCATATGATATTGATTATCATAGTGGTAGCATCGGTTTGCCGGTGCCGTCGACGGAAGCCAAACTGGTGGATGATGATGATAATGAAGTACCACCGGGTCAACCGGGTGAGCTTTGTGTCAAAGGACCGCAGGTGATGCTGGGTTACTGGCAGCGTCCGGATGCTACCGATGAGATCATCAAAAATGGCTGGTTACACACCGGCGACATCGCGGTGATGGATGAAGAAGGGTTCCTGCGCATTGTCGATCGTAAAAAAGACATGATTCTGGTTTCCGGTTTTAACGTCTATCCCAACGAGATTGAAGATGTCGTCATGCAGCATCCTGGCGTACAGGAAGTCGCGGCT
The DNA here is from genome assembly GCF_004212225.1 of Escherichia sp. E14V7. Lineage (NCBI taxonomy): Bacteria > Pseudomonadati > Pseudomonadota > Gammaproteobacteria > Enterobacterales > Enterobacteriaceae > Escherichia > Escherichia sp. E14V7. Next base: position 130,149 of record NZ_RHJJ01000004.1, read on the forward strand.
GTTGGCGTACCTTCCGGCTCCAGTGGTGAAGCGGTGAAAATCTTCGTAGTGAAAAAAGATCCATCGCTTACCGAAGAGTCACTGGTGACCTTTTGTCGTCGTCAGCTCACGGGCTACAAAGTACCGAAGCTGGTGGAGTTTCGTGATGAGTTACCGAAATCTAACGTCGGAAAAATTTTGCGACGAGAATTACGTGACGAAGCGCGCGGCAAAGTGGACAATAAAGCCTGAGCGTTAAGTCAGTCGTCAGACGCCGGTTAATCCGGCGTTTTTTTTGACGCCCACTAAAGAGAATACAATTTGAATTACCAAATGATTACCACGGACGATGCGCTGGCTTCTTTGTGTGAAGCCGTCCGTGCCTTTCCGGCGATAGCCCTGGATACTGAATTTGTTCGTACGCGCACTTATTACCCGCAGCTGGGGTTGATTCAACTTTTCGATGGCGAGCATCTGGCGCTAATCGATCCGCTCGGGATCACCGACTGGTCACCGCTGAAAGCGATCCTGCGCGATCCGTCCATTACCAAATTTCTCCATGCGGGCAGTGAGGATCTGGAAGTGTTCCTCAATGTCTTTGGCGAATTACCACAACCCCTGATTGACACGCAAATCCTCGCTGCTTTCTGCGGACGCCCGATGTCGTGGGGATTTGCTTCCATGGTGGAAGAGTACACCGGCGTTACGCTCGACAAGAGCGAATCGCGCACCGACTGGTTGGCAAGACCGCTAACCGAACGTCAGTGTGAATACGCAGCAGCGGACGTCTGGTATTTGTTACCGATCACAGCAAAGCTAATGGTAGAAACGGAAGCCTCTGGCTGGTTACCTGCGGCGCTGGATGAATGCCGCCTGATGCAAATGCGTCGTCAGGAAGTCGTTGCGCCGGAAGATGCATGGCGTGATATCACCAATGCCTGGCAATTACGTACACGCCAACTGGCCTGTCTGCAACTGTTAGCCGACTGGCGCCTGCGCAAGGCGCGGGAGCGCGATCTGGCGGTGAACTTTGTCGTGCGTGAAGAGCATTTGTGGTCGGTTGCGCGTTATATGCCGGGGAGTCTGGGCGAGCTGGACAGTCTGGGTTTATCCGGTAGCGAAATCCGCTTCCACGGAAAAACGCTGCTTGCGCTGGTGGAGAAAGCGCAGGCATTACCGGAAGAGGCGTTACCGCAGCCAATGTCAAACCTGATGGACATGCCCGGTTATCGCAAGGCGTTTAAAGCGATTAAGTCGCTGATCACTGACGTGAGCGAAACGCACAAGATCAGCGCCGAGTTGCTGGCATCGCGTCGGCAAATCAACCAACTGCTGAACTGGCACTGGAAACTGAAACCGCAGAACAATTTGCCCGAGCTGATTTCCGGCTGGCGCGGTGAGCTGATGGCAGAAGCATTGCACAATTTATTGCAGGAATATCCGCAGTAAAACCTTCCTGAGCCGGACAGGGGCGTCCGGCTTCAGACAAACTACAAATCTAAAACCAGGCGTTTACCCTTCGCACGTGAACAACAGATCAACATACTTTGTTGGCTGGCGCGTTCTTCATCGCTAAAATACTGATCCCGATGGTCAGCTTCACCTTCCAGAATCGCCGTTTCGCAGGTCCCGCATACCCCTTCACGACATAAACATTCCACTTTTGCCGCTTTATTATTTTCAATAACCTGCAAAATGGTCATCTCTTCCGGCACCACAAACTCTTTACCGGAACGGGCGAGCACCAGTGTAAACGCATCGCCGGTTTTGTCTTCAATAGCAAACTGCTCACAGTGCAGCGTATCGGCGGCGATGTCCAGACGTGCAGCTTCACTTCTTACCGCTTCATTTAGCGCCTCGGGGCCACAGGTATAAACGTGTGTGCCAGGTTCGATATCCGCCAATAATCGCGCTAATTCAAGTCGCGTTCCGGTCGATGAGTGATGCAAATGGATTTTCTCAGCCTGCGGATGTTGGACTAGCTCATCACGAAATGCGCAGCTTTCTGGATTTCGCGAGCAGTAATGTAGCTGCCAGTCGACGTCGCTGTGTTGCAACTCTGCCATGTGCGACAGGAAAGGGGTGATACCAATACCGCCCGCGATAAACAGATGCTTTCTGGCCGAGGGAATTAGCGCAAACAGATTATTAGGCGTCGAAATGGTCAACCGATCGCCTGCTTTCACCTGCTGATGCAAAAAGCGCGAACCACCGCGCGAGTTTTCTTCCAGTCGAACGGCAATCTGATAATGAGTTGTATCGAGCGGCGAACTCAGCAGTGAATACGCATTGCTGTACTGGTTATCACCATCGCTCATCTGCACAATGACGTGACTTCCACCGTTGAACGCAGGCAGCGGTTTGCCATCGGTTGCCACCAGCGTGAAGCGTTTCACCTCTTCGGTAAGCAGTTCCACCTGACTCACCTGTACTTCAAACATTTGATAGTTTGACATTGCTGTACTCCATCAAAAATCAGCCCGGCGGCGGAAAATACCGCCGCCGATGTCATTAGTCCTTAAACACCTGCGCCAGCAGATTATGGAAATGGGCGATACCGTGTTCGGAAATTCCGCTACCGCTACTGTCGGCCATGATGCGCCCCTGACCACGATAGCCGCGCGATTTCAGCCCTTTCTGTACGCTTTCAACCAGACGTAAATCTTCCGGACGGAACACATCGCGATACCACTCAATCAGCGATTTTTGCTCGTCGGTCAACTCTTCATTGGTGAAGTAAATATCGTAGTTTTGCAGGGTAGTTTCAGAATCCACCGGGAATTCATAAATGACTGTCATCATCCCTTTGATCGGCGTGACGTTCAGCATCGTGCACGGCCACAGCCAGAAACCGTGGAATGCCGCATCCGTACCTTCTTCAAATTTAAACGACTGTTCGGACGGTTTGGCGAAACCGTATTGCAGCGTCCAGTTACCGTGCATGGTGTGCCAGTAACGATCAACCTGCACGGAGTCGGAGAAGCCTGGGTGCGCCGGACCACAGTGATAGCACTCGAGATAGTTATCGACAATGTTCTTCCAGTTGGCAGGCGTGCGGGTGGTAAAGCGGGCCGCCAGTTTCAGGTCGTGGACTTCCGGGCAGGCTTCCAGCACTTTCGCTCCCAGACCGGGTAACTGATCTTCTACGCTGGTGGCGTTGGGGTCCATGTTGATGAAGACGAATCCGGCATACTCTTCCAGACGCACCGGGACCAGTTGTGCTTTGTCGCTATCGAAATTGGCGACGTTTTCACAGTTACGCGCATGGGCCAGGTTGCCATCGAGTTTGAATGCCCATGCGTGATACGGGCAGGTAATCACATTTTTTGCTTTTCCTTCACCGCTCAATAACTGATGACCACGGTGCGGGCAAACGTTATAGAACGCGCGCAAAACCTTATCACGACCGCGTACCAGCACGATGCTTTCGCCAATGATCTCACGCGTCACGTAATCATTCGCATTCGCCAGTTCGCTACTGTGGGCGACACAAATCCAGCTTTTAGCAAAGACGTTCTCTTTTTCGTGTTCAAAGGCGTTCTGATCGGTATAAAAACGGGCAGGAATGGTCCACGCCTCTTGCGGGTTAGCGCAAAAATTTTCGGGTAGTACAAAGTCAGGGCTCAGATTGCTCATAGGGATACCTTTATCGTTAGGATGATGGCGCTCAGTTGTCGCCTTTGAATACGGTTCCCGCAGGGAGCACTGGTGTTTTTTCCGGGGCTTCAACCGGTGTCTGCGGGAGATAATGTTCAACTTGATGAGCCGGAATGTCGGCGTAATCCTGTTTCAGCCAGCGAAGAAATCCGCCGACTTTCACCAGTAAAATGACGAGGAAGGGAAGGGCTGTGAGCACGACGGTGGTTTTCATCGTTTCCAGCGACGCGCCGGTGAACAGAATTGAAAGCGGGATCAGTGTGATCACCACGCACCAGAAAAGACGCAGCCCACGGTCAGGATCGTCACCTTCCTGGAGATTTCGCGTACTGGTCGCCGCCATGGTGTAGGCCACCGCATCCATATGCGAGGCAAGGAAAATAATCATCACGCCCAGGTATGCGGCGAGGAACAATTTACCTGCAGGCAACGACATCAGAACTTGTTGAACGGCAGTTTCACCGCCCAGTGTTTCCAGCACCTGTGGGACGTTGATTACGCCATTGATAAACTGATGAATGGCATAGCTTTCCATTACACCGAAGAAGAACCAGCAACCGACGGTGCTGCCGAGGATCAGTCCCCAGATAACTTCTTTAATCTTACGGCCGCGCGAAACGCGGGTGACAAACATTGCTACGCCGGGCGTGTATGAGATCCACCACAGCCAGTAGAAAACGGTCCAGTTGCGGGTAAATGAACCATCGCCAAGCGGATCGGTAAATAAGCTCATTTGCAGGAAGTTTTGCGTGGTCAGGCCGATGGCATTGATGATGCTGTTGGTAATAAATTCGGTTGGGCCGACAATCAGAACCAGCAATGGCAGCAGGAAGGCGCCCCAGCCGACCATTTTGCTCAGACGTTGCAAACCGTTGTTGATACCAATCCACGAGCTAAGGCAAAAAATGCCGCCGGAAAGCAGGATAACAAAAGCCTGTACGGTGAAGTTATCCGGTAAACCGGTCAGCGCGGAAAGCCCACGGGTAAAGGTTGCGGCGGTGACGACCAGGGAAATGGTCAGTGCACCGACAGTGGCGATCAGGAACATCAAATCGACCAGTTTTCCCCACGGACCTTGCGGGCGAACGCCGGTAATGGCGGCAATAATGCCGGAAAGACTCAGCCCCTTATTTTTCCGCACATGGAAGTGGTAAGCCATGATTAATGAGGCCAGCGTATAGGTTGCCCACGCGCTGATGCCCCAATGGAAGAAGGAGTAGGGAACGCTAAATTCGAGTGCCTGTTGTGAACGCGGCGCGATATTTAAACCAGGCGTTTGATAATAATAGGCCCACTCAGCAACCCCCCAATAAAGCGTAGAAGAACCTAAACCGGCACAAATAAACATAAACAGCCAGGAGAGCGTGCTGTATTCCGGTTTTCCTTCGCCAAGACGAATATTGCCGTATTTACTGGTGGCTAAATAAATCACCAGTCCCATTGCCAGCAAAACCAATACCTGTACGGCGGAACCTAACGTACGCGTGACAAATGTGAATATTGCGTTGGCCGCGTCGGCCGATTGTTGTGGGAAAAGGCTTAATGCAGCTGCGATGAAAAGAATGGCCACCAGACTGATGCTTATCAGCGGCACATCTTTTTTCTTAACATTGCTCATCATGAGTCATCTCCTGGGCATAAAAGCCCGTCTCTGGCTTTTGCCAGTTGTAATTATGTGCAGGGTAATGAATTGCATGTTGTGTTTAACAAATTGATTATTTACATGTTACATAAATTAAACAATTAAGAATACGGAAAGCCATAAAACACGAAACGGAAACAATAAAAGGTGAAATGACGCAGGTTATTTACTGAAGAGAATGAATAAAAAAACCGCGTCAGTGACGCGGTTCAAATAAACTGGTTTGACCTTAACGCAAAATAATTTTGCAAATCGCGTCGGCAACCTGTGGTGTGGTGGCATTGCCTTTCATATCGGGTGTTTTCGGCCCGTGAGCAATCACTTCTTCAATCGCTGCCAGAATACCGTTATGCGCTTGCTGGAAACGCTCATCGCCATTGCCGAGGAAATCGAGCATCATTGCACCGGCCCAAATCGTGGCGATAGGGTTAGCAATATTTTTCCCGTAGATATCCGGCGCGGAACCGTGGACAGGCTCGAAGAGCGACGGAAAAGTACGTTCCGGATTCAGGTTGGCGGATGGGGCAATGCCGATGGTGCCGGTGCAGGCCGGGCCAAGATCGGAAAGGATATCGCCAAACAAATTGGATGCCACCACCACGTCAAAACGTTCTGGTTGCATCACAAAGCGCGCGCAGAGAATATCAATATGCTGCTTGTCCCAGCGGATCGCCGGGTAATTTTCTGCCATTGCTTCCACGCGTTCGTCCCAGTACGGCATGCTGATGGCTAAACCGTTAGATTTGGTGGCAGAAGTTAGCGTTTTACGTGGGCGGCTTTGTGCAAGTTCAAAGGCATAACGCAAAATACGGTCGACGCCACGGCGGGTAAATACCGATTCCTGGATGACAACCTCATGCTCCGTTCCTTCGTTTAGCCGTCCACCCAGAGACGAGTATTCGCCTTCCGTGTTCTCGCGCACTACGTAAAAATCGATATCGCCAGGCTGTTTCCCCGCCAGTGGGCAAGGTACGCCAGGAAAGAGGCGGACCGGACGCAGGTTAACGTATTGGTCAAATTCACGGCGAAATTTCAGCAGCGATCCCCATAACGAAATATGGTCCGGAACGGTATCCGGCCAGCCGACGGCACCAAAGTAGATAGCGTCGAAACAGCTGAGTTGTTCATGCCAGTCGTCCGGCATCATTTTGCCGTGATGGCTGTAATATTCGCAACTTGCCCACTCCATCTGCTCAAAGCTTAAGGCAAAGCCCCAGCGTTCAGCGGCAGCCTGTAACACACGAATCCCTTCAGGAAGGACTTCTTTGCCGATTCCATCCCCGGGTATTGCAGCGATCCGAAACGTTTTCATCATTGGGTTCTCACTTCCTGACCATCAAAATTGACAATACCCTCATCCTATAATTGACTGAAAAGGAATTAATCCCCGCAACTGGTGAAACATAAAACACGAATCATGAATAATTTACCGCTGCTGAACGATTTGCGCGTCTTTATGCTGGTGGCTCGCCGGGCTGGTTTTGCTGCTGTAGCAGAAGAAATGGGTGTTTCTCCGGCTTTCGTTAGCAAGCGTATCGCCTTACTGGAACAAACGCTGAACGTGGTGTTATTACACCGCACCACTCGTCGCGTGACGATCACCGAAGAAGGTGAGCGGATTTATGAGTGGGCGCAGCGCATATTGCAGGATGTCGGGCAGATGATGGATGAACTCTCCGACGTGCGCCTCGTGCCACAAGGGATGTTGCGTGTTATCAGTAGTTTTGGGTTTGGACGGCGAGTTGTTGCTCCGGCATTATCGGCGCTGGCAAAGGCTTATCCGCAACTGGAATTACGCTTTGACGTGGAAGACAGACTGGTCGACCTGGTCAATGAAGGCGTCGATCTCGATATTCGTATTGGTGATGACATTGCACCTAACTTAATCGCCCGCAAACTGGCGACCAATTACCGTATCCTCTGCGCGTCGCCGGAATTTATTGCACAACATGGTGCGCCGAAACATTTCGCGGACCTTTCAGCGTTACCTTGTCTGGTTATAAAAGAGCGCGATCATCCTTTTGGCGTCTGGCAATTGCGCAATAAAGAAGGAAACCACGCCATTAAAGTCACTGGCCCGCTAGCGTCTAATCATGGTGAAATAGTGCATCAATGGTGTCTCGATGGTCAGGGTATTGCGCTGCGCTCCTGGTGGGATGTCAGCGAAAATATTGCCAGTGGCCATTTGGTGCAGGTACTACCGGAGTATTATCAGCCCGCGAATGTCTGGGCGGTGTATGTATCCAGGCTGGCAACATCAGCGAAGGTGCGGATAACGGTAGAGTTTTTACGCCAGTATTTTGCCGAGCACTACCCGAATTTTTCACTGGATCACGCCTGATTAATGATTCAATTATCGGGTTATTATCAGGTTAAAACCTGATTTTCTCCTTTCTAAGCCACTACAGATTGGTTAGCATATTCACCTTTAATCGCGCATTTCCCAAAGAAAATTAAAGAGGTTAACGTGTTCGCTGAATATGGGGTTCTGAATTACTGGACCTATCTGGTTGGGGCCATTTTTATCGTGCTGGTGCCTGGGCCGAATACTTTGTTTGTGCTTAAAAATAGCGTCAGCAGTGGAGTGAAAGGTGGTTATCTTGCAGCCTGCGGCGTATTTATTGGTGATGCGGTATTAATGTTTCTGGCGTGGGCAGGTGTGGCAACGTTGATTAAGACCACACCGATATTATTCAACATCGTACGTTATCTTGGCGCGTTTTATTTGCTCTATCTTGGGGGTAAAATTCTTTACGCCACCCTGAAGGGCAACAATAGCGAGGCCAAATCGGATGAACCGCAATATGGCGCTATTTTCAAGCGCGCCTTAATATTGAGCCTGACCAACCCGAAAGCTATTTTATTCTACGTGTCATTTTTCGTGCAATTTATCGACGTTAATGCGCCACATACGGGTATTTCGTTCTTTATTCTGGCGATGACACTTGAGATAGTCAGCTTCTGTTATTTGAGCTTTCTGATTATTTCCGGCGCCTTTGTCACGCAGTACATTCGCACTAAAAAGAAACTGGCAAAACTAGGCAACTCTCTGATTGGTTTGATGTTTGTCGGTTTTGCCGCTCGACTGGCGACGCTGCAATCTTAATACTTTCCGCCCGCGATACCGCGGGCTTCCCTCCTGAACGCCACCGCGACTGGACGTTGACACGGTGCTAAAAAGTAACCAATAAATGGTATTTAAAATGCAAATTATCAGGCGTACCCTGAAACGGCTGGAGTAAACGGTTTTCAGCGCATTTACCGAAGGAGGGAGAAGGATGCTACAAATCCCACAGAATTACATTCATACACGCTCAACACCTTTCTGGAATAAACAAACCGCACCTGCCGGAATATTCGAACGTCATCTTGATAAAGGAACTCGTCCCGGGGTTTACCCTCGATTGTCCGTTATGCATGGGGCGGTCAAATATCTCGGCTATGCTGATGAACACAGCACAGAACCTGATCAGGTGATCCTTATCGAAGCGGGGCAATTTGCGGTGTTCCCGCCGGAAAAATGGCACAACATTGAAGCCATGACTGACGATACTTATTTCAACATCGACTTCTTCGTTGCCCCTGAAGTCCTGATGGAAGGCGCAAAACAACGGAAAGTCATTCATACCGGGAGATGAATTATGGGCAAAGCAACGTATACCGTAACCGTCACCAATAACAGTAATGGTGTCTCTGTTGATTATGAAACAGAGACACCGATGACATTGCTGGTGCCAGAAGTTGCGGCGGAAGTGCTAAAAGATCTTGTTAACACGGTGCGCTCTTATGACACAGAAAACGAACATGATGTTTGTGGCTGGTAATTTTACCTGATAGAAAAATTCGCCATTTTATGCGTCATCGCAAAAAAAATATGCGTGATGCCCATCACAATTTTTACTTCTTTGATGTTGTGCTATGCTTTTTATTAGCGACCAACTCGCTAATACAAAACAGATAAGGAAGGATAAAATGGGCATTCTGTCATGGATTATTTTTGGGCTTATTGCTGGTATTCTGGCTAAGTGGATTATGCCAGGTAAAGATGGTGGTGGATTCTTCATGACTATCCTGTTGGGGATTGTCGGCGCCGTGGTCGGCGGATGGATCAGTACACTGTTTGGTTTTGGTAAAGTCGATGGCTTCAACTTTGGCAGCTTCGTGGTTGCGGTGATCGGTGCGCTTGTCGTGCTGTTTATCTACAGAAAAGTCAAAAGCTAACGCTGAAATAAAACAAAGGCTGCTTTTTCGCAGCCTTTGCTATTTTTACAGGTGCAGTGTTACCACCACCCTAGCTCGGTACCGAGGACGACAATAATCGCAACACCCATCATAATAATCGTTGTTTTTTTCATCTTTATGCTCCCGGGGCAGCATAGCCGCCAATAAAAAACCACGCTAAAAATACGACTGCCGTAATAAAGATTACGACAGGGAAAATAATACCGATTCGCATGTTATCACCAATCAAAAGGATGTGAATACGCCTCAGGAATCCAGAGCTGAATGCGCGACAAAAGGCTTTTTCTCTTTGTGTTTTTTCTCCTGGTACATTGCAATATCGGCGGCATGCAGGGCGCTGTCGGCATCGGTTGTTTCAGGATCCACTTCAATAATGCCAAGGCTGGCGCCAGGATAAAACAAGTCAACATCACCTAAGTGATATTCACCGCGTATTTGCTGCTGAATACGCTCACGCAATGACGGGATATCGGCATTTTCATCGGCCAGCGAAGCAACCAAAAATTCATCACCGCCGAGACGACCAATAATCTCGCTATTCTGATGTAGTGTGTTAAGGCGCTGGCCAACCTGAATAAGAAACAGATCGCCGCTATTATGACCAAAACGGTCATTGATTAATTTGAAGTTATCCAGATCGATAAAGGCAATAATTGCTTTACGCTTCAGATGCCGCGCGAGAGAAAACAGTGTCGTCAGATTATCAAAAATTGCCCTTCGATTCGGCAGTCCCGTCAAAGAGTCAGTATAAGATTGCGCAATCAACGCCGCATTAGCTTCACGCAATTGCTCAACCAGCGCCTCTTTTTGGATGTATTGTGTAATAAGCCCGGCGAATAACTGCAAAACTTGCTCCGCGCGTTCGCTCCACGGGCGTTTCTCGCTGCTGGCGGCGCAAAGCGTGCCGTAGAATGAGCCATCCGGTAAGTGAATCGGTGTGCTCAGAAATGTCGTGATCCCAAGATTGCGTGCCGCAATGCAGTCGCCCCAACGGTCAGGGACTTCATCGCTGAAAAAACAGTTCTCATCAATTGCGCGTTTGCACAATGAGTGATCCCAGGAAACGGTAAAATTCTCCGGGATGTGCATTTTCTGGCTATTACGGGCATACAAAATGTGTTGCAGGCGCGCGTCAATATCCACTTTTGTCAGATACGTCGACTCCATGTCGGTAACCATTTCTAGCATCTCCAGAAGTTGCCGGACCAGACTTTCCAGAGACTGTTCTGAGGCGAGTGACTGCGAGACGCGGGCAATGATCTGATCTGACACGAAAGAACTCCAGGTGGTGGTAGGCAAATGCTGAATATTTAATCTTTGCAGGCATGATAAAACATCATCAACAAAGATGAAACCAGACGTAATATATTTTGAATGAATGTAAAAGAAATAGTGCTGCAAAACATAACGATACCGCGATACTCTAAAGTGTAGATAAACGAGAGAGATCACTATATGAAAGTTATCCGTTTTGCTCTGCCTTGCCTGTTAGTCCTGGCGGGGTGTTCAACCGCTTCTCAACCCGATGCACCTAAACCGCCACATGTTGGAATGGCTAATCCTGCATCGGTCTACTGCCAGCAAAAGGGAGGTGCGCTCATTCCGGTGCAAACAGCGCAAGGGGTCAGCAACAATTGCAAATTACCGGGCGGCGAAACGATTGATGAATGGGCATTATGGCGCAGGGATCATCCGGCTGATAGAAAATAACAACCGGATGCCGGGCGAGAATTACAAACTGCGTAGCCAATCGGCCAGCACCAGAGCATGGTTTTGCGTGGTATTTTTTGCCGAATAGAGTAGGGTTAGTGTCTGCTGGCGGGCAATATCCGCCAGTCGTTTCCCTTCTTGCTCATGCTGCGCCAGTTCTGCAAGATAATGTTCGCGAAAGGTTTCAAAATCGATCACTTCGCCGTGAAAGGCTTTGCGTAGTTCTGTTGAAGGCGTGATGGTTTTGTCCCATTCATCAAGTGCTAAATCTGTTTTCTTGATACCACGCGGCCAGAGACGATCGACCAGTACGCGATAACCATCGCCTTGTTCAGCCGCATCATAGACGCGTTTACACTGAATATTCATCGTGTTTGTTCTCCCTTTCACGCAACATTGCCACGCCACTATAGCACTTTGTTTTTATGCTTATGGCGGCTACGGCAAAAATTACTGCTTACCAATAATCAGCGAAACCAGGCCAGCAGCAATAAGCGGGCCGACGGGCACACCGCGAAAAAGCGCTACGCCCAAAACCGTACCCATCAGTAATCCGGCGACCAGTTGTGGCTGACTACCCATTAACGTGACGCCGCGTCCGCCAAGCCAGGAAACAATCACGCCTACGGCAATCGCGACTAATGATTTCCAGTTCAGAAACGAGTGAACAAGTGTCGACGGTGGCAGCGTCCCGCTGGCGATTGGGGCCATAACACCGATGGTGAGAATAATTATCCCGATACTCAACCCTTGTTTTTCAATCCAGGGGAAAAAGGTGCTCAACGGTGTGACGCGGACAATGATCAACACCAGAATTGAAACTGCGACAGTGGTGTTGTGGCTGACAAAGCCCAGCGCAGCTAATCCGAGGAGGATTAACAAAGTGACATCAAACATCGTGGTTTCCTTGCCAAAAAATAATTATCCCCCGTACTTTACGCTTGCTGAGGGCAGGAATCAGACATTAATTACACTTTTTGCATAAAAAATAGGGAGAATTGTCATCAAACTGCCATTTGCGTACGCTAACAATAACGTGAAAACAGTTATCTCCAGGGGTAAAACCATGAACGATCAAATGTTCATTGAGACACTGATTATCACGTCATCGTTTTTTGCCATTGCGGTTGTGCTGGTACTGTCCGTTTTGCTACTTGAACGGACCAGCTAGTTATACAGTACGGCGGAAATGGACCAGCTCTGGTTGCGCAATGCGTAAATAATCTGCGGTGTTAAGAATAACTGATTTATCCAGCATGCCCGCATTGAAGGCAATTTCATCGAATCGCTCGAAGAGTAGTGGGTCGGCGACCAGTTTGAGTTTGGGGTGGAAGCTGAAAGGCGGGATGGCGCCAAAAACGCAGCCAGTGAGTTCATCGACCTCTGCCGGGCTGGCAAGCGAGGCGCGTAACCCGCCAATGTGACTGGCGAGTTGGCTCAGATCGGCCTGTTGATCGGCAGGGAGTATCGCTAATACATGTTGATTAACGCCATTACCTTTGACTTTACACACCAGCGCCTTGGCGCCCTGGCCCAAAGCGGTGCCGCGAATTTCTGACACCGCTTCACATTTGCCCACAGCTTCGTGGGTGACGATGCGGAAGTTAGCGCCTTCTTGTGATAATAAAGCGATTAAGCGCTGATGCGTCACGCTTCCTTTAGCCACTTCAGTCATTTCACGCTCCTGGATTTATAACTAAACAACCACAGAAGATTATCATGAACTGCTGTTTTTGTTCTGTTTATTGACATACAGACGTTCATCGGAAGCTTTATAAGCATCATGGATCGTATCGGTTTCTTTCATCGCGTAAATACCGGAAGAGAAGCCGATCTCTTTCTGCGGCGCGATGTGTTGCAGGCGTTTTTCAATACGTTCAGGCAATTGCGCAGCAATTTGTGGCGTCGAATCGACCAGGATGATGCAAAATTCATCACCGCCAAGACGGATAGCGTAATCACTTTTACGAATCGACTGTTTAATCGCCTGTGCTAATAAAGTAATCGCTAAATCACCTTCCTGATGACCCAGTGTGTCGTTAATTTGTTTTAACTTGTCCATGTCAATAGCAATGAACATGACTGCAGAACCTGCCTGAACCAGGCGTTGCAAGCGTTGCTGCAACTCAGGAGTCAATATTTTGCGGTTATACAATCCGGTCATCGCATCGCTAATATTTTCGCGAGTCACGTTTTGGTACAAGCGGAAGTGCATGCGTACCATATTCAGTAATATCAATGCCGTCAGCAGCCAGAAGACAACGCTTTTCCATGAAGAAGTAATAAAGTAAAGAATATCAATGGATAATGTGACGCGAATTCCACCAGGCAAGTCATGGACATAACTGACATACTGAAACAGATTGTCTTCACTCTGGTTGATAATAATGTCTCGGCCCGAGTCTACATCGGTAAGCGTTACATTGAGAAAACGCCAGAGGAGAGGGCGGTCATGAGTGTAAAAGATATTCCGCAGATTGTTTTTATTGATATCCAGCAGCACAATCCCTTTAAGTTCACCCGCGAGATAAACCGGCGTCAGCAAGCTCATCACATTCTGTTTGGTACGCTGATCCTGGTAAATGCTCGATAACACGGTGCGACCGGTAAACACCTTTTCAATATCTTTACGGTTAATGCCAATGCTTCCTGATTGCAAAAACGACCAGTTATTCATGGCGAAGTATTCAACATTGACCGGCTCATAAAAATAGACATAGCGGTCATTGAGATCGAGATAATAGTGAAATTTCTCTTCAGCCATCCCAAGACCGGAACCATATTCATCTTGATGGCGATTGCCTTCCACCGCTTGATCAAATGCGGGTAATAGCGCCGCTGCTTCCACAATTGTGTCACAGTCATCGGATGCGCTCTGTAATGTCCCGCGCAAGCCAGAATAAGTATGGGCCGTCAGATTTAATCCATGAGTATTATTGGCCGTTTCAAAAGCCTCGCAGATAGCACGTCGCTGTTCTGGCGACACCTCTGATTGCTCAGCAGCAAGTGCGCGCATGACATGTGCGGCAATACTCTGATTTTGATACTTATCATAGAGAAAGGAGGAATCCGCTTTCTGGACGATATAGCGCAAGTAGGCGCTCATCGCTCTGTCGCTGGCGACAAGTTCAAAAATAAGGAAGGAAGATGTCAGCACAATGACACTTGCGGCGATAAAATGCCGGAGCATTCTATGGTGCAATTTCATGATAAATGGCACTCCTTCGGTTAGTGAAATGAGAAAACCAGTTAAAGTTCGATTGCGGCCTGGCACAGGGGCGCTAATTATACTCATCTCTGTGCCGTTGGGGAGGAGAAATTTAGTGGTATTAGATATTAATTGTATGCAAAAGCCACGCAAAAAGCATGGCTGTGAATATTTTTGCACTCAAAGACGATGAATAATCACTTTGTTGCCTCCCTCGCTTTTCGCCTCACGTAAGGCTTTATCTGCTTCTGTCATGACAAGTGAAAGATTGTGCGTATCTCCGGTGGAAAAAACACTGCCAATGCTGATAGTCATTGGTTCAGGAACAGCATACCTGTTACTAAAGCCGGTCAGGAGTTCGACATTTTTACGCACACGTTCAGCAATAATTTTTGCCTGGGCAGCATTGAGTTCGGTAAATAGCAGGCCAAATACTTCCCCCTCAAGACGGGCTAAAATGTCATCGGGGCGGATACTTTGCTGGATAATATCGACAATTGAAACCAGCACTTTATCGCCCACATGATGTCCCCATTGGTCATTGATGCGTTTGAACTGGTTAATATCTACCAGCATGATACAAAAATCCTTCACAACAGGTTGCGACAATAATGACTCTACGCTGTTGAAAAAGTAACGGCGATTATAAATATTGGTCAACACATCATGAACCGCCAGTTTGCTGGAGAGTTGCAGTTCCTGAAAAATGTTATAAATCAGAAAAGCAACAACAAACAGTTTGCTGGAAACTTCAATACCACGACTGATGTACCAGATGGTGTAGTTATATTCATCCAGAGTCAGCAGAAGTAAGTTACAGCAGAGCGATGCCAGACATAATAACGCTATTGACGGCCAAAGTTCGCTGGTTAATCGTGTGCGCATGATAATAAAGAACAGTAAACATGCCCACAGACAAACCAAAATTTTTGTGTAGTTAATTCCCCAGCTCGCAGAATGGCTATCCGGACAGTAATCTACGACGTATAAGGAATAGTCAGGATTATAACTGCTCAGGTTGTGTGCCAGTAAGGGAAACAACATGAAAGGTATCAGCGCCAACAACAGGATGCAGGTTTTTTTCTTGTTGTTCGTTAGAATACTGTTTCGGTCATAACAGAAGAGAGCTAACGCTGTTAAGCAAATGAAACTTAGCTGGCGAAACAGATATAATATGGAAACATCATTTGATTTAGCCTGAATAAGTGTGCTGTCACTGATAGGTTTATGAATAATGACAATGGTTTCAGTTAAATAGAAAATACCACTTAAAAATGCAAGGCTTAAAATGAGTGTTGGAAAAATTTCACGGTTAGTGAAATATTTCATTAGCATGAATAGAAAAATGACGGCGTTAAGGAAAAACAAAGCCACAACAACCATCAGGTAATTCATCTGCGGGATGAGTTTTACATTGGTGTTTTCGTTATATAAGGTGGTGATACAAAATAAAATCAATGTCAGTAGCAAACTGAAAATAAAAAAGCTTTGTGCTTTTAGCTTTTGTGTACACATAGAAATCATAAAAAGGAGAGCAGTGTGAGTGCTGATTTTATTGATGGTCGAGATATGTGGTTTTGATCATGATCAATTTTCGTTATTGCTAAAAAATAATTAAAGAATAACCCCGGGAAAATACGTGTTAATCAAATCATTTTTCCGAATGATTGTTTTCTGGAACTAAATTGTGTAAAGGTTGCGCTGTTATATTTAAAGCAATTGTAAGCTAACGTATATAATAAATTAAATAATTTACAGTAAGCTAAAAATCAGCCAGGTAATAATGACCTGGCTGATGGTACTAGTCTTTAGCAGTTGCGTTTTGCTTATGAAACAGTTCACGGAATACCGGATAAATATCATCCTGATCGCGGATATGCTGCATCGCAAAGTTTTCGAAAGTAGATTGCAGGTGCTCATATTCTCGCCACAATGTCTGATGAGCGCGACGGGTAATTTCGATATAGCTGTAATAACGAACAACTGGCAGTAATTTCTTCGCCAGAATCTCATGGCACAGCGGAGAATCATCAGCCCAGTTATCGCCGTCGGATGCTTGTGCAGCATAGATATTCCACTGCGCCGGGTTATAACGCTCTTTTACCACATCATCCATCAGTTTCAGCGCGCTGGAAACAATGGTGCCGCCCGTTTCCTGTGAGTAGAAAAACTCATGTTCATCAACTTCTTTCGCCTGGGTATGATGGCGAATGTAAACGACTTCCACGTTCTTGTATGTTCTGCTCAGGAACAGATACAGAAGTATATAAAAACGTTTGGCCATATCTTTGGTGGATTGATCCATCGAGCCAGAAACGTCCATCAGGCAGAACATTACTGCCTGGCTGGAGGGATCGGGCCGTTTCTCGTAATTTTTGTAGCGTAAATCGAAAGTGTCGATGAAAGGAACACGTTCAATTTTAGCTCGCAGTTCGGCAATTTCTTTGCGCAAGCGTTCCTCTTCCAGCAGTTGCGCAGGTTCAGTATTGCTGATTATCGCTAAATCTTCTTCCAGCGCGTGCAGTTCCCGCCGCTTGCCCGCGGTCATCGCGGTACGTCGTGCCAGCGAATTTTGCAATGAGCGTACCACGCTAATATTGGCCGGAACGCCGTTAGCGGTATAACCCGCGCGATGCGTTTTAAATTCGGTCAACTGGCGTTGCTGGTTTTGTTTCAGATTTGGTAAAGCCAAATCTTCAAACAGCAGATCGAGATACTCATCTTTCGAAATCTGAAAGACGAATTCATCCTGACCTTCACCGTCCTGGCTGGCCTGGCCCTGACCGCTACCAGAACCACCGCCGCCGCCTTGAGGCCGCTCAATACGGTCGTTCTGTACGAAATGGTCGTTGCCCGGATGAACGCGATGGCGCAAGCCGCCACGCCCCTGATGAAACATTGGTTCGCTGATATCTTCCGTTGGAATGGAAACAGACTCGCCGCTGTCGACATCGGTCACCGAACGCTTATTAATGGCCTCGGAGATCGACTGTTTAATTTGCGCTTTATAACGGCGTAAAAAACGCTGGCGATTCACCATGCTTTTATTTTTGCCGTTCAGACGCCGGTCAATAAACCAGGTCATATGCCCCCCGTACTGCATTTGCCAACTGTATGCTACGCCTGTGTTGCCGCCTGTCTGGCCCACGGTTCGCTGTCGTTGTAGGCCCGGCGCATGCGCACCGGGCCGTTGTTGTTAAGACGATTTACGTACGCGCAAATACCATTCGCACAGTAAACGCACCTGTTTACGGGTGTAGCCTTTTTCCATCATACGGTCGACAAAATCGTCGTGTTTCTTCTGCTCGTCGGTTGAGGTTTTGGCGTTAAACGAAATGACCGGCAACAACTCTTCGGTATTGGAGAACATTTTCTTCTCAATGACCGTGCGCAGTTTTTCGTAACTGGTCCAGTTCGGATTGCGTCCGCTGTTATTCGCTCTGGCACGCAGTACAAAGTTGACGATCTCGTTACGGAAATCTTTCGGATTGCTGATCCCCGCCGGTTTTTCTATTTTCTCCAGCTCGGCGTTCAGCGACTCGCGATCAAACAGCTGCCCAGTATCCGGGTCGCGATACTCCTGGTCCTGAATCCAGAAATCCGCATAGGTGACATAACGGTCGAAAATGTTCTGCCCATATTCAGAATAGGATTCAAGGTAGGCCGTCTGGATCTCTTTGCCGATAAACTCGGCATATTTCGGGATCAGATAACCTTTCAGAAACTCCAGATAGCGTTCTGCCTGCTCTTGCGGGAACTGCTCGCGCTCGATCTGCTGTTCCAGGACGTAGAACAGATGGACCGGGTTTGCTGCCACTTCTACATGATCGAAGTTGAACACGCGGGAGAGGATCTTAAACGCAAAACGCGTCGACAGACCGTTCATCCCTTCATCGACACCGGCGTAATCACGATATTCCTGATATGACTTGGCTTTCGGATCGGTATCTTTCAGGCTTTCGCCATCATAAACGCGCATCTTCGAATAAATGCTGGAGTTTTCTGGCTCTTTCAGGCGCGAAAGAATGGAAAAACGTGACAATGTTTCCAGCGTGCCTGGCGCGCATGGCGCGTGGGTCAATTCACTATGATTAAGTAATTTCTCGTAGATTTTGATCTCTTCGGAAATACGCAAGCAATACGGCACCTTCACGATATAGACACGGTCGAGGAAGGCTTCGTTGTTTTTATTATTACGGAAAGTCACCCATTCAGATTCGTTCGAGTGGGCGAGAATAATCCCGTTGAACGGCAGGGCGGAGATACCTTCCGTCCCGTTGTAGTTACCTTCCTGAGTAGCGGTTAACAGGGGATGCAGCACTTTAATCGGTGCTTTGAACATCTCAACAAATTCCATGATCCCCTGGTTGGCGCGGCACAGCGCACCGGAATAGCCGTAGGCATCCGGATCGTTCTGGGCGTGGTGTTCGAGTTTACGAATATCCACTTTCCCCACCAGCGCGGAAATATCCTGGTTGTTCTCATCGCCCGGTTCCGTTTTGGCAATGGCAATCTGTTGCAGAATAGACGGCCACACTTTGACCACGCGGAATTTAGTGATGTCGCCACCAAATTCATGCAGACGTTTTGCCGCCCACGGCGACATAATGGTGCCAAGGTAGCGGCGTGGAATGCCGTACTCTTTTTCAAGGATCTGCGCATCTTCCTGTGGATTGAACAGACAGAACGGATGATCGTTAACCGGGCTTCGCTCACCGTTGGCGCTCAATACATAAATAGGCACGCGTTGCATTAATGATTTCAGTCGTTCAGCAAGTGACGACTTACCCCCACCCACAGGCCCCAGCAGATACAGGATTTGTTTCTTCTCTTCCAGCCCCTGAGCCGCGTGTTTCAGATAAGAGACAATCTGTTCAATCGCGTCTTCCATGCCGTAAAACTCTTCAAATGCCGGATAACGTGCGATGACCCGGTTAGAAAAGAGTCGAGAAAGTCTGGGCTCCTGGGCTGTATCGACCATGACAGGCTCACCAATAGCCATCAATAGCCGCTCTGCCGCGTTGGCATAAGCACTGCGATCTTGCCGACAAATGGTAAGAAACTCCTGCAGTGTGAACTCTTCGTCCTTGGCAGCTTCATATCGCTGGCGATAGTGATCGAATATATTCATGGTATGCCGTCCTTTCGTTTTTTAGCACAGGTTAAGAGCCGTTCATATGAATAGTAGAGGCTCCCGGAAGAGGTAAACTGAACGACGTCTCTTGCTAAAACACAGCAACTCTCATGCCATCCTGCCGACCATGAGAACAACGTGCCCGGTGATACACCTTCAAAATTAAGCGTAGATGGCAATTGAGAAACTTGCCTGCACGGCTTTCTGAATTTCAATGGCATATCAACAACTCATCCATAAAAATTGCATAACTAATGTAAAGAATAATGCCGCCAGAAACGCAGAATTCATTCAGCTGTAAGCACGGCGTCATCAGCGTCAGGAAAATTAAACAGTTACCTTTTGAAATGAAAACGCAAAAAGTTTGGGTTTCGTTGTATTGACGGGTAAACTTTGTCGCCCGCTAAACATTTGTTTAAGGAATGATTAATTGTGACCAAACTCAAACTTCTGGCACTTGGAGTGCTTATCGCAACGTCTGCAGGCGTAGCACACGCTGAAGGTAATTTTTCCCTGGGCGCAGGCGTAGGTGTCGTTGAACACCCTTATAAAGATTACGATACCGATGTTTACCCAGTACCGGTAATCAACTACGAAGGCGATAACTTCTGGTTCCGTGGCTTAGGTGGTGGTTACTACCTGTGGAATGATGCAACGGATAAACTTTCGATTACCGCTTACTGGTCGCCGCTCTACTTCAAAGCCAAAGACAGTGGCGATCACCAAATGCGTCACCTGGATGACCGTAAGAGCACCATGATGGCAGGTCTGTCTTACGCTCACTTTACCCAGTATGGTTACCTGCGTACCACCCTGGCTGGTGACACCCTGGATAACAGCAACGGCATTGTCTGGGATACTGCCTGGTTATACCGTTACACCAATGGTGGTCTGACTCTGACCCCGGGTATCGGTGTTCAGTGGAACAGCGAAAACCATAACGAATACTATTATGGCGTATCGCGTAAAGAGTCCGCTCGCAGCGGCCTGCGTGGCTATAACCCGAATGACAGCTGGAGCCCGTATCTGGAGCTGAGCGCCAGCTACAACTTCCTCGGCGACTGGAACGTTTATGGCACCGCGCGCTATACCCGCCTGTCTGACGAAGTTACCGACAGCCCGATGGTGGATAAATCCTGGACTGGCCTGATTTCTACCGGGATCACCTACAAATTCTGATAATGCATCTTTCCAGGGCATTTTGTGCATAAAAACAGGGCGTAATGCCCTGTTTTGCATTACGGTGGTGCAAAAACTGGGAGGAAGCGATGCAACAGAAAACGATTCAATTTAGTGGCGATGTCTCACTGCCAGCCATAGGGCAGGGAACATGGTATATGGGCGAAGAGGTCAGTCAGCGTAAAACCGAAGTTGATGCACTGCGTGCGGGCATTGATCTTGGTTTAACTCTCATTGATACCGCCGAAATGTATGCCGATGGCGGTGCCGAAAAGGTGGTTGGTGAAGCATTATCCGGCCTGCGTGATAAGGTTTTCCTCGTTTCCAAAGTCTATCCGTGGAATGCCGGCGGGCAAAAAGCCATTAACGCTTGCGAAGCCAGTTTACGTCGTCTCAATACCGATTATCTCGATCTCTACTTATTGCACTGGTCTGGCAGTTTCGCTTTTGAAGAGACTGTTGCGGCAATGGAAAAACTGATCGCCCAGGGCAAAATTCGTCGCTGGGGCGTTTCTAATCTTGATTATGCCGACATGCAGGAACTCTGGCAGGTGCCAGGGGGAAATCAGTGCGCTACCAATCAGGTGCTTTATCATCTCGGTTCGCGCGGTATTGAATATGATCTGCTACCCTGGTGTCAGCAACAACATATGCCAGTGATGGCATACAGTCCGTTGGCGCAGGCCGGGCGCTTACGTAATGGCTTGCTAAAAAACGCAGTGGTCAACGAAATAGCTCATGCTCACAATGCCACCGCCGCGCAAGTTTTGCTGGCGTGGGTGATCAGCCATCAGGGCGTGATGGCGATTCCGAAAGCGGCAACTGTCGCACATGTCCAACAAAATGCGGCAGTGTTGGAATTGACGCTTTCAGGGGAAGAACTGACGATGCTGGAAAAAGCGTACCCGGCACCAAAAGGAAAAACTGCACTGGATATGGTGTGATTTGCTGCAAGGCCGGATGCATGCATCCGGCACAGTGACTCACGCAAATTAACGTTTGGCAACGCGAATGGATTGCGCCAGATGTGAAGGTTTCTCTTTGGTGACTTTTTGAGTTTCTGAGGCGTAAGCTGTTTCTACACAAACAAAGGTTTTGTAGCCATCATCCGGCATATCGCCCATGCTGACTGAAAGCGCCGGTCCTGGGTTCCAGCCAACGACGTTCAGATGATGCTGGTGGCCTACGGTGACAATACGATTCAACGCCTCGTCATTAATCACACTGCAATCCTGCGCATTCAGATACACGCGATCGGTACGGTCAGGGAAGATCTGAATACCGTCGGTCAGTACATCTTCTTTCGCGTCATTTACTTTATCAATGAAGCGATCGCCCAGTCCGCTGACGCTTACCTTAGCAATATCACCCACGTTAAAGTAGGTATGTAGGGCAGAGGTGGTTTCAAATTCGCCATGTGATTCAAGATCGATTTCACAGGTTTTACCCACGCGGAAATGCGCTAATAGCGTAAAGTCGTGCGGCCAGAATTTTTTCGTCTCTTCGCTTTGTGTCAGTTCGAAAGTCAGCGCCACGCCATCGGTATCTTCACGATGTGATTTCAGCGTCCACGGCAGGTTACGGGCAAAACCGTGCGCAGGCAGACCTTGTTGTGCAGCCGGACCAAACCACGGCCAGCAAACCGGTACGCCACCGCGAATGGCGACACCATTTTTAAACGGGGTATTGTTGCTCAACCACAGAACTTCTTCCTCACCCGCAGGTTTCCACGAGAGAAGATGAGCGCCCTGTAATGCAAAAGAGGCTTTTACCTGGGGATGATCGACCACAATAAGGTCCAGTTCATCCAGTTTACGACGGGAGAGGACAGGGGTAATTTGTTCGATGACCGGAAGGGCAAAAATTTTCTTAATCATGACGCAGTCCTTTAACTTCATTTCATCAGGTAAAAAAAAGAGCGACCGAAGTCGCTCTTTATAGATCACAGTATCATCTCAACTTATTTGGAGATGTGAGCGATCAGGTCCAGAACTTTGTTGGAGTAACCGGTTTCGTTGTCGTACCAGGATACCAGTTTCACGAAGTTGTCGTTCAGAGCGATACCAGCTTTAGCATCGAACACGGAAGTGCAAACTTCGCCGTTGAAATCGGTAGATACTACGTCATCTTCGGTGTAGCCCAGAACGCCTTTCATTTCGCCTTCAGCAGCAGCTTTAACGGCAGCTTTGATCTGCTCGTAAGTTGCAGCTTTTTCCAGACGAACGGTCAGGTCAACTACGGATACGTTCGGAGTCGGAACGCGGAACGCCATACCAGTCAGTTTGCCATTCAGTTCTGGCAGTACTTTACCTACAGCTTTAGCAGCACCGGTAGAGGACGGGATGATGTTCTGAGAAGCGCCACGGCCGCCGCGCCAGTCTTTGTGAGACGGGCCGTCAACGGTTTTCTGAGTAGCGGTGGTAGCGTGAACGGTGGTCATCAGACCTTCGATGATACCGAAGTTATCGTTGATAACTTTAGCCAGCGGAGCCAGGCAGTTGGTGGTGCAGGAAGCGTTGGAAACGATGTCCTGGCCAGCATATTTGTCGAAGTTAGCGCCTTTAACGAACATCGGAGTGTTGTCTTTAGACGGACCAGTCATAACCACTTTTTTCGCACCAGCGGTGATGTGTTTACGAGCAGTTTCGTCAGTCAGGAACAGACCAGTTGCTTCAGCGACAACGTCAACACCAACTTCGTCCCATTTCAGGTTAGCCGGATCACGTTCAGCGGTAACACGGATTTTTTTACCGTTAACGATCAGATGACCGTCTTTCACTTCAACGGTACCGTCGAAACGGCCGTGAGTGGAGTCATATTTCAGCATGTATGCCATGTAATCAGCGTCTAACAGGTCGTTGATTGCAACGATCTCGATGTCAGAACGTTTCTGAGCAGCACGGAAAACAATGCGACCGATACGGCCAAAACCGTTGATACCTACTTTGATAGTCATATATTCCACCAGCTATTTGTTAGTGAATAAAAGGTTGCCTGTAAAATTACAAAAACCTTACGCAGCGTCAAGCGGAATCGTGTCAATCATTGCGACAAATCAATCCTCTGCCTAAGCATTACGCGACTGACTTGCCTCACTCTTCCTTTGTGCCTGAAACCACATGAGGGCGGCGCCGAGAATTTTAAAGGGCAATTATGATAAAAATGTGATTTTCATCACGATTCAGGCGCTGCCATTTCGCTGAGATCAAGTTTAGGCCAAATTTTTGCCAGTTGGTGTTAATGTTTTGTTAGAATTGGTCGCGTAATGTGAGCGTGATTAAAGTGAGATGTGAGCAAATGGCTAACAAACCTTCGGCAGACGAACTGAAAAACAAATTGTCCGAGATGCAGTTTTACGTGACACAGAATCACGGGACGGAGCCGCCATTTACTGGCCGTTTACTGCACAATAAGCGTGACGGCGTTTACCACTGTTTGATCTGCGATGCCCCTCTGTTTCACTCCCAGTCTAAATATGATTCAGGTTGTGGCTGGCCGAGCTTCTACGAACCGGTGAGTGAAGATTCAATTCGTTATATCAAAGACTTGTCACATGGAATGCAACGCATCGAGATTCGTTGCGGTAACTGTGATGCCCATCTTGGACATGTCTTTCCTGATGGGCCGCAGCCCACAGGCGAACGTTATTGTGTTAACTCAGCCTCTTTACGTTTCACTGATGGTGAAAATGGCGAAGAAATCAACGGTTGAAAAAACGATTCAGCAACTTATTCCACAGGAGCGGAAAAATCATGAATCTTGATGAAATGATCAACAGCATGACGCCTGAGGTTTACCAGCGTTTATCGACCGCTGTTGAACTGGGGAAATGGCCAGATGGCGTTGCGCTGACTGAACAACAAAAAGAGAACTGCCTGCAACTGGTTATGCTGTGGCAAGCCCGAAACAATACCGACGCGCAGCATATGACCATCGACACCAACGGTCAGATGGTGATGAAGAGCAAGCAGCAGCTGAAAGAAGATTTTGGTATTACGGCGAAGCCAATTGCTATGTTTAAGTGATGGAGTTATCCCCTTTACAGGTAATTAATAAAGGGGATTGCCTGAAATTAATTGTCCAACCCCTCGTTGATTTCATTTGTAGCTTTAAACCTTTCCGGAGCTTCACGTCTGTATTAACCCCCTGAATTTTTCATCCCTGAATCCTTTCTTTCGTTAAGTAGGGATCACTGCTGAATTTCCCTCTTTTGCGTACCGCCTTCCATCAATCTGTAACCCATTCTCAGGTTTTCTGCGTATTTGTGATCTAAGTTGTAAATCGCAGATCATTATCTGTGTTTTAAAGATTTAATGTTGACCTCAAAAATCATGTGGGTAAGTATGATGGTCATCTAAGCAAAACAAAACACAGAGGATGACGCAATGAAAGCACTGGCTCGGTTTGGCAAGGCCTTTGGCGGCTACAAGATGATTGATGTCCCACGGCCCGTTTGTGGCCCGGAAGATGTGGTGATTGAAATTAAAGCCGCAGCTATCTGTGGTGCAGACATGAAACACTACAACGTTGATAGCGGTTCAGATGAGTTTAACTCGATTCGTGGCCATGAATTTGCAGGCCGAATTGCGCAGGTTGGCGAAAAAGTCAAAGACTGGAAAGTGGGGCAGCGCGTCGTCTCTGATAACAGTGGTCATGTTTGCGGCGTTTGCCCTGCCTGTGAACAAGGAGATTTTCTGTGTTGTACAGAAAAAGTGAATCTTGGTCTGGATAACAATACCTGGGGCGGTGGCTTTTCCAAATATTGTCTGGTTCCTGGCGAAATCCTCAAAATTCATCGCCATGCGCTGTGGGAAATTCCCGATGGCGTCGATTATGAGGACGCAGCCGTACTTGACCCTATCTGTAATGCCTACAAATCCATCGCGCAGCAATCGAAATTCCTTCCTGGTCAGGATGTGGTCGTCATCGGCACTGGCCCGCTCGGGCTGTTCTCTGTACAAATGGCGCGGATTATGGGGGCGGTAAATATCGTCGTCGTTGGTCTGCAAGAAGATGTGGCGGTCCGCTTCCCGATTGCAAAAGAACTGGGGGCGACGGCAGTAGTAAATGGTTCTACCGAAGATGTGGTGGCGCGCTGCCAGCAAATTTGTGGCAAAGACAATCTCGGTCTGGTGATTGAATGCTCCGGTGCCAATATCGCACTGAAACAAGCCATCGAAATGCTGCGCCCGAATGGGGAAGTGGTACGCGTTGGAATGGGCTTCAAACCTCTTGATTTCTCCATCAACGATATTACCGCATGGAACAAAAGCATCATTGGGCATATGGCCTATGACTCCACCTCCTGGCGTAACGCTATCCGGCTAATAGCCAGCGGCGCTATCAACGTCAAACCGATGATCACGCATCGTATCGGCCTTTCGCAATGGCGCGAAGGGTTTGATGCGATGGTCGATAAAACCGCAATCAAAGTGATTATGACGTACGACTTTGATGAATAACTACTCTCCTGAAGGAACGTTATCGCATGGAACAGATAACAAAACCGCATTGCGGCGCCCGGCTGGATCGTTTACCGGATTGTCGCTGGCATTCATCAATGTTTGCCGTCGTCGCTTTTGGCTTGCTTGTCTGCTGGAGTAATGCCGTAGGAGGCTTGATTCTCGCGCAGTTAAAAGCGTTGGGCTGGACAGATAATTCCACCACCGCCACCTTCTCGGCAATTACGACCACCGGAATGTTTCTTGGTGCGCTGGTGGGCGGCATTATCGGAGACAAAACCGGACGCAGAAACGCGTTCATCCTCTATGAGGCCATTCATATTGTCTCTATGGTTATTGGCGCTTTCTCGCCGAATATGGATTTCTTGATTGCCTGCCGCTTTGTGATGGGGGTCGGGCTGGGGGCATTACTGGTTACTCTGTTTGCCGGCTTCACCGAATATATGCCCGGTAGAAATCGTGGAACGTGGTCCAGTCGGGTTTCATTTATTGGCAACTGGTCATATCCGCTCTGTTCATTGATTGCGATGGGACTTACACCGCTAATTAGTGCCGAGTGGAACTGGCGAGTACAACTGCTCATTCCCGCAATATTGTCGCTTATCGCTACCGCGCTGGCCTGGCGTTACTTTCCTGAATCACCGCGCTGGCTGGAATCTCGCGGACGGTATCAGGAAGCAGAACAAGTCATGCGGAACATTGAAGAAGGGGTCATTCGCCAGACGGGTAAACCCTTACCGCCAGTGGTTATTGCTGATGACGGTAAAGCGCCACAAGCGGTGCCTTATTCTGCCTTACTGACGGGAGTATTACTGAGACGCGTTATTTTAGGCTCTTGTGTACTTATTGCCATGAACGTTGTGCAGTACACGTTAATTAACTGGTTGCCAACGATATTCATGACCCAGGGAATTAATTTAAAAGACTCCATTGTCTTAAATACTATGAGTATGTTTGGCGCGCCGTTTGGCATTTTTATTGCCATGCTGGTGATGGATAAAATTCCGCGTAAAACAATGGGTGTTGGGCTGTTAATTCTGATTGCGGTGCTCGGATATATCTATTCACTGCAAACCAGTATGTTGCTCATAACGTTGATTGGTTTCTTCCTGATTACTTTCGTCTATATGTACGTTTGCTATGCCTCGGCAGTGTATGTACCTGAAATCTGGCCGACAGAAGCCAAATTGCGTGGCTCGGGCCTGGCGAATGCAGTAGGGCGGATCAGTGGTATTGCCGCACCTTATGCCGTCGCAGTGTTACTAAGCAGCTATGGTGTTACTGGGGTATTTATCCTGCTTGGCGCTGTTTCAATTATTGTTGCAATTGCTATCGCCACCATTGGAATTGAAACCAAAGGTGTCTCGGTTGAAAGTCTAAGTATTGAAGCTGTGACTAATAAATAATTTTTAGGGGGAGAAATGAAAAATTCAAAAGCAATATTACAAGTACCTGGTACCATGAAAATTATTGCTGCAGATATACCCGTACCCAAAGAAGATGAAGTGCTGATTAAAGTGGAATATGTCGGTATTTGCGGTTCAGATGTACATGGTTTTGAATCAGGGCCGTTTATTCCACCTAAAGACCCAAATCAGGAAATTGGCCTGGGCCATGAATGTGCGGGGACGATTGTGGCTGTGGGAAGCCGCGTGCGTAAATTTAAACCAGGGGATCGGGTAAATATCGAACCTGGCGTTCCTTGTGGCCACTGCCGTTACTGCCTGGAAGGCAAATACAACATTTGCCCGGATGTCGATTTTATGGCGACGCAACCGAACTACCGTGGTGCATTAACGCACTATCTGTGTCATCCGGCGAGCTTTACTTACAAACTGCCCGACAACATGGACACGATGGAAGGGGCGCTGGTGGAGCCTGCGGCGGTCGGGATGCACGCCGCCATGCTGGCAGATGTTAAACCTGGCAAAAAGATTGTCATTCTGGGCGCGGGATGTATTGGTTTAATGACTTTGCAAGCGTGCAAGTGCCTCGGGGCAACGGAAATTGCCGTGGTCGATGTGCTGGAAAAACGTCTGGCAATGGCGGAACAGCTTGGTGCGGCAATGGTCATCAATGGCGCTAAACAAGACACTATTGCGTGCTGTCAGCAATTTACCGAAGACATGGGCGCAGATATTGTTTTTGAAACAGCGGGTTCTGCGGTAACGGTAAAACAAGCTCCCTATCTGGTGATGCGCGGTGGAAAAATTATGATTGTCGGCACAGTACCCGGCGATTCGGCCATCAACTTTCTCAAAATCAATCGGGAAGTCACCATCCAGACGGTTTTCCGCTATGCCAACCGTTATCCGGTCACGATTGAAGCTATTTCATCAGGGCGATTCGATGTGAAATCGATGGTAACGCATATTTACGATTACCAGAATGTACAACAGGCATTTGAAGAGTCGGTTAACAACAAACGCGACATTATTAAAGGCGTTATTAAACTTAGCGATTAATTACTACGGGAGAACGGAATATGCTAGCAGATATCAGATTTTGGGAAAACGATGCCACCAATAAACATTATGCAATTGCCCATTTTAACGTATGGAATGCAGAAATGTTGATGGGCGTTATCGACGCAGCCGAAGAAGCAAAATCACCGGTTATTATTTCTTTTGGTACGGGATTTGTCGGAAATACCTCATTCGAAGATTTCTCGCATATGATGGTATCGATGGCACAAAAAGCAACGGTACCGGTAATTACCCACTGGGATCATGGGCGGAGTATGGAAATTATCCATAACGCCTGGACTCATGGAATGAACTCCTTAATGCGCGATGCATCCGCGTTTGATTTCGAAGAAAATATTCGTTTAACCAAAGAGGCTGTTGATTTCTTCCATCCGCTGGGTATTCCGGTAGAGGCGGAATTAGGGCATGTCGGTAATGAAACCGTTTATGAGGAAGCGCTGGCGGGCTATCACTATACCGATCCTGACCAGGCCGCAGAATTTGTTGAACGCACGGGCTGTGACTCATTGGCTGTCGCCATTGGCAACCAGCATGGGGTTTATACGTCAGAGCCACAATTGAACTTTGAGGTCGTCAAACGCGTGCGCGATGCCGTTTCTGTTCCGCTGGTTTTACATGGCGCATCGGGGATCAGTGATGCCGACATTAAAACTGCAATTTCGTTGGGTATCGCGAAAATCAACATTCATACGGAACTGTGTCAGGCCGCAATGGTGGCAGTGAAAGAAAACCAGGATCATCCTTTCCTGCATTTAGAGCGTGAAGTGCGTAAAGCCGTAAAAGAACGGGCATTGGAAAAAATTAAACTGTTTGGTTCTGATGGCAAAGCGGAATGATGATATGGATAATCTCGATGTTATTTGTATAGGTGCCGCTATTGTTGATATTCCATTACAACCGGTCAGTAAAAATATCTTTGATGTAGATTCTTATCCTCTTGAAAGAATCGCAATGACCACCGGGGGCGATGCAATAAATGAAGCAACAATTATTTCTCGTCTGGGGCATCGTACCGCATTAATGAGCCGCATTGGTAAAGATGCCGCAGGGCAATTTATTCTCGACCATTGTCGCAAAGAGAATATTGATATTCAAAGCCTGAAACAGGATGTCAGCATAGATACCTCTATTAACGTTGGACTGGTGACGGAGGATGGCGAGCGGACATTTGTCACGAACCGTAACGGCAGTCTGTGGAAATTGAATATTGACGATGTTGATTTTGCGCGGTTTCCTCAGGCGAAATTATTATCACTGGCCAGTATTTTCAACAGTCCTCTATTGGATGGTAAAGCGCTAACAGAAATTTTTACGCAAGCGAAAGCCCGGCAGATGATCATTTGTGCCGATATGATCAAACCGCGGTTGAATGAAACGCTGGATGATATTTGCGAAGCATTGAGTTATGTCGATTATCTGTTTCCAAATTTTTCCGAGGCAAAATTACTCACAGGGAAAGATACGTTGGATGAAATTGCTGACTGCTTTCTTGAGTGCGGTGTAAAAACGGTAGTAATTAAGACGGGTAAAAACGGCTGTTATATCAAGCGTGGTGAAATGACGATGACGGTACCAGCAGTAGCGGGAATTACGGCCATCGACACCATTGGCGCGGGCGATAACTTTGCTTCAGGTTTTATTGCGGCACTGCTGGAAGGTAAAGAACTGCGTGAATGCGCGCGCTTTGCCAATGCAACGGCAGCTATATCGGTACTGAGTGTTGGTGCCACCACCGGTGTGAAAAACAGAAAGCTGGTCGAACAATTGCTGGAAGAATATGAAGGGTAATGAAGGCAAATGAAAATGATATCTTTAGGCACAACGGATATAACGCTTTCTCGGATGGGGTTGGGGACATGGGCCATTGGCGGAGGCCCTGCATGGAATGGCGATCTCGATCGGCAAATTTGTATTGATACAATTATTGAAGCTCATCGTTGCGGTATTAACCTGATTGATACTGCGCCAGGATATAACTTTGGGAATAGTGAAGTTATTGTCGGGCAGGCGTTAAAACAATTGCCTCGCGAACAAATTGTCGTCGAAACGAAATGCGGTATTGTCTGGGAACGAGAAGGCAGTTTATTCAACAAAGTCGGCGATCGTCAGTTGTACAAAAACCTCTCTCCTGAATCTATCCGCGAAGAAGTTGATGCCAGCTTGCAACGTCTCGGCATTGACTACATCGATATTTACATGACGCACTGGCAGTCGGTGCCGCCTTGTTTTACGCCGATTGCAGAAACCGTAGCAGTACTTAATGAACTGAAGGCTGAGGGGAAGATTCGTTCGATAGGCGCTGCTAATGTCGAAGCTGACCATATACGCGAATATCTGCGATATGGTGAGCTGGATATTATTCAGGCGAAATATAGCATCCTCGATCGGGCAATGGAAAACGAACTGCTGCCGCTATGTCAGGATAACGGCATTGTGGTTCAGGTCTATTCACCGTTAGAGCAAGGACTGCTGACAGGTACCATCACTCGCGATTATATTCCGGGCGGAGCACGGGCAAATAAAGTTTGGTTCCAGCGTGAAAATATGCTCAAAGTGATTGATATGCTTGAACAGTGGCGGCCACTTTGTGCGCGTTATCAGTGCACAATTCCTACTCTGGCGCTGGCGTGGATATTAAAACAGAGTGATTTAATCTCCATTCTTAGTGGAGCAACCGCGCCGGAACAGGTACGCGAAAACGTGGCGGCACTGAATATCAACTTATCGGATGCTGATGCAATATTGATGAGGGGAATGGCAGAGGCCCTGGGGCGTTAACTACTCCACACGAACCACCTCTGTTTCTTTGAAAACTGTGATGAAAATCTGTGATTCAAACAGGTTATTTTGAAAGTAAACATCGCTTATGCGATAATCGCGCTAATGTGATGTAAAAGAGACAGGGGTGTAATCGTGGCGGCAAAAGACAGGATTCAGGCAATTAAACAGATGGTTGCCAACGATAAAAAAGTAACGGTTTCGAATTTGAGCTCGATTTTTCAGGTAACCGAAGAAACCATTCGCCGCGATCTTGAGAAGCTGGAAGATGAAGGTTTTTTGACCAGAACTTATGGTGGCGCTGTTTTAAATACAGCGATGCTGACGGAAAATATTCATTTTTATAAGCGCGCTTCGTCGTTTTATGAAGAGAAGCAACTTATTGCTCGCAAGGCACTACCCTTTATCGACAATAAAACGACGATGGCAGCCGATTCCAGTAGTACCGTTATGGAATTGCTCAAATTGTTACAGGACCGTAGTGACCTGACGTTGCTGACCAACTCGGCGGAAGCCATTCATGTTCTGGCTCAGTCAGAAATTAAAGTTGTTTCAACCGGTGGGGAACTGAACAAAAACACGCTTTCTCTGCAAGGGCGAATTACTAAAGAGATCATCAGTCGTTATCACGTCGATATTATGGTGATGAGTTGTAAAGGTCTTGATATTAACAGTGGCGCGCTGGACTCGAACGAAGCTGAAGCTGAAATCAAAAAGACAATGATCCGCCAGGCGGCAGAAGTCGCGTTATTAGTCGATCACTCCAAGTTTGATCGCAAGGCTTTTGTCCAGTTAGCTGACTTTAGTCATATTAATTACATAATAACTGATAAATCACCGGGTGCAGAATGGGAAGAATTTTGCAAAGACAATAATATCCAGCTGGTGTGGTAGCTTAAACACACGTTGTCAATGTTATTTGTTCCAGCGCCTGTGAAATAAAATGATGATAAAAATGCGGCAAGTAAATTTGCCGCAATTGCTACCTTTTTTAGCAAAATTCGAGGCACCAAATGGAACAATATGATCAAATTGGCGCAAGACTGGACCGCTTGCCTTTGGCCCGGTTTCATTATCGTATATTTGGCATTATAAGTTTTAGTCTGTTATTAACGGGCTTTTTGAGTTACTCCGGTAATGTCGTCTTAGCAAAGCTGGTAAGCAATGGATGGTCAAATAATTTCCTCAATGCTGCTTTTACGTCGGCATTGATGTTTGGTTATTTCATCGGTTCGCTTGCCGGTGGATTCATTGGTGATTACTGTGGACGGCGCCGGGCATTCCGCATAAACCTTCTGATTGTCGGTATTGCGGCGACAGGCGCTTCTTTCGTCCCTGATATGTACTGGCTCATCTTCTTTCGCTTCCTGATGGGGACAGGAATGGGGGCGTTGATTATGGTTGGCTATGCTTCATTTACTGAGTTTATTCCCGCTCTGGTTCGTGGAAAATGGTCCGCGCGACTCTCATTTGTCGGCAACTGGTCGCCCATGTTGTCTGCGGCGATTGGCGTTGTCGTTATCGCTTTCTTCAGTTGGCGCATAATGTTTCTGCTGGGCGGTGTTGGGATATTATTAGCATGGTTACTTTCTGGTAAATATTTTATTGAGTCGCCTCGTTGGCTGGCGGGTATTGGACAATTAACGGGAGCAGAAAGGCAACTTCGTGAAGTAGAGCAGCAAATCGAAAAAGAGAAGGGTATTCATCTACCACCACTTGCTTTGAGGCAAAGCGAAAGTCGGAGTCATGAAATCAGTGGTACTTTTTGGTTGCTATTTAAAGGCGAGATGTTGCGGCGCACGTTAGTCGCGATTACGGTTTTAATTGCAATGAATATTTCGCTTTATACTATCACCGTATGGATACCGACCATATTTGTTAACTCTGGTATTGATGTTGATAAATCGATATTAATGACCGCTGTTATTATGATTGGTGCTCCGGTGGGAATATTCATTGCTGCGTTAGTTATTGATCACTTTCCTCGCCGATTATTTGGCTCGTCTTTGCTTATAATTATTGCTGTGTTGGGATATATATATTCGATACAAACTACAGAATGGGCTATTTTAGGCTATGGTCTGGTAATGATCTTCTTTCTTTATATGTATGTTTGTTTCGCGTCTGCGGTGTATATCCCGGAACTTTGGCCAACCCATTTACGCCTGCGCGGCTCGGGATTTGTTAATGCAGTAGGACGAATCGTCGCGGTCTTCACTCCTTATGGCGTCGCGGCGTTATTAACACATTATGGTTCGATAACGGTCTTTATGGTGCTTGGTGTCATGTTGGTGTTATGTGCGCTGGTCCTCTCCATTTTTGGCATCGAAACGCGGAAGGTGTCGCTGGAACGAATTTCTGGTGCGAATTGAATCTTCGCTGATTGTGTCAATTGCCAGATGCAACGCTGGCGTGTTTATCTGGCCTACGATGTAATTAAGGAATTGTAGGCCAGAGATGGATCTGACTAATTTTATCCCTGCGTCTCTTCCCAGTCTGCCAGCGTGTACAATGTTGCTCCGGCAACTGACATCTCCATAAACGCGTGCGCACTGTCCTGCGGCTGGATATTCACGCCACGACAGCCATCGGTAATCACGTTCACCTTATAACCTAACTGTAATGCGTCCAGGACGGTAAACTTCACGCAATAGTCCGTAGCCAGCCCCATAACGATCAATTCATTGATTTCATGGTCGCGCAACCAACCATCGAGCTCGGTTTTCTGCCGCCGCCCGTTATCAAAAAAGGCACTGTAACTGTCGACTAAAGAATTTTCGCCTTTGTGAAACACGGCATCAATCGACTTTTGCGCCAGCAGAGGGTGCAACGCCGCACCTTCGCTGTGTTGCACACAGTGATCGGGCCAGAAGGTTTGCGGTAGGCCATCGAGCTGACCCTGTGTATAAGGCTCTACACCTTGCTGGCTGGCGAAGCTGCCGTGATTGGCCGGATGCCAGTCCTGACTAGCGACGACCGCTTCACCGCGCGCTTTGCACCAGCTTATCAGGGCATTAGCAACATCAACCGTGCTATCGCCTTCGGCAACAGCCAGCGCACCGCCAGCGCAGAAATCATTTTGTAAATCGACCAGTAACAGAGCGCGTTGGGGCATTACAGTCTCCTTAATCATCCGGCGTCAGTTCGCCGCGTAGGTTTTGGCTCATGGCCTTGCGAATGGTTTCGGTATCCAGTCCCTGGCTGAGCAGGTAGTGCAGTTTGGTTAGCGTGGCTTCTACGGTCATATCCGCACCGCCAATAACACCGGCATGGGCGAGGGCGTTACCGGTGGCATAACCGCCCATATTCACTTTACCGGACATGCATTGTGTCAGGTTAACCACCACAATTCCGCGATCGCTGGCTTCTTGTAATTCTTGCAGGAATGCTTTGTTTTGCGGCGCATTACCCACGCCATAAGAGCGCAGAATCAACGCCTTAACCGGTTGACGCAGGAAGTTACGTACGACGTCAGCAGAAATCCCTGGATAAATCGTCACTACGCCGATCGGCTGTGGTGTAATCGGATGAACGATCAGCTCACCAGTACCGTGTGGGGCGGGCGGTGTATTTAAACGGCGAATATGAATACCCGCTTCCAGTAACGGTGGAAGGTTTGGTGACGCGAAGGCATCAAAACCATCGGCATGGGCTTTGGTGGTGCGGTTGCCGCGATACAGGCGATTATTAAAAAAGAGTGTGACTTCGTTGATGGGATAGTTCGCCGCAACGTACAACGCATTCAGCAAATTGATTTGTCCGTCAGAGCGTAACTCGGCCAATGGGATTTGTGACCCTGTCACAATAACCGGTTTTCCGAGGTTCTCCAGCATGAACGACAGCGCAGAGGCGGTATACGCCATCGTGTCAGTGCCGTGCAGAATGACAAAACCATCATAGTCGTCATAGTGCGCTTTAATATCTTCAGCAATATGCTGCCAGTCCTCTGGCGTCATATCAGAAGAATCCATCAGCGGCGTGTATTCATGAATGGTGAAATCCGGCATCTCCGGGCGATGGAACTCTGGCATCAGCGCCAGCTGGCGTTGTAGATGGCCCGACACCGGAATATATCCCTGCTCGGAACGCTGCATCCCGATGGTCCCGCCCGTGTAGGCAACGTAAATTGATTTCTTTTGCATGATATTGATATGAATGATACCGAAAGAGCAAAAGTATATACGTGAGGGGCGGCAAGCGCACCTGGATACTCTGTGGATATGAGAAAAGCCCGGCGGAACAGAGGGATTAGCGTTCCGCCGGAGAAAAATGGTTAATCCTGCAACGCATAGGTTACGGTCGTGACTACACGCACCGTTTTGTTAATCGCCGAGGGATCATCTTCGTCACTGCCACTGGCGAAAATCTGGAACACGCCTTGTGACGCATCGCTAATGGACCCCACCTGACTACCTGAATCCGTCGCAAACTGTAATGCTGCGTTACGTGCGTCTTTCGTTGCGGCAGCAATCATCTCCGCGCGAACTGCGCCAATACCATTAAAGCGGTAGGCGATTTTGCTATCAGCGATCGCGCCATCTGTGGCGATTTGCAGGTCGTTTAATTTAGCGACGATTTTTTCGACGGCAGCAACGTTATGCGTTTTTATCGTAACAGACCCGTCAGCGTTATAGCGTGGCATCGTCGGATCATCTTTGAGGTAAAAGGCATCCGTTCGCTTACTTGTCCATTGACCCACGTTGATCTCTTTGTCGTTAATCCCCTGAGCGTGGAATTCGGCAACAATCTTTTTCTGCGCATCTTCAAGTTTCGGGAACAGTTCGCCAGGAACATTACCCTTAAAGTTGATAGCAATTGTTAACTCAGCCGTATCTGCGCGAACTTCTTTTTCTGAAAGCCCCCGCACGTTCACATAACGGTTGTTGGTTTTTAGATGTTTAACACCATCGCCAACAAAATAACCACAGGCGCTGATCCCCAGTCCGAGGACAATAGCGGCAATTAAAGAGGGTGCCTTATTCACTGATGACTCCATATCAGATGCTAAATGAGCAAGGGAATGTAGTGGAGACAGGGAGTGAAAGACAGTCCGGTTCAGGAGTGTGGCCGACAGCATATCGGCCACATATTTGCAGGAATTAACGCACGTTGGCGCAGGTCAGGCAAAACGCGTAACGATTTTGCGGATCGTTAAAGGCTGCCAGCTTGTCGCTTTCGCTTTTAACGGTTGAAGCGACCGAGGCCAGCGGCGCAGGCAGCATGGCCTGGAGTGTATCTGGCAGCATTGCCCGGACTGAACCTGACATGTTGTCCATCACCTTGTCGAAGAAGGTCGGTTCATCGACGTAATATTCCAGATGCCATTGTTTCAGTTTTGCCAGTTCAGCCGCTTTGGCAACTGCATCATCGAAATCACCGAGACTATCGACCAGCCCATTCGCTTTTGCATCCTGACCGGTCCAGACATGGCCCTGGGCGATTTTATCAATCTGCTCTGGCGTCGAATTACGCGAATCAGCAACCAGCGTGATAAAGCGTTTATAGCCGTTCTCAATGCTCAATTGCATCATCTGCTGCACTTCTGGCGGCAGTGATTTAGTGATGGAAACATCTGCCAGTGGTGATGTAGACACGCCATCGGTATGTACACCAATCGAATCCAGGCTGTTTTCTACAGTGGTGATCACGCCGAAGATACCGATAGAACCGGTCAGGGTGCTCGGGTTAGCCACAATGTAATTGGCCGGCGTGGAGATCCAGTAACCACCGGATGCCGCCATACCGCCCATTGACACAACAACCGGTTTGCCAGCGGCTCTGGCGGCTGCCAGTTCAGAGCGAATCACTTCAGAAGCCGTTACGCTACCGCCAGGGCTGTTTACGCGCAGAACGATCGCTTTCACTTTCGGATCAAGGCGAGCGTCACGGATTTGTGCCGCAGTCGTATCGCCGCCAACATTCCCCTGAGTTTCTTCGCCATCCATAATCGCGCCATTAGCGAAGACGACACCGATGCTGTCGCCGGTATCTGCCGGAGTTTTCAGTGCGTAATCGTAATAACTGATGGCGCGATAATTTTTATCAGCCTTGCTCCAGCCAAACTCTTTGGTCAGGGCTTTTTCAATTTCGGCATTCGTTGCCAGCGCGTCGACCAGTTTGTTGTCCAGCGCGTATTTCGCAGTATCGCCACCCGTTTTGGTTAAGCCAGCAAGTAGCCCTTGCGCCCCAGGGAATACCTGCTGGGCAGGGATCTGGCGGTTAGCGGCAACGGTGTTGAGATAGTTTTGCCACAGTTCGCCAATCCAACGGCTATCGGCTTCGCGAGCCGCCGGGGACATATCATCACGAATAAACGGTTCAACGGCAGATTTATACGTACCCACACGGAACACATGGGTGGAAACTTTCAGCTTATCCAGCAACGATTTGTAGTACAGACCGTTGGTGGCAAAACCGTGCAGATCAACCGCGCCTTGCGGGGACAGCCAAATTTTGTTGGCGAAACTTGCGAGATAATATTGCCCCTGGCTGTAGTTCTCGCCAATGGCATAAACCGGTTTACCGCTGTCACGAAACTCTTTCAGGGCTTTGCCGATGTACTGCATAGACGGTTGGTCGCCGCCCGCAAAATCTTTCAAATCCATCACGATACCGGTGATATTCCGGTCATCTTTAGCCTGGCGAATCGTGTTCACGATATCAAACAGCGAATTTTCCTGCAGACGATCGGAACTGGCGCCAAGCAGCTGGCGGCTTAACTTACTAAACCGCTGCGAACTGTCGGGCTTATCGACGATCACGCCTGAAATATCGAGCAGTAATGCGCCACGACCGGCGGTTTCTTTGGTATCGCTACTACTGACCTGCATCCAGATCCCCACGCCAACCAGCACGAGGAAAATAAAGAACAGGTTAAGTACCATTTCACGGACAAAATTGAGCAGACGCCACGTCCATTTAAAAAATCCGGCAATAAATCGCCAAAGGGTTCGCATGTATTCTCCCAGACTAAAGGTCACACCTGTTGCAGGTGCAATAGATGTGGTTATCGTAATGACCCAACCGGCACTTGTCAGCAGGAATCGCGGACTGTGCTGTAACAAAATCCACTCTCGTGTTAATTTTGTGAATAAACATCATGACAGGAGTTAATCAAATGGATGCACTCGAACTATTGATCAACCGCCGAAGCGCCTCACGTCTGGCTGAACCTGCGCCGACTGGCGAACAACTGCAAAATATCCTGCGTGCCGGAATGCGTGCACCGGACCATAAGTCCATGCAACCGTGGCATTTTTTTGTGATTGAAGGGGAAGGCCGCGAACGTTTCAGTACCGTGCTGCAACAGGGTGCAATTGCTGCGGGTAGTGATGATAAAGCTATCGACAAAGCCCGTAATGCCCCGTTCCGTGCGCCGCTCATCATCACCGTGGTGGCGAAATGTGAAGAAAATCATAAAGTCCCGCGTTGGGAGCAGGAGATGTCTGCGGGTTGCGCGGTTATGGCGATGCAAATGGCGGCGGTTGCCCAGGGCTTTGGCGGCATCTGGCGTAGTGGTGGGTTAACCGAAAGTCCGGTGGTGCGCGAGGCGTTCGGCTGTCGGGAGCAGGATAAAATTGTCGGCTTTCTCTATCTCGGCACGCCGCAATTGAAAGCGTCAACGTCGATTAACGTTCCGGATCCGACGCCGTTTGTGACTTATTTTTGATAATTTTCGCAAAACTGTCTGGATTATGAGCAAAGGCGCAGGAATTCAGACACTCTCACTTATCACTTCACGGAATGAAGGTTACCATACCCGGATTGCATTGACAGGAGATGTCCATGAGCGAGAACTCGATTCGTTTGACCCAATACAGCCACGGAGCAGGTTGCGGCTGTAAAATTTCCCCAAAAGTGTTGGAAACCATTCTGCACAGCGAGCAGGCGAAGTTTGTTGATCCGAATTTGCTCGTGGGAAACGAAACCCGCGACGATGCGGCAGTATACGATCTTGGTAATGGCACCAGTGTCATCAGCACCACCGATTTCTTTATGCCGATCGTTGATAATCCTTTCGATTTTGGCCGCATTGCGGCGACTAATGCTATCAGCGATATCTTCGCGATGGGCGGCAAACCGATTATGGCCATTGCGATCCTTGGCTGGCCGATTAACAAACTTTCCCCGGAAATTGCCCGCGAAGTGACCGAAGGTGGTCGTTATGCATGTCGTCAGGCGGGTATTGCGCTGGCTGGCGGTCACTCCATCGATGCGCCGGAGCCGATTTTTGGTCTGGCGGTGACGGGGATCGTACCGACCGAGCGGGTGAAGAAAAACAGTACCGCACAAGCCGGATGCAAACTGTTCCTGACGAAACCGCTGGGAATTGGCGTTCTTACCACGGCTGAGAAAAAATCACTGCTGAAACCAGAACATCAGGGACTGGCGACAGAAGTGATGTGCCGGATGAATATCGCAGGCGCGTCCTTTGCCAACATCGAAGGCGTAAAAGCGATGACCGACGTTACGGGCTTTGGTCTGCTGGGCCACTTGAGCGAAATGTGTCAGGGGGCTGGTGTGCAGGCACGCGTCGACTATGAAGCGATCCCGAAACTCCCCGGTGTTGAAGAGTACATTAAGTTGGGCGCAGTACCTGGCGGCACCGAACGTAACTTTGCCAGCTACGGTCATCTGATGGGTGAAATGCCGCGTGAAGTGCGCGATCTGCTGTGCGATCCGCAAACTTCTGGCGGTCTGCTGCTGGCGGTCATGCCGGAAGCAGAAAATGAGGTCAGAGCTACAGCCGCCGAGTTTGGCATTGAACTGACGGCGATTGGCGAACTGGTGCCAGCGCGCGGCGGTCGTGCCATGGTTGAGATCCGTTAATTCAATGCGGTTGTTTATAGCCGAAAAACCGAGTCTGGCACGCGCTATTGCTGATGTCCTGCCCAAACCGCACCGTAAAGGCGATGGCTTTATCGAGTGCGGCAATGGTCAGGTGGTGACCTGGTGTATCGGTCACCTGCTTGAGCAGGCGCAGCCAGACGTCTACGACAGCCGCTATGCGCGCTGGAAT
Organism: Escherichia sp. E14V7; assembly: GCF_004212225.1. Classification (NCBI taxonomy): domain Bacteria; kingdom Pseudomonadati; phylum Pseudomonadota; class Gammaproteobacteria; order Enterobacterales; family Enterobacteriaceae; genus Escherichia; species Escherichia sp. E14V7. The sequence goes on from NZ_RHJJ01000004.1 coordinate 170,645, forward strand.
CTGGCGGATTTGCCGATTGTCCCGGAAAAGTGGCAACTGCAACCGCGCCCCTCCGTAACCAAACAACTTAACGTCATTAAACGCTTTCTGCATGAAGCCAGCGAAATTGTTCATGCCGGTGACCCGGATCGTGAAGGGCAATTGCTGGTGGATGAAGTGCTGGACTACCTGCAACTGGCACCGGAAAAGCGCCAGCAAGTTCAGCGTTGCTTGATCAACGACCTGAACCCGCAAGCGGTTGAGCGGGCGATCGATCGTCTTCGCTCCAATAGCGAGTTTGTACCGTTATGCGTTTCTGCACTGGCGCGAGCGCGTGCCGACTGGCTGTACGGTATCAATATGACCCGCGCGTATACCATTCTCGGTCGCAATGCTGGCTATCAGGGTGTGCTTTCCGTTGGGCGCGTACAGACTCCCGTTCTTGGGCTGGTGGTGCGGCGCGATGAAGAAATAGAAAACTTCGTGGCGAAAGACTTCTTTGAAGTCAAAGCGCACATCGTGACACCTGCCGATGAGCGGTTTACCGCTATCTGGCAACCGAGCGAAGCGTGTGAACCGTACCAGGATGAAGAAGGGCGCTTATTGCATCGCCCGCTGGCGGAGCATGTGGTTAACCGCATCAGTGGTCAACCGGCGATCGTCACCAGCTATAACGATAAACGGGAATCAGAATCCGCGCCGCTGCCGTTTTCGCTTTCGGCGTTGCAGATTGAAGCGGCAAAACGCTTTGGTCTGAGCGCGCAGAACGTGCTTGATATCTGCCAGAAGCTGTACGAAACACACAAGCTAATCACTTATCCGCGTTCCGATTGTCGTTATTTGCCAGAAGAACATTTTGCCGGACGCCACGCGGTGATGAATGCCATCAGCGTTCATGCGCCGGGACTATTGCCGCAGCCGGTGGTTGACCCGAATTTACGCAACCGCTGCTGGGATGACAAAAAGGTCGATGCTCACCACGCCATTATCCCGACCGCGCGTAGTTCTGCCATCAACCTGACGGAGAACGAATCGAAGGTCTATAACCTGATTGCTCGTCAATACCTGATGCAGTTCTGCCCGGATGCGGTGTTCCGCAAGTGTGTTATCGAACTGGACATTGCCAAAGGCAAATTTGTCGCTAAAGCCCGTTTTCTTGCTGAAGCAGGCTGGCGCACGCTGTTAGGCAGCAAAGAGCGTGATGAAGAAAACGACGGTACGCCACTGCCTGTGGTGGCGAAAGGTGATGAGTTGCTGTGCGAGAAGGGCGAAGTGGTAGAGCGGCAAACCCAGCCGCCACGCCATTTTACCGATGCAACACTGCTTTCGGCGATGACCGGGATCGCGCGCTTTGTTCAGGATAAAGATCTGAAAAAGATCCTCCGTGCGACCGATGGTCTGGGAACAGAAGCGACCCGAGCCGGGATTATTGAACTGTTGTTCAAGCGTGGTTTCCTGACCAAAAAAGGGCGCTACATCCACTCCACCGACGCTGGAAAAGCGTTATTCCATTCGCTGCCAGAGATGGCGACGCGACCGGACATGACCGCGCACTGGGAATCGGTGCTGACGCAAATCAGCGAAAAGCAGTGTCGCTACCAGGACTTTATGCAACCGCTGGTGGGGACGCTTTACCAACTGATTGATCAGGCTCGCAGCACTCCGGTCAGGCAGTTCAGGGGAATTGTGGCACCAGGTGGGGAGTCAGTTAAAAAAGCACCCAATAAACGTGTGAAAAAAGCGGCAAAGCCTAAAAAAGATAATACGGATTCTGCTAATTAATTCGGTTTCCACTCTTAAACAAAGCCAGTGGTAGATATTCTGCCATTGGCTTTATTTATTATGATATAAATATCCACAGCTAAAATTATTAACGGAATGTCTTTATATTCACGTGATTAATGTTATTGGCTGCATCATTATAAATTATTTTAAAACGCAGGGGTTGTGAACATTATTCACAAAACGAATATATATAACTGCTCTATAAAAGAAACAGTTCATTTATTTGAAGAGGATAATTATGATTATCGGTATCGATCTCGGGACGACTAACAGTCTGGCAGCAGTCTGGCGAAATGGACAAAGTGAACTGATCCCCAATGCGTTAGGCAAGTTTTTAACGCCCAGCGTAGTTTGTGTTGATGAAGATGGTATAGTTTTGACAGGGGAGGCCGCTCGTGACCTGCAACTCATCAAACCACAAAACTGCGCAGCCAATTTTAAACGCATGATGGGCACATCAAAGACGTTTAAATTGGGCGGACGTGAATTTCGGGCAGAAGAACTCTCATCGCTGATATTACGTCAGCTAAAAGAAGATGCTGAAAGCTATTTAGGTGAAGAGATAACAGAAGCAGTAATTAGCGTACCTGCTTATTTTGGTGATGTGCAACGCAAAGCAACAAAATTGGCAGCTACAATGGCAGGCTTAAACGTCGAACGTTTAATTAACGAACCAACCGCCGCTGCACTGGCGTATGGTTTGCATAATAAAGATGATGAACATCAATTTCTGGTATTCGATTTAGGTGGTGGTACGTTTGATGTCTCCATACTGGAGTTGTTTGACAATATTATGGAAGTACGTGCCAGTGCCGGGGATAACTTTTTAGGTGGTGAAGATATTGTCGATATCCTGATCGATGCGTATTGCTCTCGTATGGATCTTCCTGAAAATATTGAATGGCGTGAACCGACACTCCAGCGCCATTTACGCATTGAAGCGGAGCGTGTGAAACGCGTGCTTAGTTTGCGCGACGAAGCTACTTTCAGTATGGAGATTGAAGGAAGGCGATATTACTGGCATCTGACCACAGAAAAATTTGAATTTTTATTACAGACCTTTTTCGAGCGAATCCGTATGCCACTGGAACGGGCAATTCGCGATGCCAAAATTAATATTAGCCAATTAGACCAGGTCGTTCTTGTGGGTGGCACTACACGTATGCCGCTGATTCGCAAACTTGTGACACGACTTTTTGGTCGTATACCGGGAATGCATTTAAACCCTGATGAAGTCATTGCTCAGGGCGCGGCTATTCAGGCCGCACTTAAAGTGCGCCACAGCGAATTACAAGATGTAGTAGTGACCGATGTTTGCCCTTATACGCTGGGCGTTGATACCTCTAAATCGCTGGGGCATACCCGCGAATCAGGTTATTTTGCACCAGTAATTGAACGTAACAGAAGTATTCCTTGTAGTCGCGTTCGTGCCTTTTACACGGCACATGATCAACAAACAGAGGTTAATTTTAAAATCTACCAGGGTGAAAGCAGGATGGTGGCTGATAATATTTTCCTTGCGGAGTTGTCAGTGAATGTTCCCCCAAAACCGGCCGGTGTTGTGCGTATTGATGTTCGTTTTACGTACGACATTAACGGTATTCTTGATGTTGATATCAGCGTGCCACTGACAGGGGCTAAAAATAGTCTGGTTATTGAACAGAATCCAGGGGCATTAACGGAAGAACAAATACAGCAGTCGTTGTCCAAATTAAGCCTGTTAAAAATTCACCCACGCGATGAACAGATAAACCAGGCCTTTATTGCCCGTCTTGATAACCTCTATCAACTTACGCTTGCGGAAACACGAGACTGGATAAGCAATTGCTCTCGTCAATTCAGTTATCTACTCGAGAAGCAGGATCCTGATCAACTTGCTGATTTTCGGGCTAAAGTTGAACCTACATTAGACTCTCTGGAATGGGAGCGTCTGCAATGAACTGCTGGGAAATATTAGGTTTACAACCTGGCGTGGATGAACGAGATATTAAGCGTCGTTATGCGCAACTGGTAAAAAATTGCCGCCCGGAAGATTCTCCCGAAGCCTGGCAACAATTGCACGATGCTTATGAACAGGCTTTACGTTATGACGACGAAGAGCTGTGGCAAGAAGATGAAGAAGAACAGTGGCAAGAAGAGGAAGAAGAGCAACCGATCAATATGTCCAGGGGGATTGTTCATCCTCGTCCTGTGATGACATTTCGCGCACCCAACACCTTTTCTGGTCATCCACTTCCAGACATCGCTGTTAAATCAGAAGGGGAACTCACCTGGCAAGCCGTTCTGGATATGCTCTTTGAGGAGAATGAAGCTATTCCCGAACACGCCCCCATGCAACTTGCTAAGGCGTTATCTTTCCTTGAGCATAAAGATCTCAGCTCACGAATGTGCTTTGAAGAAGCGTTATTACTGCATCTTCATCGGGTATTCCGGCCACTATTAACTCTCGCTGCAGCACAAACGTTCAGATGGCATTTAGTTGCAGGCAGTAGGCAACCCGCTATCCAGACAGAAATTAACGAAAGTTGTCTTCTTTATTATCGCATCGAAAAACAAATTACCCCTTTCTTTGCCAGTAACTTGCCTCCACTGGAAGAAATGGAAAACGGGAAGGAAATGGCTACGATTTATCAATCATTAAAGGATAGTGAAGAGAGCCTGAAATGGTTTGATATTGCAGTATTAAATAAAGTTGCTGAATTTGAGCTGTCAGACAACTATATGGCATTGTTAATAGAGCGTTTATCATATTCCTGGCGAAAAGAAAAAATGATTCGCAAGTGGAAATTAACAGGACGCTTCAATAATTTAGCAATGCAACATCATAGTGGATATGAAAAGTTGTTAAATGCTATAAAATTAAAAAGTCTTTATTATTATCCATCTTCTGTATTCCAGTCCTGCTTACATGCTGCAGAGCAAGGCTATTCACTTGCCTGGTATTCTCTTGGCAAAATGTATTATGAAGGTGATGAGGTTTCACAGGATCTAAAATTAGCTTTTAATTGGTTTACCCGCGCCGCGCAGCATAATGTTATCGATGCTCAGTATGCGTTGGGCGTTATGTATAACGATGGAAAGGGGACGGACAAGAACATTAGTGAGGCAAGAAAATGGTTTTTACTTGCAGCCGAAAATGGCAAATCATCTGCGCAATATGAACTTGCCTGTATCTCCCGCTTTGCTGTTGAGCCATTACGAAATTATGAAGAAGCATTACGGTGGTATTTAACTGCCGCCACACAAGGGCATGAACTGGCCCAATATGAGTTGGGACAAATGTATATACAAGGTATTGGTGTGGCGCGTGATGAGGTGCAGGCCCATCGTTGGTTTTTGCAATCGGCGGAACAGGACCATCCTGACGCACAATATCATACTGCAAGGTTGTATAGTGAAAGCGAAAAAATTCCTCAGGATCCGGAAAAAGCACTGTACTGGTTTACCATATCTGCAAAAAATGGTTCCGGGGATGCCATGTATGAATTGGGGAAATATTATTTAACCAACAATGATGATCCTGAAAATAACGCTGAGGCTATTCAATGGCTTACTGGTGCAGCGCAGCGTGGGCGAATAGAGGCGATATTTTTGTTAGCCGAAATGTATCTCTGCGGTACAAAAGATATCGCAAAAGATGAAAATCATGCGCTGCACTGGTACGAAAAAGCGGCGCGTTTAGGGGCGACCGAAGCGCAACACCAGACTGCAGCAATGTATGCTCAGGGGACAGGCACTAAAATTGATAATAAACAAGCATGGATGTGGTTAACAATTGCCGGAAATAACAATCCCTGGATTGAAAAAGATGCGTTGCGATGCTTAATGTCTGAACAGGATATTCAGGATGCAGAACAAACGGCTGCAAATTGCAAACGTCTGCTAAGGATTTAATTAACTCAGGGAAAATCGTCTGGTTATAAGGAAAACCAGACGATTGTAATAACGATTAAATCACGCCCTGGCTTAACATCGCATCCGCAACCTTCACAAAGCCCGCAATGTTCGCGCCCTGCACGTAGTTGGTTTGCTCACCTTCACCACCATGTTCAACACAGGCATGGTGGATATCCAGCATGATGTGATGCAAACGTGCGTCAACTTTCTCGGCTTTCCAGCCCAGACGCGCAGCGTTTTGCGCCATTTCCAGGCCCGATGTTGCTACACCGCCAGCATTAGCCGCTTTACCCGGAGCAAACAGTACGCCTGCCTGCTGGAACAGTTCAGTCGCTTCGATGGTGGTTGGCATATTTGCCCCTTCGGCGACGGCTTTAACGCCATTGGCGATAAGCTGATGCGCGGCGTCAACATCCAGTTCGTTCTGGGTGGCGCAAGGCAGGGCGATATCAACTGGTACGGACCACGGCTGTTGGCCTTCGAGATAGACCAGGCCAAATTCTTTGGCGTAATCTGCCACTCGACCATCGCGGCTGGCTTTGATTTCGATCAGACGTGCCAGTTTCTCTTTCGTGAATCCGCTTTCATCAACTACAGTGCCGCTGGAGTCTGACGCAGTGATCACACGAGCACCAAATTCCATCGCTTTTTCGATAGCGTACTGGGCGACGTTGCCGGAGCCAGAAACGGAAACGCGCATCCCTTCAAAACCCATACCGTGGCGTTTAAGCATCGCTTCTGTGAAATAGACCAGGCCGTAGCCGGTAGCTTCCGGGCGAATAAGACTGCCGCCAAAAGAAAGACCCTTACCGGTGAAGACGCAGGCGGTATTGTTGGAGAGCTTTTTCATCATCCCCGCCATAAAGCCGACTTCACGACCACCAACGCCGATATCACCTGCCGGAACGTCGGTATCCGCGCCCAGGTGGCGATACAGTTCAGTCATCAGTGCCTGGCAGAAACGCATCACTTCGCCTTCGCTTTTCCCTTTCGGGTCGAAATCGCTGCCGCCTTTACCACCGCCCATCGGCAGGGTAGTCAGGGCATTTTTGAAGGTTTGCTCGAAGCCGAGGAATTTGAGAATGGAGAGGTTAACTGACGGATGGAATCGCATACCGCCTTTGTACGGGCCGATGGCGGAGCTGAACTGCACGCGCCATGCTCGGTTGACCTGCACCTGGTTGCGATCGTCAACCCATACCACGCGAAACTGGATCACGCGCTCCGGTTCAACCAGACGCTCCAGTAATGACATCTGGCGATATTTGGGATTTTGTTCAAGAAAAGGCCAGAGTGTGGTCATTACTTCACGAACGGCTTGCGCGAACTCGGTTTGATTCGGGTCGCGCTTTTGTACATGGTTGAGGAATGACTCCAGAGAATATGTCTGATCCATAGATATAAAACCCTTATATATTAAGACGATTGTGCGTATGTTGTTTGTTTTGCAGTTTTCGACTATACCATCAAGAATGTGACGGTAAGCAAGTAAAAAATGACACCGGAAAGCAAATTAATAATGTGAGGAATTTATAAACGCCGCCTAATGTCGGATACATCTTCTTCGGTCTACCAAAATGGGGACATTTGGTGGATAAGGCATTCACGCCGCGTCCGGCAACCAGACGCTAAAGTTTTCCCGCCAGGTTACCGTTATCAGTAGCAGAGACAACGAAATATAAGGAGTTTCCAGTGAGTCGAGCATTGTTCGCCGTAGCGTTGGTATTCCCGTTTTTTGCGCTGGCTAATCAGCATTATCGTCCGGATGTGGAAGTGAATGTGCCGCCGGAAGTGTTTAATTCTGGCGGACAGTCGGCGCAGCCCTGTAGCCAGTGCTGCGTTTATCAGGATCAAAACTATTCTGAAGGGGCCGTAATTAAAGCAGAGGGAATACTGTTGCAATGCCAGCGGGATGATAAAACCATTAGCACCAATCCGTTGGTCTGGCGGCGCGTAAAGCCATAAACGCCTGTAAAAGCGGAATGTCAGCAGGGGCCAGCGGATATTGCGTTGTCTCCTCTGGTGCACACCAGACCAACGCCTGATGTTCATGTGCCTGTAACGTCCCTTGGAAGTCGGGTACGTGCCAGGCATGAAGATGGATAATCCGCCCTGAAACTTCCCGCTGGTGGCTGGCTACATATTTCCCGATGATAGCATCGATACCGAGCTCTTCACGCAGCTCGCGTATCAGCGCCTGTTGCTGGCTTTCTCCTGGTTCGACTTTACCGCCAGCAAATTCCCATAATCCCGCTTGATCGCTATGCGCAGGGCGTTGCGCGATTAAAATTTTGCCATCCCGTTCGATAATGGCGGCAACAACATCAATCATTTCCATAAATTACACACGGTCGAATACAGGAAAAATGCCATAATATCCGCAGTGTTGCCCGAGCTGAAGGGTTTTATTTCTTAAGGAGTACCCGTGTTAGACCGCCATCTTCATCCCCGAATTAAGCCTTTGTTGCATCAGTGCGTGCGAGTTCTGGATAAACCGGGCATTACACCTGATGGTTTAACGTTAGTGGGGTTTGCCATCGGCGTGCTGGCGCTGCCGTTTCTGGCACTGGGCTGGTATTTGGCGGCGCTGATTGCCATTTTACTGAACAGGTTGCTTGATGGTCTGGACGGTGCGCTGGCGCGGCGCAGAGGGTTAACCGACGCGGGGGGCTTTCTCGATATTTCGCTGGATTTTCTTTTTTACGCGCTGGTACCGTTCGGGTTTATTCTCGCCGCACCGGAACAAAATGCGCTGGCGGGCGGCTGGCTGCTGTTTGCGTTTATCGGCACGGGCAGCAGTTTTCTCGCATTTGCTGCGTTGGCGGCGAAACATCAGATTGATAATCCCGGTTATGCGCACAAATCGTTTTACTATCTGGGCGGGTTAACAGAAGGCAGCGAGACGATTTTGCTGTTTGTTTTAAGTTGTCTCTTTCCGGAATATTTCCCGTGGTTTGCCTGGATTTTTGGCGCGCTTTGTTGGATGACGACATTAACGCGGATTTGGAGTGGGTATCTGACGCTGAAGTCGCTTCAGCGTCAGTAATTGCCATGTTATTGGCTACTGTCCGGGCCGCGTTCACCGGTTGCTACCGGGTTTTTCGGATCGCTGCTCCATTCGTACCAGCCACCGTCATAAACGGAGACGTTATTCCAGCCCATGGCGCGTGCGTACATAAAGGTTTCAGACGCGCGCCAGCCGGTGCCGCAGTAGAATGAAACTTGCTGATCTGGTTTGATATTCCACGCTTTCCACATAGCGGCAATATCATCGGCGCTGCGCATGGTGCCATCCGGGTTATGGAAATCTTCCATATGGGTCGAGTCGCTGCCTGCGTGTCCCCAACGTGCCCCGGCTATTTCACCTTTTGGTTTAATGTAGCTGTAACCGCTGGTCGTACCGATAAATTCTGGCCACGAACGAATGCTCACCAGCGATGCATCCTGGCGATGCAGCAGCCCGCGAGCCTGCTCCATATCAAGCATCAGTTGCGGTTGCGCTGGGATCTTCACGCCGAAATCCGGTTCCGGTTTCACTTTCGGTGGCGTACCGCGCTCAACGGGCAGACCTGCGTCGGACCAGGTTTGCCAGCCGCCATCCAGAAGGCGGACATCTTTCACGCCAGCGTAGAGCATAATCTGCGCCACGCGCGCTGCGGCGTAAACATCACGTCCGTAGAGAATGACCGTGGTGTCATGACGAATGCCGTGCTTCGCCAGCATTGCTTTAAGCTGTTCGTCAGAGACTTTATTCCACAGTGGTTCGCTTTCCACTTCGTTGGTATCGATGTAGTCAGCGCCGGGAATATGGCTGATAAGGTAAAGCTTAGGAGCGCCCCAGGCCGCTTCAATGACTTTCCAGTCACCCGCAGGTTTCGCCGTAACTTCTTTACCTTGTTGCAGGTCATGCAGCCATTGCGGATAAACCAGCTGCTCAAAGTGAGGCAGTTTTTGCAGTCGGGAAGGTTCGCTCAGTGCATCACTCAAGATAGAGATATGTGTAAAGCCTGCTTTTTGTAGTCGCGTTTTGACGGCATCGACATCTTTGTCATTACCGTACAGCGCCACTGGCGCATCCGTTTTCAGGTTATGTTGCTTGATCCACTCGTTGAACTGTTCGGCGCTCATTTTGTCGAGCCAGCTAGCAGAAAGGTTTAAGGCGGCAGGTTCATGACCGGAAGGGCCATTTAAGGTTTGTGGCCAGCCGTTATAAAACGCACTGGGGCGAGTATCTATCGCTTTGCCATTTTGTTGTTGAAGCTGGTCAAGTGTAAGAGGCTTCGCCAGTTCAGCGGCCCACGAAGAAGCGCAAGCCAGCCCTAAAGCCATTGCCAGCGCGGTCATTTGAGAAACACGTTTCATCGAAAATCCCGACATTGTAGTTTTGAGTGCGCCATTCTGAACTGACATATCGGGAAAAACTTTGCGTTATCGCAGTTTGTTGTAATTTTCTGACCACTGCGCCATATCCAGAACGGGACTATCGGCAGGAACATCCTGAAGATCGTGGGTTACCTGAACGACGGGGATCGCCAGTTTGCGAACTTCATTGAATACCCACTGACGAAAATTATCGCGCAGAGCTACGTCAAGACGGCTGAACGGTTCATCAAGCAATAATGCCTTTGGCTGTGCGAGAAGGGCGCGCAGCAGGGCCACCCGCGCTCGCTGACCGCCTGATAATGTCGCAGGGTCCTGGTGATAAGTTTCAGCCAGTCCCGCTCGCTCAAGCGCGTCTTTCACGGCATTGCGCCTGGCCGTCCCCTTGAGCGTCGACGGTAGCGCCAGAAGCAAATTCTGTCCGACGCTGAACTGGTCAAATAACAGCGCATCCTGGAAAAGAATACCAATCTGACGCCGGGCGGTGGGCAGGGTATCGATACGTTGATCATTGAGCCATAGCTCACCTGTACAAGAAAATTGCCCGGAAAGCGCACCAATCATCCATGAAAACAGAGAAGACTTACCACAGCCTGAGGGGCCCATTAACGTGACAATGTCACCTTTATTGACTGTAAAGTTAACGTCTTCCAGTAAACAGGTTTCAGGCAAACGCAGCGAAACATCTTTCACGCAGAGCATTAGCGGAGTCCTTGTCTGATAAAACCTACCCATTTTGCGACTAACGCGGTCAGGGCAAAAATAATAAGTGGCAATAGCAGTTGCCATAGGGCCTGGGCGGCGAGGATGCTGTTATTACCGCCGCTACTTAACGCTACCGCTTCAGTGGTGAGCGTCGAGAAACGTCCGGCTCCCAGCCACAGCGTTGGCATATATTGCGCAATACTGACTGAAAATCCGACAGCGAAGGCAATCAGCGCAGGGCGCAGCATTAGCGGACATTTCACGTAAAAGAAGATTTTGGCCCGTGACCAACCCAGCGTTTGCGCAATCAATATTAATCGTGAATCGATGCGCCGCCAGGCCGGTTGCAGGATGAACAGCATCCACGGCATCACCCACAGCAGATGCCCCCACACCACCGCCGTCCAGCTTCCATCCAGGTTCAGCCATAGCGCCAGCGTGTACTGGCCCGCCACCAGTGGCAAGGCGGGTAATAATATGGGCAACCATAGCCACAATTGGCGACGCTGTGGCCCCCATTCCAGCCACAGCAGCAACAGAACCAAAGCGATGAATGTCGCCACCAGCCCCATTGTCAGGCTGTTGAGCAGCACCTCGTGATTGATCGTCGACTGATCCGCGAGGATCGCCAGCAGAACCACACAGAGCACGCCAGTTAAGGGTAACAACTTCGCCAGCATCTTCCCTGGCAATAAAGGCGTGGCTGGCATGCGAATGCCATTTTCCCGGGGGATCGTGCATCGCCAGGCGCGCCATAACAGATAACCAAGCAAAACGTAGGCGGCGAGTAACAGCATCAACAGCAGGCTGGCAAGCGCGCCTTTTGTTTGTTGGTCAATGTCGCCCTGGGTTAACCACTGCCAGCTAATTACCGCCAGCGTCGGTGGATTACCCGGCCCGAGAATAATTGCCACATCCACGACCGACAATGACCATGCCACAATCGCCAGCATCGCCATTGCCAGCGCAGGCGCGACGGAGGGCAACAACAACCAGTTCAGGCATTGCCAGCGGCTGTAGCCCAGCGAATCCAGTACAATAACTTGCTGTACCAGGCGTTTTTCACTCAGTGCTGCCAATAAGATCCACAGCAGAAATGCGCTTTCTTTCACCGCCAGAGTGAAGCCCAGCCCAATACCCAATTTGTCCATTGGCGGAGTGAAATACGGGAAATAGTCATAAAGCAGCCCTCCGTCAGCAAAGAGCAGCAGGGCGCTGGTGGCAAAAGCCACGTGGGGGATGGCGAGTAGCCACGGCAGACGGGCGCACAGATGCTGCCATTTCGGCCCAGGCCATAGCGCTACTATCACCAGCAGGGCAATAAACAAAGCGCCGACCGCCGCGATGGTTGTCGACACCAGCGTCGCCAGTAATGCCTGCGGTAACTGTGGATCGGCAAATAACGCCTGCCAGTGCGTCAGCGACATGGCAGGTGTTATCAGCGTGAAAGCCGACGGTACCAGCGGTGCGTAAATCACCGCCATCACCACCCACAGCAAAGAAATTAATGCGTACCGTAACGGCGTAGCCATTCTTGTTCCAGCGCATTTACCCAACCTGCGTGCGGTTCAGCCAGTACCGGCGGCAGATCCTGCGGCATTCTCGATTGCAATGTTTCGCGCTGCCCGTCAGGCAGTTTTTGCGGATCGAGAACAGAAGGATCGCCCCAGACAGCGGGATCTGCTTTACGCAGTTGCGCATCGGGTGAGAGCAGGAAATTGGCAACTACCTTCGCCGCAGCACTGGCATTCGCGTTGGCAGGAATGGTGACGAAATGCACGTTGCCAATCATTCCCTCGCTAAAGCCAAAGCTGTAACTGCTGGTGGGTAAATCGCCGCTGGATATTTTTTGCTGCGCATGTGCGGGGTTAAAGGTCAGCGACAGGCGCAATGTGCCGGCTTTCAGCAGAGCATCCATCCGCGCGGGCGAAGGCGGGAAATCCTTTCCTTCGCGCCACAAATACGGATGCAGTGCATCAAGATATTGCCACAATGGCGCAGTGACGCGGGCGAAAGTGGCATCGTCCGGCGCTTTTTTTAATGCAGCGGGATCGGGCGTCAGCATAATCAGCAGCTGTTCAAGAAACGCGGTGCCGGTAAAGTCCGGTGGGCGCGGATAGGTAACCGTACCAGGGGTGGCTTTGGCAAATTCCAGTAAGGCTTGCGGCGTTTTCGGTGGCTGTGGTGTCTGATCGCGTCGGGCGATAAATGTCAGCTGTGCGCCGCCCCAGGGCGATTCCGCACCTTGTGTCGGCACTGAAAAATCTTCCCGCACCGGCTGCTGTGTGTCGACATAGCGCCAGTTGGGCAGAGTCTCCGCCCAGTCAGTTTGCAGTAAATTAGCCTCTTTTAAGGTACGAAAGTTTTCGCCGTTCACCCAGAGCAGATCCACCGAGCCGCCCGTTTTGCGTCCGGCAGCAGCTTCGGTCTGAATGCGCTTCACCGCGTCTGCGGCATCCGCCAGACGGACGATTTTCAGGTTGATGGCGTAATGGGTTTTCAACTCGCCGCTAACCCAGTCGAGATAACGGTTAATTGCGGTATCGCCGCCCCAGGCGTTAAACCAGACGGTTTGCCCTTTGGCCTCATTTTTAATTTCCTGCCAGTCACTGGCATGTGTTGCCAAAGAAAACAGCGATAACAATCCCAGCAACCATACACAATGGCGCATCATCTCTCCTTAAGAACGTTTGTCAGGAATACGGCACAGCCCCTGAGCGGGAATGTCCATGGCAGAATTAAAACGGGCTGACAGATTTTGCAAGCCGATCAATGCCGTCAGCTCGGTGAGCGCCTGGGCGTCAAAATGCGTAGTCAGTCGGGTGCGCAGGGCATCATCGACCGTTGGCGGCGTTACGCTTGCGGCTTCGGCGTACTCCAGCGCCAGCCGCTCTTCGTCGCTGAAGAGCGGGCTTTGTCGCCAGTTAGCTACCGCCAGCAATTTATCGGTGCTGCCGGTACGCTCGGCGACTTTCATACTGGTGATATCCACGCAAAACTCACACAGACACATTTGCGCGATACGCGCGCTGACAAGCGATCGTACCACTGGATCGAGCGGTGAGCGTTTGCGCTCCAGCCAGCCAACAAACATCGACACCAGATAAAAGATAAACGGGATCCGCCCCCACCAGCGAATGGGGCTTAGCACCTCGCCGTAATGGCGACGGTGCAGCCACGCCTGTGGACGTAAAATTAAAGGAATTTTGCTAAGCGGCGGTAAACCCATCAGGCATTCCTCTTCTGGCGCTCAAGCCATATTTTCTTCGCCATAAAAATCACCACGGTCAGGGCAAACAAAATAAACAGTCCGGTGACAAACCAGAAAGTACCGCCTGTTAACATGCTGCCCGCCCAGGAATAAACAATAGTCGCCGGTAACTGACCAAGCCCGGTGGCGATAAAAAACGAGCGAAAACGTATTGAAGTCAAACCGGCAGCATAGCTGATTGGATCGAAAGGGACAAAAGGCAATAACCGACAGACCAGAATGGTGTGTTTGCCGTAGCGAGTGAAAAAGCCGTCCATACTGTCAAGCACGGTTTTACCGGTTAATTTTTCCACCACTTCGCGACCCATCACTCTGGCGATAAAAAAGCACAGCGCCGCGCCGGCCATCGAACTGGTCCACGACAGCAAGCCGCCCCAGAGCGCGCCAAACAGCGACGCATTGGCAAAGGTGATCAAAAACGCAGGTAGCGGTGCAGCAATGGCCTGTAGAATCATCAACAAGAACGAAACAACTGCCGCCAGTGCGCCGTAAGACTGAATAAAGCGTTCTATACCCTGTTGGTCCACGGCGGCAAACGCCGCAACGCTGCGATTGATAAACTCATGGACGCCGGGAAGCAGCGCCCATGCCAGCAGCATAGCGAACAACAGGATGATGAGGGTTATGCGGTAGTACCAGATTTTACGCGATTGCATTTTCATCATCCTTTATCCTGGTTTTATTCGGCGATTTTAAAGGTAACCGTTGCCAGCGTGTTATCTGCCGGGAGAACCGAGGCATTGCCTTTGAATTTCACTTCGCTGCGTTTTTCCACCGCACCATAAGTGTATGTCGCATTGCTGACGATACCGACCGGGCAACTATCCAGACATACCAGGCAGCCCGTTTTTTTCTCTTCAGCTGCCGTTAAATTACCGCCAAAGCGCATATCCAGTTTCTTGCCATTACTGTCAACAATCACTTCATCAAAGGAATACGCTTTTGCCGCTCCTTGCCAGTTAACTGAAATATCCAGTTTGCTGCCTGTGACATGAGTCGTTTCTTTATTATCCATCGTCATGTTTTCGCCCGGCGTACCTCCGGCCTCTTTCAGGGCTTCATAAAATGCTTTCGGCGTGGCATAACCCATAAACAGCGATTTATGTCCGTTGGAGCCATCTTTAAACACAATACCGTGGCGGGTATCGTCGGTGAGGAAACGCCCATTAATTTGCACCAGCATGGTTACCGTATGGTTATTTGCATCGACACGCAGCGGCTGGCTGTCCGAAAGCCCGTCGTATTCCACTTTTGCCGCCGTATTCTCTTTTTGATCGCAGCCACTAAGCCCCGCAACGGCCAGTAAACACAGTGCAGCCAGTCCTTTTTTCCATGACACTGAATAATGTTGCAACATCGTTCTATCCTTCATTTTTAGGGTGAGTAAGTGGGCTGTGGCGCGAAGCAGACAGATCCACGTGTTTGTGACGAGCGTAGAGTTTGGCGAGCTGGACGAGAATAAATAGCGCCAGGCCCGCCAGACAGAGTTGTAAAATAAAGCGCAGCGTAATGCCTTCACTGGCAAGATCGCTGGCCATCACGGTATAAATCACTATTCCAGGCAGAGTGGTTAATGCCGAAATAAGGGTATAAGGCCAGAAGGCGATGGCGGTTAATCCGTAAGCGTAATTTTGAATATTGTATGGAAATAGCGGGATTAAGCGGGTCAGAATAAGAAAATCGATACCGTTACGCGTAATGCCTTTTTCAATAGCCTGAAAAGTGTGGCAATGACCGACGTATTTCAACAGTAAATCACGCCCCAGAAAGCGCGCCAACAGGAATGAGCACGACGAGGCCAGCGTGGCGGCAATTAACGAAAGTAGCGTTCCAGTTAGCGGACCAAAAACTATTCCACCGGCGATCACCAGTACGCTGCCCGGTAGCAGAAAGAGGGTGGCGATGATGAATAACAGAATATAGAGGCTATAACCGAACAATCCGCTCTGGCGAATGAGTATCTGTAAGTGGGGTAAATCGGTGAGCAGATCGAATAAACCGAAAGCGTGGATAGCGTAAATGACCAGCGCAAAAAACAGACAGGCAAAAAGAAATTTACGCTCAGCGTTCATCGTGGAGTTTCCTATATCAAACTTGATAATAGAGAAGTGGTCAGACAACTAAAAAACGCAGTGACGGTATAACAAAGGACGGCGGGCAACAAATCATTACTGACAGTTTGTTGATTTTTCTCAAGGTTAATTCTCCTGACCCCGTGCGAGCCAGGAGAACGGAGAAATTAGCGGCGGAAGGTGGCCCAGACAGGTGCGTGATCTGACGGTTTTTCCATACTGCGGATTTCATAGTCAATACCGGTTTCTACGCAGCATTCGGCCAGTGGCTGGCTGGCAAGCAGCAGGTCGATACGCAGACCCCGGTTATCGTCAAAACCTTTTGAGCGGTAATCAAACCATGAGAAACGATCTGCTGTTTGCGGATTCGCATGGCGGAAGGTATCGACCAGCCCCCAACTTATCAGCCTGTCCATCCATTCGCGTTCTTCCGGCAGGAAAGAACATTTACCAGTACGCAGCCAGCGTTTGCGGTTCTCTTCGCCAATGCCGATATCCAGGTCGGTGGGGCTGATATTCATATCGCCCATAATCAGCACCGGATTATCACGTTTGAGTTCGGTTTCCAGGTAGTTTTGCAGGTTCTGGTAAAACTGTGCTTTAGCCGGGAATTTAATGGGGTGGTCGCGGCTTTCGCCCTGCGGGAAGTAGCCGTTGATCACGGTGACATTGCCCAGCGGTGAGGGGATTTCCGCCATAATAATCCGCCGTTGTGCCTCTTCGCCGTCGCCTGGGAAGCCACGACGCACGGCAATCGGCGTCTCTTTGGTCAACAGCGCCACGCCGTAATGGCCTTTCTGCCCGTGATAAAACACGTTGTAGCCGAGCTTTGCCACATCTTCGAGCGGAAACATATCATCATGAACTTTTGTCTCCTGCAGGCCAATCACATCAGGCTGGTGCTTGTCGACGATAGCTTCAAGCTGGTGTGGTCTGGCGCGCAGGCCGTTGATATTAAAAGAGACAAATTTCATAGTCGCTGCCATTTATTCTGATAATGAGTGCGTGGATGTTAGCAGAAATTCGTCTGACTTACTGCCTGTTGTTAAGTGATTTGATCGATGGTTGTTAATGATGTCAACGATGGCGCAAAAAATGCCCGCTTTTGGTGCGCGCTGCGTCAGAATGGCGCAGTAATTTCCAGTAAATTTCGTCAAAGATCACAATTCCAGAATTATATTTTACTTCTGCATAACATTGCGTTTTTTATTCTATTTATTCATCCACATGGCAAACATATTCACTTTATATGCACTTAAGGTGCATATCGTTCGGTTGTAACACATTGATTTCCAGTTAGTGACCGTCATTTATGCACTTTTCCCCCTGGCTGGCATGAACCCTGCAATCTACATTTACAGCGCAAACATTACTTATTATTAACATATAAATAACGAATTATTTACTGTAGGGGTCGCTATGTCTCAGCCAATTACGCGTGAAAACTTTGATGAATGGATGATACCTGTTTACGCTCCGGCACCGTTTATACCGGTACGTGGCGAAGGTTCACGCTTGTGGGATCAGCAGGGGAAAGAGTATATCGACTTCGCGGGTGGCATTGCGGTAAACGCATTGGGTCATGCGCATCCCGAACTGCGCGAGGCGCTGAACGAACAGGCGAGTAAGTTCTGGCATACCGGCAACGGTTACACCAACGAGCCGGTACTGCGACTGGCGAAAAAATTGATCGACGCAACGTTTGCCGATCGCATTTTCTTTTGTAACTCCGGTGCGGAAGCCAACGAAGCGGCGCTAAAACTGGCGCGTAAATTCGCTCACGACCGCTACGGCAGCCATAAGAGCGGTATCGTGGCGTTCAAAAATGCGTTTCACGGGCGCACGCTGTTTACCGTCAGCGCAGGTGGGCAGCCAGCCTATTCACAGGATTTTGCGCCACTGCCGCCGGATATCCGTCATGCCGCGTATAACGATATTAACTCTGCCAGCGCGCTGATTGATGACTCCACCTGTGCGGTGATTGTCGAGCCCATCCAGGGGGAAGGCGGTGTGGTACCAGCCAGCAACGCGTTTTTACAAGGTCTGCGTGAATTGTGTGACCGCCACAATGCTTTGCTGATTTTTGATGAAGTACAAACCGGCGTCGGGCGCACCGGGGAACTGTATGCCTATATGCACTACGGCGTGACGCCAGATCTGTTAACTACCGCCAAAGCGCTGGGCGGCGGTTTCCCCGTTGGCGCTCTTTTGGCAACCGAAGAATGCGGCCGGGTGATGACCGTTGGCACTCATGGCACCACCTATGGCGGTAATCCGCTGGCCTCGGCGGTGGCGGGTAAAGTGCTCGAACTTATCAACACGCCAGAAATGCTTAACGGTGTTAAGCAGCGTCACGACTGGTTTGTTGAACGTCTTAATACCATTAATCACCGCTGCGGTTTGTTCAGTGAAATTCGCGGCTTAGGTCTGCTGATTGGCTGTGTGCTGAATGCGGATTACGCCGGGCAAGCGAAACAAATTTCTCAGGAAGCGGCGAAAGCGGGCGTGATGGTACTGATTGCGGGTGGCAACGTGGTGCGTTTTGCGCCTGCGCTCAATGTCAGCGAAGAAGAGGTGACGACCGGCCTAGATCGTTTTGCTGCGGCCTGCGAACACTTTGTTAGCCGAGGTTCATCATGATGGTCATCCGTCCCGTTGAGCGATCAGATGTCTCGGCGCTGATGCAGCTTGCCAGCAAAACGGGCGGCGGCCTGACGTCGCTTCCCGCCAATGAAGCCACGCTTTCGGCGCGTATCGAAAGGGCAATCAAAACCTGGCAGGGCGAACTGCCCAAAAGCGAGCAGGGCTATGTGTTTGTGCTGGAAGAGAGCGAGACAGGCACTGTGGCGGGGATTTGCGCCATAGAGGTAGCGGTTGGGCTGAACGATCCCTGGTACAACTATCGCGTCGGCACGCTGGTTCACGCTTCGAAAGAGCTGAATGTCTATAACGCGTTGCCGACGCTGTTTCTCAGTAACGATCACACCGGCAGCAGCGAGCTGTGTACGCTGTTTCTCGACCCGGACTGGCGCAAAGAGGGCAACGGCTATTTGCTGTCGAAATCGCGCTTTATGTTTATGGCGGCTTTTCGCGACAAGTTTAATGACAAAGTGGTTGCTGAAATGCGCGGGGTGATTGACGAACACGGCTATTCACCGTTCTGGCAAAGCCTCGGTAAACGTTTCTTTTCGATGGATTTTAGCCGCGCCGATTTTCTCTGCGGCACCGGGCAAAAGGCATTTATTGCAGAACTGATGCCGAAACATCCGATCTATACGGACTTTTTATCCCAGGAAGCACAGGACGTCATCGGTCAGGTACATTCGCAAACCGCGCCCGCGCGGGCGGTGCTGGAAAAAGAGGGCTTTCGCTACCGCAACTATATCGACATTTTCGACGGCGGGCCGACGCTGGAGTGTGACATTGACCGCGTTCGCGCTATCCGCAAAAGTCGGCTGGTGGAAGTAGCGGAAGGACAACCTGCACAGGGCGATTTTCCGGCTTGCCTGGTCGCCAATGAAAATTATCACCATTTCCGCGTGTTGCTGGTGCGAGCCGATCCGGCGACCGAACGTTTGATTTTAACCGCCGCACAACTGGATGCCCTCAAATGCCACGCCGGGGATCGCGTTCGTCTGGTGCGCCTGTGCGCAGAGGAGAAAACAGCATGACTTTATGGATCAACGGTGACTGGGTGACGGGCCAGGGCGCACAGCGCGTGAAGCGTAATCCGGTATCGGGCGAGGTGTTATGGCAGGGCAATGATGCCGATGCTGCTCAGGTTGAGCAGGCTTGTCGGGCTGCTCGTGCAGCGTTTCCGCGTTGGGCGCGGCTCTCCTTTGGCGATCGTCAGGTAAGAGTTGAACGATTTGCCGCACTGCTGGAAAGCAACAAAGCCGAATTAACCGCGATTATTGCCAGAGAAACCGGCAAACCGCGTTGGGAAGCGGCAACCGAAGTGACGGCGATGATCAATAAGATCGCGATATCAATCAAGGCGTATCACGCTCGTACGGGAGAGCTGCGCAGTGAAATGCCCGATGGAGCAGCGAGCTTGCGCCATCGTCCACACGGCGTGCTGGCAGTGTTTGGACCGTACAATTTCCCCGGACATCTGCCTAACGGGCATATCGTTCCGGCGCTGCTGGCAGGTAACACGATAATCTTTAAACCCAGCGAACTAACCCCCTGGAGCGGCGAGGCAGTCATGCGTTTATGGCAGCAGGCAGGCTTGCCGTCGGGCGTGCTGAACCTGGTGCAGGGTGGGCGCGAAACCGGTCAGGCACTCAGTGCGCTGGAGGATCTCGACGGCTTGCTGTTTACCGGCAGCGCCAATACCGGCTACCAGTTACATCGCCAGCTTTCCGGTCAGCCGGAAAAAATTCTCGCCCTCGAAATGGGCGGCAATAACCCGCTGATTATTGATGACGTGGTGGATATCGACGCCGCTGTCCATCTGACTATCCAGTCGGCATTTGTCACTGCCGGGCAACGCTGCACCTGCGCCCGCCGTTTATTGGTGAAAAGCGGGGCGCAGGGCGATGCGTTTCTTGCTCGCCTTGTTGCCGTCAGCCAGCGGTTAACGCCGGGGAAATGGGATGACGAACCGCAGCCGTTTATTGGCGGGCTGATTTCTGAACAGGCCGCACAGCAGGTGGTTACTGCCTGGCAGGAACTGGAAGCATTGGGCGGGCAAACGCTGCTTGCGCCACGTTTGCTACAAGCGGGAACATCGCTGCTGACGCCAGGGATCGTTGAAATGACGGGCGTTTCAGGCGTGCAGGATGAAGAAGTGTTTGGGCCGCTACTTCGCGTTTGGCGTTATGACACTTTTGATGGGGCGATAAAGATGGCGAATAACACCCGCTTTGGCCTCTCTTGTGGGCTGGTTTCCCCAAAACGGGAAAAGTTCGAGCAACTGTTACTGGAAGCGCGGGCAGGGATTGTTAACTGGAACAAACCGCTTACCGGAGCCGCCAGTACCGCACCATTCGGCGGCATTGGCGCTTCCGGCAACCATCGCCCCAGCGCCTGGTATGCCGCAGATTATTGTGCCTGGCCGATGGCGAGCCTGGAGTCGGACTCGTTAACGTTGCCCGCAACGCTTAACCCCGGGCTGGATTTTTCCGATGAGGTGGCGCGATGAATGCCTGGGAAGTCAATTTCGATGGATTGGTGGGGCTGACGCACCATTACGCTGGCCTGTCGTTTGGTAATGAAGCCTCCACCAGTCACCGTTTTCAGGTATCGAATCCACGACTGGCGGCGAAGCAGGGCTTACTGAAAATGAAAGCCCTTGCCGATGCAGGATTTCCCCAGGCGGTGATCCCGCCGCACGAGCGTCCGTTTATTCCGGTGCTGCGTCAGTTGGGATTCAGCGGCAGCGATGAGCAGATACTGGAAAAGGTTGCCCGCCAGGCACCACACTGGCTTTCCAGCGTCAGTTCAGCATCGCCAATGTGGGTAGCTAATGCGGCCACGGTCGCGCCATCCGCTGATACGCTGGATGGCAAAGTGCATTTCACGGTCGCTAACCTGAACAATAAATTTCACCGTTCGCTGGAAGCCCCCGTCACCGAATCGCTGTTAAACGCCATTTTTAACGATAAAGAGAAATTCACCCTCCATTCGGCGTTGCCGCAGGTGGCATTACTCGGTGATGAAGGGGCGGCAAACCACAATCGCCTCGGCGGTCATTACGGCGAACCCGGTGTGCAGATTTTTGTTTACGGGCGAGAAGAGGGTAACGGTACGCGGCCTTCCCGCTATCCGGCGCGGCAGACCCGCGAAGCCAGCGAGGCGGTAGCCAGGCTGAATCAGGTGAATCCCCAACAGGTGATTTTCGCCCAGCAAAACCCGGACGTTATCGACCAGGGCGTCTTTCATAATGATGTGATTGCCGTGAGCAACCGCCAGGTACTGTTTTGCCATCAGCAGGCATTTGCTCGCCAGGCGCAATTACTGGCAAACCTGCGTGCGCGGGTCAAGGGTTTTATGGCGATAGAAGTTCCGGCGTCGCAGGTTTCTGTGTCTGATGCGGTGTCTACGTATCTGTTTAACAGCCAACTGCTGAGTCGCGATGATGGTTCGATGATGCTGGTGCTGCCACAGGAGTGTCGGGAACATGCAGGAGTATGGCGTTATCTCAATGAACTCCTTACTGCTGACAACCCGATAAGCTCACTAAAAGTTTTTGATTTGCGCGAAAGTATGGCGAACGGCGGAGGCCCTGCGTGCCTGCGGTTGCGCGTGGTGTTGACGGATGAAGAACGTCAGGCGGTGAATCCGGCGGTGATGATGAACGATACGTTGTTTAATGCGCTCAATGACTGGGTGGATCGTTACTACCGCGATCGTCTTACTGCTGCCGAACTGGCCGACCCGCAATTGCTGCGTGAAGGGCGGGAAGCGCTGGATGCGTTGACTCAATTACTGAATCTCGGTTCGGTTTATCCGTTCCAGCGCGAGGGAGGGGAGAATGGATAATTTTCTCACTCTGACATTAGAGGGTAAAAAACCTGTCATCACCGAGAGAGAAATCAACGGCATTCGCTGGCGCTGGCTGGGGGATGGCGTGCTGGAACTGACGCCATTAACCCCACCGCAAGGCGCGTTGGTAATTTCGGCGGGGATCCACGGTAATGAAACGGCGCCTGTAGAAATGCTGGACGCCTTACTTGGCGCAATTTATCACGGTGAAATTAAGTTGCGCTGGCGCTTGTTGGCAATCCTCGGAAATCCCCCTGCGCTCAAGCAAGGAAAGCGCTATTGCCATAGCGATATGAACCGGATGTTTGGCGGACGCTGGCAGCTATTTGCCGAAAGCGGCGAAACCTGCCGCGCCCGCGAGCTGGAACAGTGCCTGGAAGATTTTTATCAGCGGGGGAATGAGTCTGTGCGCTGGCATCTTGATCTGCATACTGCCATCCGCGGTTCGTACCACCAGCGGTTTGGCGTTTTACCGCAACGAGAACTTCCCTGGGACGAAAGTTTTCTGACATGGCTGGGCGCGGCAGGGCTAGAGGCGTTGGTATTTCATCAGGCGCCCGGCGGCACGTTTACCCATTTCAGCTGCCAACATTTTGGCGCACTGGCGTGTACGCTGGAGCTAGGCAAAGCACTGCCGTTTGGGCAAAACGATCTTCGTCAGTTTGCGCCAACCACCAATGCAATTGCTACGCTGTTAGCAGGGGCAAGTGTCGGTATAGAGAGAAAACTGCCCCAGCGTTACCGGGTGGTTTCGCAGATTACCCGTCACACTGCTGCCTTCGAGTTGCATATGGCGAGCGAGACGCTGAATTTCACGCCGTTTAAGAAAGGAGCGTTATTGGCGCAGGATGGTGAGGAACGTTTTACCGTGACTCATGATATTGAATATGTGCTATTCCCCAATCCACTGGTGGCGTTGGGATTACGCGCGGGATTAATGCTGGAAAAAATAACCTAGCACTTGCCCGCAGAAAGGTTTCTGCGGGTATTTAATAACGGCTTTCGGAATAATACGGATTAATCCTGGGTGTTTGCTTTATTTATCGCCATTTATCAGGTATAGTCCTCCATAATTTCTGCAAAATCATTGTGTTGTAATATTTGCTCATCACTTTCCTTCAATTTTTCTTTTTTTCTCCATAATTGGCGAGAAAATGTTTTTTATACTTTCATTGATTTACCGTTGCTCTGATTAATTGACGCTAAACTCAGTAAAGTTAATCTCGTCAACACGGCACGTTACTTAAGAAAGCCGTAACAAATAACTGAAAGGAAGGATATAGAATATGCGTAAATTAACTGCACTGTTTGTTGCCTCTACCCTGGCTCTTGGCGCGGCTAACCTGGCCCACGCCGCTGACACCACTACCGCAGCACCGGCTGACGCGAAGCCGATGATGCATCATAAAGGCAAGTTCGGTCCGCATCAGGACATGATGTTCAAAGACCTGAACCTGACCGACGCGCAGAAACAGCAGATTCGTGAAATCATGAAAGGCCAGCGTGACCAGATGAAACGTCCGCCGCTGGAAGAACGCCGCGCAATGCATGACATCATCGCCAGCGATACTTTCGACAAAGCAAAAGCTGAAGCGCAGATTGCTAAAATGGAAGAACAGCGCAAAGCTAACATGCTGGCGCACATGGAAACCCAGAACAAGATTTACAACATCCTGACGCCGGAGCAGAAAAAGCAATTTAATGCTAATTTTGAGAAGCGTCTGACAGAACGCCCAGCGGGAAAAGGTAAAATGCCTGCAACTGCTGAATAATCTTTCAGCCAAAAAACTTAAGACCGCCGGTCTTGTCCACTACCTTGCAGTAAGGCGGTGGACAGGATCGGCGGTTTTCTTTTATGCGCCTGTGTCTGTCATTTTTGCAAAAACGCTAAGGTAAATCATACGAGTTGCCGATAACAATCCACGGTTGCCTGAGCGATAACAATGAAAAGAGCATGCCCGGAGCGAGTATGGAATACTTTGATATGCGTAAAATGTCGGTGAACCTGTGGCGAAACGCTGCCGGTGAAACTCGTGAGATCTGTAGTTTTCCCCCTGCGAAACGTGATTTTTACTGGCGTGCCAGCATTGCGTCCATTGCGGCCAATGGTGAATTTTCTTTATTTCCTGGGATGGAAAGAAGTGTGACTCTGCTGGAAGGCGGCGAGATGCTTCTTGAAAGCGCAGACCGTTTTAGCCATACCTTAAAGCCGTTACAGCCTTTTGCTTTTGCGGCGGACCAGGTGGTAAAAGCGAAACTGACGGAAGGGCAGATGTCGATGGATTTCAACATTATGACGCGCCTGGATGCCTGTAAGGCGAAAGTCAGAATTGCCGATCGCACGTTCACCACTTTTGGTTCACGCGGTGGGGTGGTGTTTGTGATTAGCGGGGCATGGCAACTGGGCGAAAAATTGTTAACCACCGACCAGGGCGCGTGCTGGTACGATGGCAAACACACCCTGCGGCTTTTGCAACCGCAAGGCAAACTGCTGTTCAGTGAAATTAACTGGCTTGCAGGCCATTCACCGGATCAAGTTCAGTAATTTCATAGCGACCGGAAAGTAGTGGTTTACAAAGAATTTTATAACTATCGTGATCGAATCCGGCGGGCGTACGGATCAATGTTGCCGCCTCATCCAGCGAATTAACCGCCCCCAGCCACAGCCAGTTATGAATAATATGGTATTGGGTCATTTCCGGATGCTGTTCTTTCAACGCCACCGCACCTTGCCATGGCCAGCAGATCACCCGCAAACGTTCCAGCGACTGGAGCAGACGTTGAGCATGATCTTCATGGCTCTCTTTTCCGCAGCACGCTCCGGCGCAACGTTTTAGCGCTGAACGAAAGCAAGCACGACCGCGGCTCAGCGGTTCCAGCCCGAGCAGGCCATAACAGAGCTTTTGTTCATCGGCGATTGTCTGTAATGCCTGTAATGCCGAGCGGCGGTTGGCAAACAGGCCAAACAGGTTTGGCGCAGTAGAAAAATCCACGTCTTTGGCGTACACCACATCCACGCGTTTTTCATTCAGTTGCAGGGCGCAGAGCTGACGGTTGCGGCGCAACCGTTTATTAAACAAAGGCTGTTGCTCTTTGATTAGACGCGCTTCAAGGAGCAGAGCGCCGATTTCGCCTGCGGTACATATCCAGCTAATGCGTCGGGATTGTCGCAGCATGGCCGCTTCATCCGGGGTACGTAAATGGGAAAGGACGCGGCTGCGGATGTTAACGCTTTTGCCGATATAGAGCGGCATAGTGTTACTTTCGCCATGAAACAGATACACACCGGGTCGGGTGGGTAAGTCATTAAGAAATGAACGTAAATGTTCGGGATATTCGTAAATTGCCGCCGCTTCAAATTCGAGCCGCGGGGAAGTTAAACGCCGTACCACTGTTTACTCCGGATGCTGGTCATTTATCCAGTATAGCGGGTGGGTGGCGATTAAAAAAGAGGCAAGGCCGATGACAAAGCTAACACTGCCTGATGCTCTACGCTTATCAGGCCTACTCGACTCATGCAATGTATTGAATTTGCGAAGTTTTACATGCCGGATAAGACGCTTACGCCATATCCGGCATGTATAAAGTGTTTGGTGTCGACAATCTCAGGCGGGGAGGCCGCACTGTTTATTTTTTCCAGAAATCATCGAAAACCGTAATGGGTGGGCGGCGTTTATGCTCGGTTTTCAGATACCAGTTCTCAATCGTTCTGGCGACCTGTTCCGGGACATTTTTCCCTTCAAGATAGTCATCGATATTTTCATACGTTACGCCGAGCGCGACTTCATCTGGCAGTGACGGGCGGTCATCTTCCAGGTCGGCTGTGGGTGCCTTCTTATAGAGATGCTCAGGGCAACCTAACGCTGCCAGTAACTGTTTACCCTGACGTTTGTTCAGACGATACAGAGGGTTAATGTCTGTGCCACCATCACCATATTTAGTGAAGAAACCAGTAATGGCTTCTGCCGCATGATCGGTGCCAACTACGACGCCATTAGTCATACCCGCAATGCTGTATTGCGCTTTCATCCGCTCACGTGCTTTTTCATTGCCACGCACAAAATCGCTCAGTTCGATACCTGCTTCCCGCAATGCCTGTTCACTGGCGAGTACCGCGCCCTTGATATTGACGGTTAATACGCGATCCGGCTGAATAAAGGCAATGGCGTCCTGGCAATCTTGTTCGTCGGTCTGAACACCGTAGGGAAGGCGCACGGCGATAAATTGCAGTGATTCATTACCGGTTTCCTGGCGCAGTTCATTAATTGCCATCTGACACAACTTACCGGCAAGGGTAGAGTCCTGACCACCGCTAATGCCGAGTACCAGTGATTTAATGAACGGGTAGGTTTGTAGATAGCTTTTCAGAAAATCGACGCTGCGACGAATTTCCTCTTCAGCATTAATCTGCGGTTTGGCGCCCAGCGCCTTTATTATTTGTTGCTGCAATGTCATTGAACCCCTCCAGACAAAAAAATAAAACTTCCTTAAAGCTAACCCGTTGCTACAGAAACGACAAGCGACAGCAGGTTGAATGGTGGTTAAAACGTCATACAGGAATCCTCTGAAAGCGAAACCGTTTCGCTCTCAGGCTTGAAAAAGCCCCCGATGTATTCCAGGCTTATCTAACACGCTGATAAACAAGAGGACGGAATATGAACAAGAATATGGCAGGAATTCTGGGTGCAGCGGCGGTATTAACCATGCTGGCAGGTTGTACGGCGTATGATCGTACCAAAGACCAGTTTGTACAGCCTGTGGTGAAAGACGTCAAAAAAGGCATGAGCCGGGCGCAGGTTGCACAAATTGCGGGTAAACCTTCGTCTGAAGTGAGCATGATCCATGCTCGTGGTACTTGCCAGACCTACATTCTGGGTCAACGTGATGGTAAAGCAGAAACCTATTTTGTCGCGTTAGATGATACCGGGCATGTGATCAATACCGGCTATCAGACCTGTGCCGAATACGACACTGATCCGCAGGCTGCGAAGTAATTCCTTCATCTGAAAGCTTGAGTCACAACGAAAACCGGCCACTGTGCCGGTTTTTTTATGCGCGTGTTCTTATTTGTTGACGCGAATTATTTAACCGAAATGTGAAGGTGGTCATAACAGCAGGTCAAGGAGAGACAATTTGTATAGTCAAAGAAATACTATTGCTCAGGTCAATACCGTATACTCTTTTCAGCCACCAAAAAAAGTCATGTTGGTTTCGCAAGTTACCCAGAGCATGGAAGCAGGTGAAGGCTTGCGGAGTGTCTGGCTGACAGATAATCGTTGATGAGGGCAGTTTTATGGAAAAGAAACACATTTATCTGTTTTGTTCTGCGGGCATGTCTACCTCTTTACTGGTATCAAAAATGCGCGCTCAGGCAGAAAAATATGAA
The DNA here is from genome assembly GCF_004212225.1 of Escherichia sp. E14V7. Lineage (NCBI taxonomy): Bacteria > Pseudomonadati > Pseudomonadota > Gammaproteobacteria > Enterobacterales > Enterobacteriaceae > Escherichia > Escherichia sp. E14V7. The sequence goes on from NZ_RHJJ01000004.1 coordinate 198,609, forward strand.
GTTCCGGTCATTATTGAAGCATTTCCAGAAACGCTGGCTGGTGAAAAAGGGCTGAATGCCGATGTCGTTTTATTAGGGCCGCAGATTGCTTATATGTTGCCCGAAATTCAGCGTTTGTTACCCAACAAACCGGTGGAAGTAATTGACTCGTTGTTATATGGCAAAGTCGATGGTTTAGGCGTGCTTAAGGCTGCAGTTGCAGCAATTAAAAAAGCCGCAGCAAATTAATTTTTAAATTTTCCCGTCAAAGAGTTATTTCATAAATCTATACCGCAATATTTGAATTGCGGTTTTTAAGGGTATTTTTCTATGAGTAATGTTATTGCATCGCTTGAAAAGGTACTCCTCCCTTTTGCAGTTAAAATAGGAAAGCAACCGCACGTTAATGCAATCAAAAACGGTTTTATTCGCTTAATGCCGTTAACCCTCGCAGGGGCTATGTTTGTATTAATTAATAACGTTTTCCTTAGCTTTGGGGAGGGGTCGTTTTTTTATTCCTTAGGTATTCGCCTCGACGCCTCGACCATTGAAACACTCAATGGTCTGAAAGGTATTGGCGGAAATGTTTATAACGGAACATTGGGGATTATGTCTTTAATGGCACCGTTCTTTATCGGCATGGCGCTGGCAGAAGAGCGTAAAGTCGATGCGCTGGCAGCGGGATTGTTATCCGTTGCGGCGTTTATGACCGTCACGCCTTATAGCGTCGGCGAGGCTTATGCCGTCGGCGCTAATTGGTTAGGCGGCGCAAATATCATTTCCGGGATTATTATCGGCCTGGTGGTGGCAGAAATGTTTACCTTTATTGTCCGCCGCAACTGGGTAATTAGACTGCCTGATAGCGTACCTGCGTCGGTATCGCGTTCCTTCTCGGCATTGATTCCCGGCTTTATTATTCTTTCCGTGATGGGGATTATTGCCTGGGCGCTGACGACCTGGGGTACAAACTTCCATCAGATCATTATGGATACTATCTCGACGCCGCTGGCATCGTTGGGCAGTGTGGTCGGCTGGGCGTATGTGATTTTTGTTCCACTGCTGTGGTTCTTCGGTATTCACGGCGCGCTGGCGCTGACTGCACTGGACAACGGCATCATGACGCCGTGGGCGTTGGAAAACATCGCGACCTACCAGCAATATGGTTCCGTCGAAGCGGCATTAGCTGCCGGTAAGACCTTCCATATCTGGGCCAAGCCGATGCTGGACTCCTTTATTTTCCTCGGTGGTAGTGGTGCGACCCTGGGCCTGATTCTGGCTATCTTTATTGCTTCTCGCCGTGCTGATTATCGTCAAGTGGCAAAACTGGCGCTGCCGTCCGGCATCTTTCAGATTAACGAACCGATTCTGTTTGGTCTGCCGATTATTATGAACCCGGTGATGTTTATCCCGTTTGTGCTGGTACAACCGATTCTGGCGGCGATCACCCTGGCGGCATATTACATGGGCATTATTCCACCAGTGACCAACATTGCGCCGTGGACCATGCCAACCGGTCTGGGAGCCTTCTTTAACACCAACGGTAGCGTCGCCGCCTTACTGGTCGCACTCTTCAACCTCGGTATCGCCACGCTGATTTATCTGCCATTTGTTGTGGTGGCAAACAAAGCACAAAACGTGATTGATAAAGAAGAGAGTGAAGAAGATATTGCTAACGCGCTGAAATTTTAATCGATATCGGCACAGGTAACGCTGTGCCGGGTAAGGAAAGTGAGGAACTGAGTATGATGGATCTCGACAATATCCCGGATACGCAAACCGAAGCCGAAGAACTGGAAGAAGTGGTGATGGGGCTTATCATCAATTCCGGGCAGGCGCGCAGTCTGGCGTATGCGGCGCTGAAACAGGCAAAGCAGGGCGATTTTGCTGCAGCAAAAGCGATGATGGATCAGTCACGAATGGCGTTGAATGAAGCGCATCTGGTACAGACGAAACTGATTGAAGGCGATGCGGGCGAAGGTAAGATGAAAGTGAGTCTGGTGCTGGTCCACGCCCAGGATCATTTAATGACCTCAATGCTTGCACGTGAACTGATTAGTGAATTAATTGAGCTTCATGAAAAATTGAAGGCATAAGGAGTTGATGATGCAGCCAGTGATTAACGCGCCGGAAATTGCCACAGCCCGTGAACAACAACTGTTTAATGGCAAAAACTTCCATGTGTTTATCTACAACAAAACTGAGAGTATCAGTGGGCTGCATCAACACGACTATTATGAATTCACCCTGGTGTTAACGGGTCGTTATTACCAGGAGATAAACGGTAAACGCGTGTTGCTGGAGCGGGGCGATTTTGTCTTTATTCCGTTGGGCTCGCACCATCAAAGTTTTTATGAGTTTGGCGCCACGCGTATATTAAATGTTGGGATCAGCAAACGTTTTTTTGAGCAGCATTATCTGCCGTTGTTGCCTTATTGCTTCGTCGCATCACAGGTATACCGGACCAATAACGCTTTTCTCACCTATGTGGAAACGGTCATCTCTTCACTGAATTTCCGTGAAACCGGGCTGGAAGAGTTTGTTGAGACAGTGACTTTTTATGTTATCAACCGCTTACGTCATTACCGTGAAGAACAGGTAATTGATGATGTGCCGCAGTGGCTGAAAGGCACGGTTGAAAAGATGCATGATAAAGAGCAGTTTAGTGAAAATGCGCTGGAAAATATGGTGATACTGTCGGCGAAATCGCAGGAATATTTGACGCGTGCAACCCAGCGATATTATGGCAAAACGCCAATGCAGATTATTAATGAAATTCGCATTAATTTTGCCAAAAAACAACTGGAAATGACCAACTATTCGGTAACGGATATTGCATTTGAAGCCGGTTATAGTAGCCCCAGTCTGTTTATTAAAACGTTTAAGAAACTGACCTCGTTTACACCCAATAGCTATCGTAAAAAATTGACTGAATTTAATCAGTAGCCATTGTCTCAGAACACTAAATTTACATGCTTGCTCTGTATAACCTGGTGTTTTCGGGTTATTCCTGACTTAGCAGCAGGCACGACGAATATCAGTATTTCCTAATGAAGGGAGAAATTATGAGCCAGAAATTAAAAGTCGTCACTATTGGTGGCGGGAGCAGCTATACCCCGGAATTACTGGAAGGGTTTATTAAACGTTATCACGAATTGCCGGTGAGTGAATTATGGCTGGTGGACATCGAAGAGGGTAAAGCGAAGCTGGATATTATTTTCGATCTCTGCCAGCGGATGATTGATAACGCTGGTGTACCAATGAAGCTTTATAAAACGCTCGATCGCCGCGAAGCATTGAAAGATGCCGATTTCGTCACTACCCAGTTGCGCGTAGGTCAATTACCAGCACGCGAACTCGATGAACGTATTCCGTTAAGTCATGGTTATCTCGGCCAGGAAACCAACGGTGCAGGTGGCCTGTTTAAAGGTCTGCGTACTATTCCGGTGATTTTTGACATAGTCAAAGATGTTGAAGAACTCTGCCCCAATGCCTGGGTGATTAACTTTACGAACCCAGCGGGAATGGTCACCGAAGCAGTCTATCGTCATACCGGATTTAAACGCTTTATCGGCGTGTGTAATATTCCGATTGGCATGAAGATGTTTATCAGCGATGTTTTAGCGTTGAATGAGCACGATGATTTATCTATCGATCTGTTCGGGCTGAACCACATGGTGTTTATTAAAGATGTGCTGGTAAATGGCAAGTCTCGCTTTGCCGAATTGCTTGATGGTGTGGCATCCGGGCAGTTAAAAGCGTCTGGCGTAAAAAATATTTTCGATCTGCCGTTTAGCGAAGGCTTAATTCGCTCACTGAATCTGTTGCCGTGCTCGTATCTGCTTTATTACTTCAAGCAAAAAGAGATGCTGGCGATTGAAATGGGTGAGTATTATAAAGGCGGCGCACGTGCACAGGTGGTACAGAAAGTCGAGAAACAACTCTTTGACCTGTATAAAAATCCGGACCTGAAAGTTAAGCCGAAAGAACTGGAACAGCGCGGCGGGGCATATTACTCAGATGCGGCGTGTGAAGTAATTAATGCTATCTACAACGACAAGCAAGCAGAACATTACGTTAATATCCCGCATCATGGGCATATTGATAATATTCCGGCAGACTGGGCGGTAGAAATGACCTGTACACTGGGGCGCGATGGCGCGACGCCACATCCACGTATTACACACTTCGATGACAAAGTGATGGGCTTGATTCATACCATCAAAGGTTTTGAGATTGCCGCCAGCCACGCAGCCCTTAGCGGTGAATTTAACGATGTGTTACTGGCGCTCAACCTTAGCCCGCTGGTGCATTCCGATCGTGACGCGGAACTGCTGGCAAGAGAGATGATTCTGGCGCATGAGAAGTGGTTGCCAAACTTTGCTGACTGCATTGCAGAACTCAAAAAAGCACATTAACTGAGGCTGATTATGGAACGCTTACTGATTGTTAATGCTGATGACTTTGGCTTAAGTAAAGGCCAGAACTACGGCATTATCGAGGCCTGTCGTAATGGTATTGTCACCTCAACGACGGCGCTGGTGAATGGGGAAGCTATCGACCATGCGGTGCGGTTAAGTCGTGATGAACCGAGTCTGGCAGTTGGGATGCACTTTGTCCTTACACTGGGCAAGCCGCTGACTGAAATGCCTGGGCTGACCCGGCAAGGTGTGCTGGGGAAATGGATCTGGCAGCTGGCTGAAGACGATGCCTTACCACTGGAAGAAATTTCCCAGGAACTCGCCCGCCAGTATCTGCGATTCATTGAATTGTTTGGCCGCAAACCAACACATCTTGATAGTCATCATCATGTGCATATGTTCCCGCAGATTTTCCCGATTGTGGCGAAGTTTGCGGCTGAAGAGGGGATTGCGTTGCGTATTGATCGCCAGCCAGTATTTAACGACGGTGATTTACCCGCAAATCTGCGCAGTTCACAGGGCTTCAGTAGTGCATTCTATGGTGAAGAGATTAGTGAATCACTGTTCCTGCAAGTGTTGGATGATTCCAGTCATCGCGGTGAACGCTCACTGGAAGTGATGTGCCATCCTGCGTTTGTCGATAATACAATTCGCCAGAGTGCTTACTGTTTCCCGCGGTTAGCGGAACTGGATGTGTTAACGTCGGCGTCGTTGAAGTATGCCATTGCCGAGCGTGGTTATCGGTTGGGTAGTTATCTGGATGTGTAGGTAAGGCTGTTTTGCCGGATGCGGCGTAAATGCCTTATTCGGCATACAATATATTGAAATTTCAAAGCATTATGAACATCCGGTAGGCCTGATAAGCGCAGCGCATCAGGCAAAGGTGGCGCAGTTGCGCCACCCATATTTACGCCGGAATTTTGTCAATCTTAGGCATACGTGACCAGACGCGGTGCGCCGCCATTAGCGTTAACAATTCATCCATAAAACTACCGTCGGCGCTGTCGGCTTCCACAACCCCTTCTTCACCTTTGTCATCCACCTTAATTGTCGCTTTGAACTTGCGGGCGTCTCCCGCCAGCGCAATCGGTTTAAGGTGTTTGTAGGCTTCCATCAGGTAATAGTTCGCATCGCCGTTGTCTGCGATATCCGCAATATTACCGCAAGGGACAATGACCGCATCCACCGTCAGCGAAGGCGCTCCGGCAAAGGTAGCAGCAATTGGCAATACTGTGCCGTCATCGGCGGTCACTTCGCCCATCCGTGAATAAAGCAGTTTGGCATGAACGCCTTTGGCTTTCAGCGCCTTGAGAATGGCCAGCAGGTCTGCCGATCTCACTTCATCATTAAGCAAAATCGCTGCCACACGACCTTTGACATCACCGTCAGGAATGGCATACAGGCTTAATGTTGGGGCATTTTTCAGACCGTTGATGTCTGGTGGCGGGGTAATATTCAGTTGTTCATCAGTCAGTTCGATACCGAGATTTTCCGCCACAGCCTGCGCCAGAGTGAGATCGATATGTGCCAGTTGATCAACGACGCGTTCACGAATATACGGACGAGCAACTTTGCTCAATTCAAAGCTGAAAGCGTCGATAATGTGGCGCTGTTCAAACGGCGTCTGGCTTAGCCAGAACAGACGCGGATGGGAATAATATTCGCCAAACGATGGGCTGCGTTCGCGGACTTTGTTGCCTTCTACACGTTCCTGGTATGATTCAAATCCGCCGCGTTTCGGCCCCGGCGGTGTTTCGCGCGGCCAGTTGTCGTTGATCGAGTTTGGTTCGTAGTTTGCCGGATTGGTGTCGATTCCCATGCGGTGCATGCCGTCACGCTGGAAATTATGGTAAGGGCAGGTCGGGCGGTTAATCGGAATTTCATGGAAATTGGGCCCACCAAGACGACTAATTTGTGTATCGGTATAAGAGAACAAACGCCCCTGCAATAACGGGTCGTTGGTGAAATCCAGACCGGGGACAATATGCCCTGGATGGAAAGCTACCTGTTCGTTTTCGGCAAAGAAGTTATCCGGGTTGCGGTTAAGCACCATTTTGCCGACGCGCTGTACCGGCACCAGTTCTTCCGGGATAAGTTTGGTTGGATCGAGAAGGTCGAAATCAAACTTGAATTCGTCTTCTTCCGGGATTAACTGGAAGCCCAGTTCGTATTCCGGGAAATCGCCTGCTTCAATGGCTTCCCACAGCTCACGGCGGTGGAAGTCCGGGTCACGTCCGGTGAGTTTCTGCGCTTCATCCCATACCAGCGAGGCTTTACCTGCCAGTGGTTTCCAGTGGAAACGCACAAACGTCGCTTTCCCTTCTGCGTTAATCAGGCGGAAAGTGTGGATGCCGAAACCTTCCATCGTACGGTAGCTGCGCGGGATCCCGCGATCCGACATCGCCCATATCACGTTATGCAGCGTTTCCGGTTGCAGGGAAACATAATCCCAGAATGTGTCGTGGGCGCTACCTCCCTGTGGTATCGCCCAGTGCGGTTCCGGTTTTACCGCATGAACAAAATCGGGGAATTTATGCGCATCCTGAATAAAGAAGATCGGCGTGTTGTTGCCGACAAGGTCAAAAATACCCTCTTCAGTATAGAATTTGGTGGCAAAACCGCGAATATCACGCACGGTATCTGCCGAGCCAGCACCACCCTGAACGGTCGAGAAACGGACAAATACTGGGGTGATTTTGTTCGGGTCAGACAGGAAGTCGGCTTTGGTAATATCGCTTAAGTTTTTATACGGCTGGAAATAACCATGAGCCGCAGATCCTCGCGCATGAACAATACGTTCCGGGATACGCTCATGGTCAAAGTGAGTGATCTTCTCGCGCAGAATAAAATCTTCCAGCAGCGTTGGACCACGGCTACCGGCACGCAGTGAGTTTTGATCATCAGCGATGCGCACGCCCTGATTGGTGGTCAGCGCATAATTTTCACTACCTTTACGTACATCTTGCAGGGAATTGAGTTTTTCGTTACGCGTATCAGGGGCTTTCAGACTGCCTGGCGCGGTAGGCTGCGCGCCTGGCGGGGTCGGTTCAGCCGCTGGACGATGAGAGCCGTCCTCAGGTGCCAGTGAGTCCATTCCTGGTTTCGCTTCGTTCGAGTCGTGAAGGGGGGACTGGTGCTGATGTGGGTTCTTTTCGTTATGTTGCGACATTGAACTCGTCTCCTTATTTCATTGCTGAAAGGGCCGCTTTTTTGGTCAAAAAACCCTCTAACTATAGACCATCAGGGGTATCTCGCTCTGGAAGTGGTGTCGGCGAAAGTATTTGAGGATGTACGCAAAGCAGGACGGACGTGGGCTAAATCGGCTAAACTACATTTTTTCTGATTTTTAATATGCGTTTAGTGAAGCCAGTAATGAAGAAACCGCTACGTCAGCAAAACCGCCCGATTATTAGCTATGTCCCGCGCACGGAACCTGCGCCGCCGGAGCATGCGATTAAAATGGATTCGTTTCGTGATGTCTGGATACTACGTAGCAAATATGTGGCGTTTGTTCTGGTGGGGGAATCATTCTTGCGCTCACCGGCGTTTAGTGTGCCGGAGGCGGCCCAGCGCTGGGCGAATCAGATTCGACAAGAGAATGAGGTCAAAGAGTAAAAAAACGCCTGTCGGGATGACAGGCGTTTTGCGTTATAAGCCAGGGTTAACGGTGAGCCAGTTCGGCGTCATCTTCGCTATCCAGAATGGATTTATCGGTCTGCTTCAGCCACTGGCTGGTCAGTGTACCTGCGGTCATAGAACCGCTGACGTTCAGTGCCGTACGGCCCATATCGATAAGTGGTTCAACGGAAATTAACAATGCCACCAGCGTTACCGGCAAGCCCATCGCAGGGAGTACAATCAGTGCGGCGAATGTTGCACCGCCACCAACGCCTGCAACACCTGCTGAACTCACAGTGACGATACCAACGAGTGTCGCAATCCACATTGGGTCCAGCGGATTAATGCCAACCGTAGGCGCAACCATCACTGCCAGCATTGCCGGATACAGCCCGGCACAGCCGTTTTGACCAATGGTCGCGCCGAAAGAGGCGGCGAAACTGGCGATGGATTCAGGAACACCCAGACGACGCGTTTGTGCTTCTACATTCAGCGGAATAGACGCAGCACTGGAGCGACTGGTGAAGGCAAACGTCAACACTGGCCATACTTTACGGAAGTATTTCAGCGGGCTTACGCCATTAATGCCCAGCAGAATGCCATGCACTGCAAACATAATGATAAGACCGAGGTAGGACGCGACAACGAAGCTACCCAGTTTAATGATGTCTTGCAGGTTGGAGCCAGCAACGACTTTGGTCATCAGTGCCAGAACGCCGTATGGCGTCAGTTGCATGACCAGGCGAACCAGTTTCATCACCCAGCTTTGCAGCGTATCGATAGCGGTTAAGACTCGTTCACCTTTCGGCGCATCATCTTTCAGCAGTTTCAGTGCTGCAACGCCCAGGAAAGCCGCAAAAATTACCACGCTGATAATTGACGTCGGATTGGCACCGGTCAGATCGGCAAACGGGTTTTTCGGGATAAAGGACAAGACAAGCTGCGGAACGCTCAGGTCAGAGACTTTACCGACATAGTTGCTTTCGATAGCGTTCAGACGAGCAGTTTCTGCGCCACCCTGAACCAGCCCTTCAGCTGTCAGACCAAACAGATTAGTGACCAGTACACCGACCAGCGCCGCAATCAGCGTGGTAAACAGTAGCGTACCAATAGTCAGAAAACTGATTTTGCCTAGTTGAGACGCGTTATGCAGACGGGCAACCGCACTTAAAATGGAGGCAAATACCAGCGGCATGACGATCATTTGCAGTAGCTGAACATAGCCGTTACCGACAATGTTAAACCACTGCACAGAATCTTTGAGTATCTGGCTGTCAGAACCATAAATGGTATGCAGGGCAAGGCCAAAAACCACACCCATCACCAGACCTACCAGCACTTTTTTGGCCAGACTCCACTGTTTGTGGCGGGTTTGGGCCAGCGCAAACAGCAGCACAACGAACACTATGATGTTCGCAATTAATGGAAAGTTCATCCCCGTTCTCCTGATCTTATTATTTCTATCGCTACGCAGTAGCCATAGTGTTGAAGCAAGATTAACAGAACTGTGAGCTGGCTCTTATATTCAAATGGAATGGCTTATTCCAGAAAAGCGATTTTTGTTTTTTTAGTATTCAACCTGATGCTTAATAAGGCGATGAAACTCGATCTGCAAGGTATTAATCATTTGCGATGACCAACGTACGGCACTGTTTTCGGGCAGTGAATGGGGCATCCACACTGACCAGACAAACAACGCCATGCAGAGAAAACGTTCTAACTGGTTGCCTTTTTGTGGAACCAGAATTGGCAGACGGAAACGCCATCGGCACGGCCAGAGTAGGGGAACGCCAGCGGGGGTCAGCATATCAGCAAGAATATGACTCAAATAACCGAGAACCATACCTTGCAGAGCATCAGCCGGAATAAACCAGCTTTCCGGAACTTTCAGATAAAAGGTCGCCAGTAGAGCAAACACCGCCAGCAGACTGTGGGTAAAGCCACGGTGACCAAAAGCGCGGGCAATGGGTTTTGATATCCACTTTAATCGCTGCCCAAGAAACGACTTTGGATGGTCAATATCCGGTAACAGACAAGTTAATATTGCGGAAGGGACAATATGCCACCAGTCACCCTGTGCCAGCACGGGTGTAAGCTCGGCATTTTTAGCAAACACCGCACAAGCAATAGAAAAGAGGAGGTGACCTTCCGCCGTCATGATAAAACTCACTAAACTGTCGATACGTACAGTATAGGGTTTTTATACAGTGCGCGGAAGTGGTGACGGTGTAACTCTTCATCATAATATGATGATAAAATCGTCAGTTGAACGTGATTTCAGATAAGCAACCAGGGGCCGTGTTACCACGCCCCTTTTTATTAACCGAGGAGGTCTTTCGCGGTGAGTTCGGTCAAGGATGAAAGTTTTACATTCGCCAACACAAAACGGGGATCATTTTGCGCTTCTGGTGCTGGAACGACGATGGAGCGCATTCGTGCTGCCTTCGAGGCGATCATGCCATTAACAGAATCTTCCAGCGCCACGCAGGCGATTGGGTCAACGCCCAGTTTTGCCGCGCAGTCGAGATAAACCTGCGGATGTGGCTTGCTATAAGGCAATTTTTCAGCGGAGGCGAGGGCATCGAAACTGTCACGTAGGTCAAACATGGCCAGCACTTTTTCAAGCATATGCAGCGGTGACGCTGAAGCCAGGCCAACCAATAAGCCCTGCGCTTTACATAAAGCAACGGCTTCACGCACGCCAGGCAGTAATGGACGCGTCTCTTCAACCAGCGAAATGGCACGGGCAATTACCCGATCGACCACTTCCTGACGACTCGGTCCATTCCACGGTTGCCGGGCATACCACAGATCAACCACCATATCGATGCGTAAACCTAAGGTGTCCGGTAGCTCATTACGACGGGAGATGTCCACCCCCAGGCTTGCCATCACATCCAGTTCGGCCCGATCCCACAATGGTTCGGAATCGATAAGTAATCCATCCATATCAAAAATTGCAGCAAGAATCTGTCGTGGGGTTGACATTACAACCTCTCCTTTAGAGCATTATGTGTAAGGTATTAAGCAGTGCTTATGATTAAGCGCCTATCATATCGCCTTTAAAGAATGGGCGAAAACAGATATCTACAGGTAAACTAAGTGAATCGACGCGTCTTAATCAAGGAGAACTCATGACGTATCAACAAGCTGGACGCATTGCTATTTTGAAAAGGATTTTCGGTTGGGTGATTTTTATACCAACACTTGTTTCCACGTTGATTTCCTTGCTGAAGTTTATGAATACCCGGCAAGAAACCCAGGAAGGCATTAATGCGGTAATGCTCGACTTTGCCCATGTCATGATCGATATGATGCAGGCGAATACGCCTTTTTTGAATCTGTTCTGGTATAACTCGCCGACGCCCAATTTTAATGGTGGTGTGAACGTTATGTTCTGGGTGATCTTTATCCTGATTTTTGTCGGGCTGGCGTTGCAAGACTCTGGAGCACGCATGAGTCGTCAGACGCGCTTCTTGCGCGAAGGCGTTGAAGATCAACTCATTCTGGAGAAGGCTAAAGGGGAAGAGGGGTTAACGCGTGAACAGATCGAGTCGCGCATTGTCGTTCCACGCCATACTATCTTCACGCAGTTTTTTTCACTCTATATCCTGCCGGTCATTTGTATTGCTGCGGGATACGTGTTCTTTTCTCTGCTCGGTTTCATTTAATACAAAGGCCGCGCGGTGCGGCCATTATCATCGACTCCCGTCACGCGGCTAACACTCTATCCAATGATTGTTGAGCAATAACCAGATGTTGACCACCAAACAACCTTGCACGGTTTAGCAAAGTGTAAAGCTGGTAAATCGGTTGGCGTTCGAGGAAATCGATCGGGAGCGGTGAAACTGATTGATAACCATCATAGATTTGCGGAGGCTGTTCGGTATGTAGCGGCAACATGGCCAGATCGCACTCTCTGTCGCCCCAGTAACAAGCAGGGTCGAAAATATACGGACCATTCGGACCTAGCGCACAATTCCCTGACCATAGATCGCCGTGTAACAGTGATGGTTGCGGCTGATGTGAAGCCAGGCGCTGCTGGATATGCTCGACGATGGCGTCGATATTGCCGAAGGCGATCCCTTTTTCTGCTGCCAGCTCCAGTTGCCAGCCAATCCGTTGTTCAGCAAAAAACGTTGACCAGCGGCGTTGCCAGGTATTGGGTTGAGGGGTAGTAGAAAGGGCGTTATCGAAATCGAGGCCAAATTGTGGCTGGTCGCTCCATTGATGTAGATGCGCAATTTGCTGCCCTAAAATAAAGGCGTTATGTGCATCCAACGGCCGAGGAGGGAGATAATCCATCACCAGAAAACTGTAGTCACGGTCAGCGCCAACTGCCCACACCCGGGGTACGGTGACGGTTTTACTACGAGACAATAACTCCAGTTGGTCGGCTTCGGCGGTAAAACCGGGAAGCAATTCTCTTTCATCACATTTGACGAAAAAGTCGCGTCCTGCATAGCGCAAATGCCATGCGGCATGGACTTCCCCGCCAGGCAGTTCATTACGCAGTTCGATTTCGCCTTCACCTAACTGCTCGCTCAAAAGACGACTGATTACCTGCCACATGATGTCTCTCCCATGCTGTCTGCCAGATCATAAGGTTAGCGCAAGAATAAGGTGTAAAAACACGAGCTAACGCACACCACAGACTGATTATTGCCCAAAAATCTTTATTTGTTGCTATTCCATTCCTCCCAGGTGGTGATCCTTATCTCGGGGTCTTTGCCTGTAGCGCTCTGGGCGAGCCCGGCAACGAGTTCTCTTATCTCATCTTCGTTTTGCGTACTGATAAGTCCAAAGGTATTCGTCCCTAGTTCATGGATGTTCCCATCATCGTCTGTCATGGTCAGTGAAAAGCCATCGCGTGTCAGAAAGTTATTTAACTCATTAATTTCAGTTAATGTATCTTCATGCAACATGACGGTAATGACATAACGGACAAGATCGCCACCAGCCATAATTCACCTCTTTGTTATCACGTGATTTTTTAGCATAGTCGCAGAAACGCATTGCTGACAGGTTTGTGGTGATTCCCCCAACCGATGGGGGAATGTCTCGATTAGTGGGAAAGGTAAGCGTAAATTTTTTGTGTATCGTCATGGGAGCACAGGCGTGTTCCTTGATTGAGTGTTGCGGCACTACCGGCAGCCACGCCAAAACGAACCATTTCATCAAGCGAGGCATTTTCTGCCAGCTTCAGCGTCATAGCCCCAACCATACTGTCGCCAGCACCGACGGTACTTTGGCTTTTTAGCGGCGGTGGCACAACCTGAATGCAGTTTTCGCTATCTACCCCCAACGCTCCTTGTGGACCAAGGGAAACGACGACCCGTTTGGCCTTACCACTATTAACAATTTCCTGCGCGGCTTTACGCACATCATCGGGTTGAGTGAGTTCGCGACCTACCAGTGCGCTGAGTTCTTTTTGGTTAGGTTTAACTAACTCGATATTGCCAATCGCCAGTGCTGCGCTTAAGGCTTCGCCGGAACTGTCGACGATGCAGCGTATTCCTTGTTTTTGCGCAGCAGAAATAAGCTGCGTTAACTTTTCCAGTTTCACGCCTGGTGGCAGGCTTCCACTAATAACCAGAATAGCCCCTGACTCGATTTCCAGAACTTGTTCTTCAAGTTGACGAAATTCATCTTCGCTTAAAGCTGCGCCGGGCATGACAAAGCGATACTGCTCACCGCTGGATTCCACATGTACATGCAGATTCTGGCGGGTCCAGTCCTTCGCTTCGACAGTGGCAACAGGGACATTTTCATCGGCCAGCAGAGCGACGAGATGTTCACCGGTCGCGCCGCCGGCCGGGAATATAGCCGTCGCGCTCCCGCCCAGATGAGCAATAGCGCGAGCGACATTAATACCACCGCCACCAGGTTCAAACACGGGGGCAGTACAGCGCAGTTTTCCTTCGGGGTAAATTTGCGGGGTTATTGTTGCGCTATCGAGAGAGGGCGCAAGTGTCAACGTATAGATACGTACCATCATTTCCTCCTATAGGCTGATTTCAGTCTGGCACTGAATCAGTGGAAAGTGAAGGAATTAACAATATGATTTATTAGATATTTATATAAAATTAATAAGGTAAAGATATATAAATAAATATCTGTTTTCGCAACGCGCTTATTCAAAAAATGAAATAAGAAGTCATTGCTAAGTTTTTCACTCCTTTTTATAATTTGTCACCTTTCCAGGGACGCTACTCTTTGATCCTTAAGAAAGTTTCCGGGACCGCGATGGTCTCTTTTTTTGTTGTACGGACTTTTAATAAATGAAGCTTTTGAAGACAGTTCCTGCCATCGTTATGTTGGCGGGGGGTATGTTTGCGTCTCTGACTGCAACTGCCGATGATTCCGTTTTTACTGTCATGGACGATCCTGCCAGCGCAAAAAAACCTTTCGAAGGTAATCTGAATGCAGGTTACCTTGCACAATCAGGCAACACGAAAAGTTCCTCACTGACGGCTGATACCACCATGACCTGGTATGGGCAGACGACTGCCTGGTCGCTGTGGGGAAATGCCAGCAATACTTCTTCTAATGATGAGCGTTCTTCGGAAAAATATGCAGTAGGTGGTCGTAGCCGCTTTAATTTAACTGATTATGATTATCTGTTTGGTCAGGCAAGTTGGCTGACAGACCGTTATAACGGTTATCGGGAACGAGATGTATTGACTGCGGGTTATGGTCGCCAGTTTTTAAATGGTCCGGTACACAGCTTCCGTTTTGAATTCGGCCCTGGCGTGCGTTACGACAAATATACCGATAATGCCAGTAAAACGCAGCCGCTGGGGTATGCCTCCGGAGCTTATGCATGGCAGTTGACCGACAACGCTAAATTTACCCAGGGTGTATCGGTTTTTGGTGCTGAAGACACTACGCTGAACTCGGAAAGCGCATTAAATGTTGCCATCAATGAACATTTTGGTCTGAAGGTGGCCTACAACGTTACATGGAACTCTGAACCGCCTGAGTCTGCGCCGGAACATACCGATCGCCGCACCACGTTATCGCTGGGCTACAGGATGTAATAATGTGCCGGACCGTGTTATGCGGTCTGGCTGCATTGTTTGTTGATAGCGCATCACCATTCAGCCCCAAATCATCGCTGCCCAGCGTAGCAACAGCATCGCGCCGCAAATAGACAGCAGGACTACCACCATCTTCCAGTGTTTTTTGTTGAAACGTTTTGTCGGCATGCGTTTTTCCAGGGGATTTCCAGTCTTCAATGATCGAGTGTAACAAAAGGGTCAGGTGTTGCCTGTATTGATTTATATCATATCGAAGATGATGATTGTCGCTTTGCCCGATAACAATTACCGTGTAAACTGCCAAGCGGTATTATCAGAAAGTGGGTGTAGGTCTGGCATCGCCAATCAGCATGCTGTGACATATTTCGCAGAGTGAAGCGGGAATCAGCCCAAACCTTTTTGATAAATTTCATATGAATCTTTGTATGTGATCTTTCGTGTGGGTCACCACTGCAAATAAGGATATAACATGCCTGTTATTACTCTTCCTGATGGCAGCCAACGCCATTACGACCACGCTGTAAGCCCCATGGATGTTGCGCTGGACATTGGTCCAGGTCTGGCGAAAGCCTGTATCGCAGGGCGCGTTAATGGCGAACTGGTAGATGCGTGCGATTTGATTGAAAACGACGCTAAACTGGCGATCATTACCGCTAAAGACGAAGAAGGTCTGGAGATCATTCGTCACTCCTGTGCGCACCTGTTAGGGCACGCAATTAAACAACTTTGGCCGCATACCAAAATGGCAATCGGCCCGGTTATTGACAACGGTTTCTATTACGACGTTGATCTTGACCGCACGTTAACCCAGGAAGATGTCGAAGCACTCGAGAAGCGGATGCATGAGCTTGCTGAGAAAAACTACGACGTCATTAAGAAGAAAGTCAGCTGGCACGAAGCGCGTGAAACTTTCGTTAAACGCGGCGAGAGCTATAAAGTCTCCATCCTGGACGAAAACATCGCCCATGATGACCAGCCTGGCCTCTATTTCCACGAAGAATATGTCGATATGTGCCGCGGTCCGCACGTACCGAATATGCGTTTCTGCCACCATTTCAAACTGATGAAAACGGCAGGGGCCTACTGGCGCGGCGACAGCAACAATAAAATGTTGCAACGTATTTATGGTACTGCGTGGGCAGATAAAAAAGCCCTCAACGCGTACCTGCAGCGTCTGGAAGAAGCCGCTAAACGCGACCACCGTAAAATCGGTAAACAGCTCGACCTGTACCATATGCAGGAAGAAGCGCCGGGTATGGTGTTCTGGCACAATGACGGCTGGACCATCTTCCGTGAACTGGAAGTGTTCGTTCGCTCTAAACTGAAAGAGTACCAGTATCAGGAAGTTAAAGGTCCGTTTATGATGGACCGCGTCCTGTGGGAAAAAACCGGTCACTGGGAAAACTATAAAGATGCAATGTTCACCACCTCTTCTGAGAACCGTGAATACTGCATTAAGCCGATGAACTGTCCGGGTCACGTACAAATCTTTAACCAGGGGCTGAAGTCGTATCGCGATCTGCCGCTGCGTATGGCCGAGTTCGGTAGCTGCCACCGTAACGAGCCGTCAGGATCCCTTCACGGCCTGATGCGCGTGCGTGGTTTTACTCAGGATGACGCGCATATCTTCTGTACTGAAGAACAAATTCGCGATGAAGTTAACGGATGTATCCGTTTAGTCTATGATATGTACAGCACTTTTGGCTTCGAGAAGATCGTGGTCAAGCTTTCCACTCGTCCTGAAAAACGTATTGGCAGTGACGAAATGTGGGATCGTGCTGAGGCGGACCTGGCAGTTGCGCTGGAAGAAAACAACATCCCGTTTGAGTATCAACTGGGTGAAGGCGCGTTCTACGGTCCGAAAATTGAATTTACCCTGTATGACTGCCTCGATCGTGCATGGCAGTGCGGTACAGTACAGCTGGACTTCTCCTTACCGTCTCGTCTGAGCGCTTCCTATGTAGGCGAAGACAACGAGCGTAAGGTTCCGGTAATGATTCACCGTGCAATTCTTGGGTCGATGGAACGTTTCATCGGTATCCTGACCGAAGAGTTCGCTGGTTTCTTCCCGACCTGGCTTGCGCCGGTTCAGGTTGTTATCATGAATATTACGGATTCACAGTCTGAATACGTTAACGAATTGACGCAAAAACTATCAAATGCGGGCATTCGTGTTAAAGCAGACTTGAGAAATGAGAAGATTGGCTTTAAAATCCGCGAGCACACTTTGCGTCGCGTCCCATATATGCTGGTCTGTGGTGATAAAGAGGTGGAATCTGGCAAAGTTGCCGTTCGCACCCGCCGTGGTAAAGACCTGGGAAGCATGGACGTAAATGAAGTGATCGAGAAGCTGCAACAAGAGATTCGCAGCCGCAGTCTTAAACAATTGGAGGAATAAGGTATTAAAGGCGGAAAACGAGTTCAAACGGCGCGTCCTAACCGTATCAATGGCGAAATTCGCGCCCAGGAAGTTCGCTTAACAGGTTTGGAAGGCGAGCAGCTTGGTATTGTGAGTCTGAGAGAAGCTCTGGAGAAAGCTGAAGAAGCCGGAGTAGACTTAGTCGAGATCAGCCCTAACGCCGAGCCGCCGGTTTGTCGTATAATGGATTACGGCAAATTCCTCTATGAAAAGAGCAAGTCTTCTAAGGAACAGAAGAAAAAGCAAAAAGTTATCCAGGTTAAGGAAATTAAATTCCGTCCTGGTACAGATGAAGGCGACTATCAGGTAAAACTCCGCAGCCTGATTCGCTTTCTCGAAGAGGGTGATAAAGCCAAAATCACGCTGCGTTTCCGCGGTCGTGAGATGGCGCACCAGCAAATCGGTATGGAAGTGCTTAATCGCGTGAAAGACGATTTGCAAGAACTGGCAGTGGTCGAATCCTTCCCAACGAAGATCGAAGGCCGCCAGATGATCATGGTGCTCGCTCCTAAGAAGAAACAGTAAGGCCATCAAGTAATCATTCCTGTGGGCCTCGGCTCACAGGGTGATTCGCCTTTGTTTCTGTTTATCAACAATGCGAAGTGGAAGTTATTAAAATGCCAAAAATTAAGACCGTACGCGGTGCTGCTAAGCGCTTCAAAAAAACCGGTAAAGGTGGTTTTAAGCACAAGCACGCTAACCTGCGTCACATTCTGACCAAAAAAGCGACCAAACGTAAACGTCACCTGCGTCCGAAAGCCATGGTTTCCAAAGGCGATCTGGGCCTGGTAATCGCGTGCCTGCCGTACGCATAAGCCGTTAACGTTTTTTAACTTTTTAATTAGAATATAGATACAGGAGAGCACATATGGCTCGCGTAAAACGTGGTGTTATTGCACGCGCACGTCACAAGAAAATTTTGAAACAAGCTAAAGGCTACTACGGTGCGCGTTCTCGCGTATACCGCGTTGCCTTCCAGGCTGTTATCAAAGCTGGTCAGTATGCTTACCGTGACCGTCGTCAACGTAAGCGTCAGTTCCGTCAACTGTGGATTGCGCGTATCAACGCAGCAGCACGTCAGAACGGTATTTCTTACAGCAAATTCATCAATGGCCTGAAAAAAGCCTCTGTTGAAATCGACCGTAAGATCCTGGCTGATATCGCAGTATTCGACAAAGTAGCGTTCACCGCTCTGGTTGAAAAAGCGAAAGCAGCTCTGGCATAAGCCAGTTGAAAGAGGGAGCTAGTCTCCCTCTTTTCGTTTCAACACCATCAAAACATTGACTTTTATCGCCGTAGCCTTTTCAATAAAGGTCTTTTGAAAAGTACCAAAAGGTAACGCAAGCAATGAATGCTGCTATTTTCCGCTTCTTTTTTTACTTTAGCACCTGACTCCAGGAGGCTAGCGCGTGAGAAGAGAAACGGAAAACAGCGCCTGAAAGCCTCCCAGTGGAGGCTTTTTTTGTATGCGCGTTTTGAAAAATAAAAAGCCTGTCTCATCAGGCGTAATTGTCGCAGCCAGTCTGGACACGGCCAGCGCGGAGAAACCGGAGCGTACTTAAGTACGTGAGGATTTCGAGCACAGCCCGGGACCAAAATGGCAAGTAAAATAGCCTGATGGGATAGGCTCTAAGTCCAACGAACCAGTGTCACCACTGACACAATGAGGAAAACCATGTCACATCTCGCAGAACTGGTTGCCAGTGCGAAGGCGGCCATTAGCCAGGCGTCAGATGTTGCCGCGTTAGACAATGTGCGCGTCGAATATTTGGGTAAAAAAGGGCACTTAACCCTTCAGATGACGACCCTGCGTGAGCTGCCGCCAGAAGAGCGTCCGGCAGCTGGTGCGGTTATCAACGAAGCGAAAGAGCAAGTTCAGCAGGCTCTGAATGCGCGTAAAGCCGAACTGGAAAGCGCAGCGCTGAATGCGCGTCTGGCTGCAGAAACTATCGATGTTTCCCTGCCAGGTCGTCGTATCGAAAATGGTGGTCTGCATCCGGTTACCCGCACCATCGATCGTATCGAAAGTTTCTTCGGTGAGCTTGGCTTTACCGTGGCAACCGGGCCGGAAATCGAAGACGATTATCATAACTTCGATGCTCTGAACATTCCTGGCCACCACCCGGCGCGCGCTGACCACGACACTTTCTGGTTTGACGCTACCCGCCTGCTGCGTACCCAGACCTCTGGCGTACAGATCCGCACCATGAAAGCCCAGCAGCCGCCGATTCGTATCATCGCGCCTGGCCGTGTTTATCGTAACGACTACGACCAGACTCACACGCCGATGTTCCATCAGATGGAAGGTCTGATTGTTGATACCAACATCAGCTTTACCAACCTGAAAGGCACGCTGCACGACTTCCTGCGTAACTTCTTTGAGGAAGATTTGCAGATTCGCTTCCGTCCTTCCTACTTCCCGTTTACCGAACCTTCTGCAGAAGTGGACGTCATGGGTAAAAACGGTAAATGGCTGGAAGTACTGGGCTGCGGGATGGTGCATCCGAACGTGCTGCGTAATGTTGGCATCGATCCGGAAGTTTACTCCGGTTTCGCCTTCGGGATGGGGATGGAGCGTCTGACCATGTTGCGTTACGGCGTCACCGACCTGCGTTCATTCTTCGAAAACGATCTGCGTTTCCTCAAACAGTTTAAATAAGGCAGGAATAGATTATGAAATTCAGTGAACTGTGGTTACGCGAATGGGTGAACCCGGCGATTGATAGCGATGCGCTGGCGAATCAAATCACGATGGCGGGCCTGGAGGTTGACGGTGTAGAACCGGTTGCCGGTAGCTTCCACGGCGTGGTCGTTGGTGAAGTGGTTGAATGTGCGCAGCATCCGAATGCTGACAAACTGCGAGTGACCAAAGTCAACGTCGGTGGCGATCGCCTGCTGGACATCGTTTGCGGCGCGCCAAACTGTCGTCAGGGCCTGCGTGTGGCGGTAGCAACTATTGGTGCTGTATTGCCGGGCGATTTCAAAATTAAAGCCGCGAAACTGCGCGGTGAACCGTCTGAAGGGATGCTGTGCTCCTTCTCTGAGCTGGGGATTTCTGACGATCATAACGGTATTATCGAACTGCCTGCGGATGCGCCAATTGGCACCGATATCCGTGAATACCTGAAACTTGATGACAACACCATCGAAATCAGTGTGACGCCAAACCGTGCAGACTGCTTAGGCATTATCGGCGTAGCGCGTGATGTTGCCGTGCTGAACCAGCTTCCGCTGGTTGAACCGGAAATTGTCCCGGTTGGTGCAACCATCGATGACACGCTGCCGATTGCGGTAGAAGCGCCGGAAGCCTGCCCGCGTTATCTTGGCCGCGTAGTAAAAGGCATTAACGTTAAAGCGCCAACTCCGCTGTGGATGAAAGAAAAACTGCGTCGTTGCGGGATTCGTTCTATCGATGCAGTGGTTGACGTCACCAACTACGTGCTGCTCGAACTGGGTCAGCCGATGCACGCTTTCGACAAAGATCGCATTGAAGGCGGCATTGTGGTGCGGATGGCGAAAGAGGGCGAAACGCTGGTACTGCTCGACGGTACCGAAGCGAAGCTGAACGCTGACACCCTGGTCATCGCCGACCACAACAAGGCGCTGGCGATGGGCGGTATCTTCGGTGGCGAACACTCTGGCGTGAATGACGAAACACAAAACGTCCTGCTGGAATGCGCTTTCTTCAGCCCGCTGTCTATCACCGGTCGTGCTCGTCGTCATGGCCTGCATACCGATGCGTCTCACCGCTACGAGCGTGGTGTTGATCCGGCACTGCAGCACAAAGCGATGGAACGTGCGACCCGTCTGCTGATCGACATCTGCGGTGGTGAGGCTGGTCCGGTAATTGATATCACCAACGAAGCAACGCTGCCGAAGCGTGCAACCATCACTTTACGTCGTAGCAAACTGGATCGTCTGATCGGCCATCATATTGCCGATGCACAGGTGACTGACATTCTGCGTCGTCTCGGCTGCGAAGTGACCGAAGGCAAAGACGAGTGGCAGGCTGTTGCACCGAGCTGGCGTTTCGACATGGAGATTGAAGAAGATCTGGTCGAAGAAGTGGCGCGTGTTTACGGCTACAACAACATCCCGGATGAACCGGTACAGGCGAGCCTGATTATGGGGACTCACCGTGAAGCTGACCTGTCGCTCAAGCGCGTGAAAACGCTGCTCAACGACAAAGGCTATCAGGAAGTGATCACCTATAGCTTCGTTGATCCGAAAGTGCAGCAGATGATCCACCCGGGTGTTGAAGCCTTACTGCTGCCAAGCCCGATTTCCGTTGAAATGTCGGCAATGCGTCTTTCTCTGTGGACAGGTCTGCTGGCAACTGTAGTGTACAACCAGAACCGTCAGCAAAACCGTGTGCGCATTTTTGAAAGCGGTCTGCGCTTCGTGCCAGATACCCAGGCGCCATTGGGCATTCGTCAGGATCTGATGTTAGCCGGTGTGATTTGCGGTAACCGTTACGAAGAGCACTGGAACCTGGCAAAAGAGACCGTTGATTTCTATGATTTGAAAGGCGATCTTGAATCCGTTCTCGACCTGACCGGTAAACTGAATGAGGTTGAGTTCCGTGCAGAAGCGAATCCGGCACTGCATCCGGGGCAATCCGCAGCGATTTATCTGAAAGGTGAACGTATTGGTTTTGTTGGGGTTGTTCATCCTGAACTGGAACGTAAACTGGATCTTAACGGTCGCACTCTGGTGTTTGAACTGGAGTGGAACAAGCTCGCAGACCGCGTGGTGCCTCAAGCGCGCGAGATTTCGCGCTTCCCGGCGAACCGTCGTGACATCGCGGTTGTGGTTGCAGAAAACGTTCCCGCAGCGGATATTTTATCCGAATGTAAGAAAGTTGGCGTAAATCAGGTAGTTGGCGTAAACTTATTTGACGTGTACCGCGGTAAGGGTGTTGCGGAGGGGTATAAGAGCCTCGCCATAAGCCTGATCCTGCAAGATACCAGCCGTACACTCGAAGAAGAGGAGATTGCCGCTACCGTCGCCAAATGTGTAGAGGCATTAAAAGAGCGATTCCAGGCATCATTGAGGGATTGAACCTATGGCGCTTACAAAAGCTGAAATGTCAGAATATCTGTTTGATAAGCTTGGGCTTAGCAAGCGGGATGCCAAAGAACTGGTTGAACTGTTTTTCGAAGAGATCCGTCGCGCTCTGGAAAACGGCGAGCAGGTGAAACTCTCTGGTTTTGGTAACTTCGATCTGCGTGATAAGAATCAACGCCCGGGACGTAACCCGAAAACGGGCGAGGATATTCCCATTACAGCACGGCGCGTGGTGACCTTCAGACCCGGGCAGAAGTTAAAAAGCCGGGTCGAAAACGCCACACCCAAAGACGAGTAATCTGATCTAACTAAAAAGGCCGCTCTGCGGCCTTTTTTCTTTTCACTGTCGAAGAGTCACCGTAAAATCAACGGAATGACACTTCAGCAGAACGGATACCATGCTGACACTTGCCCGCCAACAACAGCGACAAAATATTCGCTGGTTATTATGCCTGTCAGTTTTGATGCTGCTGGCGCTTCTCTTAAGCCTTTGCGCTGGTGAACAATGGATTTCACCTGCCGACTGGTTCACTCCTCGTGGCGAACTGTTCGTCTGGCAAATTCGCCTGCCACGTACCCTGGCTGTATTGCTGGTTGGCGCGGCGCTGGCGTTATCAGGCGCGGTCATGCAGGCGCTGTTTGAAAACCCTCTTGCGGAGCCGGGGCTGCTTGGCGTCTCTAACGGCGCTGGAGTGGGGCTTATCGCCGCTGTATTGCTCGGACAAGGGCAGTTACCGAACTGGGCGCTGGGGCTGTGTGCGATTGCTGGCGCGCTTATTATCACCTTAATTCTCTTGCGTTTTGCCCGCCGTCATCTTTCAACCAGCCGATTACTGCTGGCTGGTGTTGCGCTGGGTATCATCTGTAGCGCGTTAATGACGTGGGCCATCTACTTTTCCACGTCTGTTGATTTACGGCAACTGATGTACTGGATGATGGGCGGCTTTGGTGGTGTAGACTGGCGGCAAAGTTGGCTGATGGTGGCCTTGATTCCGGTGTTGTTGTGGATTTGCTGTCAGTCCCGCCCAATGAATATGTTAGCGCTGGGTGAAATTTCGGCGCGACAACTGGGGTTACCACTGTGGCTCTGGCGCAATGTGCTGGTCGCGGCTACCGGTTGGATGGTCGGTGTCAGTGTGGCGTTGGCTGGCGCTATTGGGTTTATTGGCCTGGTTATCCCACATATTCTGCGGCTGTGCGGATTAACCGATCACCGGGTATTACTTCCCGGCTGCGCGCTGGCAGGTGCTACTGCGTTGCTGCTTGCCGATATTGTTGCTCGACTGGTGCTGGCTTCCGCAGAGTTACCGATTGGTGTGGTCACCGCCACCCTGGGTGCGCCGGTGTTTATCTGGTTATTGTTAAAAGCAGGACGTTAGCCGCATAAAGACGGTCTATGATTAAAAGCTAAGATTTTTACTGACCTTATCCAGGAGACACGATGCAAGATCCCATTCTGACCACCGTAGTGAAGACGATTGACGGGGAAGTGACCACGCTGGAGAAATATGCCGGTAATGTGCTGCTGATTGTCAATGTCGCTTCAAAGTGTGGCTTAACGCCGCAATATGAACAGTTGGAGAACATCCAGAAAGCCTGGGCCGATCGTGGTTTTGTCGTGCTGGGATTTCCGTGCAACCAGTTCCTTGAACAAGAACCAGGTAGTGATGAAGAAATTAAAACTTATTGCACCACCACCTGGGGCGTGACGTTCCCAATGTTCAGTAAGATTGAGGTCAATGGCGAAGGGCGTCATCCGCTATATCAAAAATTGATTGCCGCAGCGCCCACGGCGGTGGCACCGGAAGAGAGCGGTTTCTACGCGCGAATGGCCAGTAAAGGTCGCGCACCGCTGTACCCTGATGATATTTTGTGGAATTTTGAAAAATTTCTGGTGGGTAGAGACGGAAAGGTCATCCAGCGTTTTTCCCCGGATATGACGCCGGAAGATCCTATTGTAATGGAAAGCATTAAACTGGCGTTGGCAAAATAATGTCTATTGTGATGCAGTTACAGGATGTAGCGGAATCAACCCGCCTGGGGCCACTTTCTGGCGAGGTCCGGGCAGGGGAGATCCTGCATCTGGTGGGGCCGAACGGCGCGGGCAAGAGCACCTTGCTGGCGCGAATGGCGGGGATGACCAGTGGTCAGGGAAGCATTCAGTTTGCAGGTCAACCACTGGATACCTGGCCCGCAACAAAACTCGCCCTGCATCGCGCTTATCTTGCACAGCAGCAGACGCCGCCGTTTGCTATGCCGGTCTGGCATTACCTGACCATGCACCAGCACAATAAAACGCGAACCGATCTGCTAAATGATGTCGCAGGGGCGTTGGCCCTTGATGACAAACTTGGTCGAAGCACCAATCAACTATCCGGTGGTGAATGGCAACGTGTCCGTCTTGCCGCGGTGGTGCTACAAATTACGCCACAAGCGAATCCGGCAGGTCAATTGCTTCTCCTTGATGAACCCATGAACAGCCTTGATGTTGCCCAGCAAAGTGCGTTAGATAAAATTTTGAGCGCGCTATGTCAGCAAGGCGTGGCGATTGTGATGAGCAGTCACGATCTTAACCACACATTGCGTCACGCGCATCGGGCGTGGTTGCTTAAACAAGGAAAACTGCTTGCCAGTGGGCGGAGAGATGAAGTACTAACGCCGCCGAATCTGGCCCAGGCTTATGGGATGAGCTTCCGTCGTCTGGACATTGAAGGTCACCGAATGCTGATTTCGACCACCTGATTTCATTAGCATCTTGAAAAACGGGTAATTTCGACGCTAAATTAATGCAAGAATAAAAAACAGAGGATTCGTACGGAATGCGTTTCTGCCTAATTTTAATTACAGCACTGTTTCTGGCCGGGTGTAGCCATCATAAAGCGCCGCCGCCAAACGCCAGGCTTTCTGACTCCATTACTGTCATTGCCGGTTTGAACGATCAACTACAGAGCTGGCATGGTACGCCGTATCGTTATGGCGGCATGACTCGACGTGGAGTGGACTGTTCTGGTTTCGTGGTTGTGACGATGCGTGACCGTTTCGACTTACAGTTGCCACGCGAAACAAAACAACAGGCCGCTATCGGTACCCAAATTGATAAAGAAGAATTGCTGCCAGGCGATCTGGTCTTTTTCAAAACAGGTTCCGGGCAAAATGGTTTACACGTGGGTATTTACGATACCAACAATCAATTCATTCACGCCTCTACCAGCAAGGGGGTGATGCGTTCTTCCCTCGATAATGTCTACTGGCAGAAAAATTTCTGGCAGGCGAGACGAATCTAGTATCTCAATAAATGGACGGTGCTGATACCGCACCGTCTGTTAGCTCCTGAATACAGTAGTATTTTGCAGACAAAAATACCGCAAATGGAATATTCGTTTATACTCAGGATAATCTAAAAAAAGGACCCCTGAAAAAGTGGTTAACATGGAACAAATGAAAGTTATTCCCTCTGTATTTGTTATGCCTTATGGCCTCAAACTTTTTATCTGGATGTTGAAAAAAATCCGTAGAGAGGGGCTGTTACCATGAAGGTCTTACTGGAGAATCTTTATCATTCTGATTACTATTTTCTACCGATAAGAGACAGCCAACAAAATCTTGTTGGGGTTGAGTTAATAACCCATTTCTCCAGTGACGACGGTACGGTTCGCATCCCGACGACACGGGTTATTGCACAACTTTCAGAGGAGCAGCATTGGCAATTATTTGCCGAAAAGTTGGAATTACTAAAATCATGCCAACATTTTTTTATTCAACACAAACTCTTTGCCTGGATTAATTTAACACCACAAGTAGCAAAGTTATTATTAGATAGGGATAATTACGCAAGCAAACTATTAAAAATTCCTTTTGCTGAATTGATGATTAATGAAAATTATCCTCATCTTAATGAGGGAAAAGATAATTATGAACTTTTGCACTTATCGCAAATTTTCCCATTGGTTTTGGGAAATTTGGGGGCGGGCAACAGTACAATGAAGGCTGTTTTTGATGGGCTTTTCACTCGCGTCATGCTGGATAAAGGTTTTATTCAGCAACAAATAGTCCATAAATCTTTCGCGCCTTTTATTCGTGCGCTCCATGCGCAAATTTCACCTTGTTGCAATTGTATTATTGCTGCTGGTATTAATACACCAGAGATGCTGGCACAGATGGCGCCGTTTGGTTTCCATGCTTTTCAGGGATGCTTGTGGCCCGCAGTTCCCGTAAGCCAGATAACAACGCTGGTCCAGCGATAACCCTCTTGTTTGCTGGTGTTTAAGACGAGAGTAACCGTCTACACTATCAAACAGGAGGATCTATGACCCTGTCTTTTATTACCCGCTGGCGTGATGAATTGCCGGCAACATATACATCGCTTTCCCCTACGCCTTTAAATAATGCCCGGTTGATTTGGTATAACGCCGAACTGGCTAATACGCTGGGTGTTCCATCGTCGTTGTTTGAAAGTGGCGCGGGTGTCTGGGGCGGCGAAACTTTACTGCCAGGTATGTCGCCACTGGCCCAGGTCTACAGTGGCCACCAGTTTGGTGTCTGGGCGGGGCAGCTTGGCGACGGGCGCGGTATTTTACTCGGCGAGCAACAGTTTGCCGACGGCACCACCATGGACTGGCATCTGAAAGGTGCGGGGCTGACGCCTTATTCGCGGATGGGCGACGGACGTGCGGTTTTACGTTCAACAATTCGCGAAAGTCTTGCCAGTGAGGCAATGCATCACCTTGGCATTCCGACGACACGCGCCTTAAGCATTGTTACCAGCGATACGCCGGTTTACCGGGAGACGGTCGAATCAGGAGCGATGCTGATGCGCGTAGCGCAGAGTCATTTGCGATTTGGCCACTTTGAACACTTTTACTATCGTCGGAAACCGGAAAAAATTCGCCAGCTGGCTGACTTCGCCATTCGCTATTACTGGCCGCATCTTCAGGATGAAGAGGATAAATACCGCCTCTGGTTTACCGATATTGTCGCACGAACGGCTTCGTTAATCGCCAGCTGGCAGACAGTCGGTTTTGCTCACGGGGTGATGAACACGGATAACATGTCGATTCTCGGGCTGACGCTGGATTATGGTCCATTTGCTTTCCTCGATGATTATGAACCGGGCTTTATTTGTAATCACTCTGATCATCAGGGACGTTACAGCTTTGATAATCAACCTGCCGTTGCGTTGTGGAATTTACAGCGTCTGGCGCAGACATTGTCGCCGTTTATCACTGTCGACGCGTTAAACGAGGCACTGGAAAGCTATCAACAGGTTTTGTTGACGCATTATGGAAAACGTATGCGGCAGAAGCTGGGCTTTATGACGGAGCAAAAAGAGGATAATGCGCTACTGAATGAATTGTTCAGTCTGATGGCGCAAGAGCGCAGTGATTATACTCGCACATTCCGCATGTTAAGTCTGACCGAGCAGCACAGTGCGGCTTCACCGCTGCGCGATGAGTTTATTGACCGCGCGGCGTTTGATGACTGGTTTACGCGTTATCGGGCGCGCTTGCAACAAGACGGAGTTGCCGATAGTGAACGTCAGCAACTGATGCAGAGCGTCAATCCTGCGCTGGTATTGCGAAACTGGCTGGCACAACGCGCTATTGAGGCGGCAGAAAAGGGCGATATGACAGAATTACAACGTCTGCATGAAGCGTTGCGAAATCCTTTCAGCGACAGGGATGATGACTATGTCAGTCGTCCACCTGACTGGGGTAAACGGCTTGAAGTCAGCTGCTCGAGTTAAAGGCTACTTGGTCAACAGCAGCTTGCCAGCCTGAGTTTTACGGAGCAGGTATTCTTGCCCGTCATGATCGATAATCAGTTTGCCATCCGGACCTAACAGTGTCTGGCTGGTAATTCGCCGAATGGGCTGCGGGGAAGCGGTCTTGTGATTGGCATCCGTTTCAGGCGTGAGTTTTCTGCTATCCGTATAACGCATAGAAATTAATAATAATTTATATAACAATGATTCTTATTATCAATATTATGGCGAGCCAGAGCAAGCAGTAATGTGTTGAGAAGACAACAAGTTGCGCAGAAATGCCCATTCCGTCAGGAATGGGCACGCATTCAGAAGCGGGAATCTACCGCAGAGGCGAGTTTTTCGACCAGGCGTTCAGTATCTTCCCAACCTAAACAAGGATCGGTAATCGACTGACCGTAGGTGAGCGGCTGACTGCTGGCGATTTTTTGTGTACCTTCGCGCAGGAAACTTTCTGCCATAATTCCGGCAATCGCCGTGGAGCCATTGCGGATTTGCTGACAAATATCCTCACAAACTTCTAACTGGCGACGGTGCTGCTTCTGGCAGTTACCGTGGCTGAAATCCACCACCAGATGTTCAGGTAAATCAAACTCGTGCAGCGTATCGCAGGCTGCGGCGATATCATCGGCATGGTAGTTCGGTTTTTTGCCGCCACGCATAATAATGTGGCCATACGGGTTGCCGCTGGTCTGATAGATGGTCATCTGACCGTTTTTGTCTGGCGAGAGGAACATATGGCTGGCACGGGCTGCGCGGATAGCATCCACGGCAATCCGCGTGTTGCCATCGGTACCGTTTTTAAAACCTACCGGACAAGAGAGTGCCGAAGCCATTTCACGGTGGATCTGGCTCTCGGTAGTCCGTGCGCCAATCGCGCCCCAACTAATTAAGTCAGCAATAAACTGACCGGTCACCATATCGAGAAACTCGGTCGCGGTGGGAACGCCCAGTTCATTTACCTGCAACAGCAATTTACGCGCCATTTCAAGGCCGTGATTAACGCGATAGCTGCCGTTTAAATCCGGATCGGAGATGAGTCCTTTCCAGCCGACAACGGTACGCGGTTTTTCAAAATAGGTGCGCATTACAATTTCCAGTCGTGACTGGTACTGGTTGCGCAACGCCTGCAGACGGGTGGCATACTCCATGGCGGCGGTCAGATCGTGGATCGAGCAGGGGCCAATAATGACCAACAGTCGCTTATCTTCACCATTCAGTATTTTTTCAATTCTGCGGCGGGAATCAATGACATGGTTGGCGACGCCAGGCGTTACGGGATACCGTAGCGCGAGTTCGGCGGGCGTTACCAGGCTCTCGATACGCGCAGTACGGAGTTCGTCAGTTCTGTTCATTACAAGTCTCAGAAATTTGTTGCTTCAACGGCAGGACTACCGGGAAGTGATGCGCATCACGATAAACCAATCGCAGCTGATTTCAAGTGCGAGGTGTGTCACACCTCGCCGGGTGGTTAGCATGATAACAAAAAAACAAGCTAATGCACTAGTTCTCTAGTACATTCGGCGGCTAAGGCCCATGATATCGAGGATCTTGGTGGCAATCTCTTCTACCGAATAATTGGTACTGTTAATCCACGGGATCTGATTTTTACGGTACAACGCTTCCACTTCCGCGACTTCCATCCTGCACTGACGAAGCGAGGCATAGCGACTGTTCTCCCGACGCTCTTCGCGAATCGCCGCCAGACGCTCCGGGTCGATAGTCAGTCCGAACAATTTATGCTGAAGCGGCTTGAGCGACGCGGGTAGCACCAGATTATCCATGTCATCGGCAATAAAGGGGTAGTTTGCCGCGCGGATACCAAACTGCATCGCCAGATACAGGCTGGTGGGGGTTTTACCACAACGAGAGACACCGAGCAGGATCACCTGAGCCTGATCCAGATTGCGTAACGAAATGCCGTCGTCATGGGCGAGGGTGTAATCAATTGCCGCAATACGCGCATCATATTTATTGAGATTATTAGGGTTCAGGCCGTGGGTACGGTGAGCAATCGGCGTCGGGTCCAGTTTCATCTCTTGCTGGAGAGGGGCAACCAGCGCCTGCACAATATCCTGGCAAAAACCTTCGCTTTGCAAAATGATGGCGCGGATTTCCGGTAGCACAATGGAGTAAAAAACCAGCGGGCGCACACCTGTCTGGTGATAAATTGCGTCAATCTGATCCTTCACCGCCCGTGCACGGCTTTCATTTTCGACAAACGGCAGCGTAATGCTGCTGATAGTAACGGGAAATTGTGACATCACTGCGTGTCCTAATACCTCCGCAGTTATAGCCGTACCATCAGAAATATAAAAAACGTGGCGATCAACAGCATTATCCATTTTGTTCTTCCCGTGATGCAGACATAATTCTATGAAAGCATAAATTAAAAACGTACAGAAGCGTAGAAGGTTATGCCTGGTTTATAAAATGAACCTTCAATTTTATATTTTATGAAAACAGCATTTCATTTTTACGCTTTCGTTTATACCGATGGTTTATGTGGAAATTACTGAAGATAGCGAATTTGCGCAACGCAGGGATCTGTCTTAAAAAGTAAAAAAATATATTTGCTTGAACGATTCACCGTTTTTTTCATCCGGTTAAATATGCAAAGATAAATACGCAGAAATGTGTTTCTCAAACCGTTCATTTATCACAAAAGGATTGTTCGATGTCCAACAATGGCTCGTCACCGCTGGTGCTTTGGTATAACCAACTCGGCATGAATGATGTAGACAGGGTTGGGGGCAAAAATGCCTCCCTGGGTGAAATGATTACTAACCTTTCCGGAATGGGCGTTTCCGTTCCGAATGGTTTCGCCACAACCGCCGACGCGTTTAACCAGTTTCTGGACCAAAGCGGCGTAAACCAGCGCATCTATGAACTGCTGGATAAAACGGATATTGACGATGTTACCCAGCTTGCGAAAGCGGGCGCGCAAATCCGCCAGTGGATTATCGACACTCCCTTCCAGCCTGAGCTGGAAAACGCCATCCGCGAAGCCTATGCACAGCTTTCCGCCGATGACGAAAACGCCTCTTTTGCGGTACGCTCCTCCGCCACCGCAGAAGATATGCCGGACGCTTCCTTTGCCGGTCAGCAGGAAACCTTCCTCAACGTTCAGGGTTTTGACGCCGTTCTCGTGGCAGTGAAGCATGTATTTGCTTCTCTGTTTAACGATCGCGCCATCTCTTATCGTGTGCATCAGGGTTACGATCACCGTGGCGTGGCACTCTCCGCCGGTGTTCAGCGGATGGTGCGCTCCGACCTCGCATCTTCTGGGGTGATGTTCTCCATTGATACCGAATCCGGCTTTGACCAGGTGGTGTTTATCACTTCCGCATGGGGCCTGGGTGAAATGGTGGTACAGGGGGCGGTCAACCCGGATGAGTTTTACGTGCATAAACCGACGCTGGCGGCGAATCGCCCGGCTATCGTGCGCCGCACCATGGGGTCGAAAAAAATCCGCATGGTCTACGCGCCGACCCAGGAACACGGCAAGCAGGTTAAAATTGAAGATGTACCGCAGGAACAGCGTGACATCTTCTCGCTGACCAACGAAGAAGTGCAGGAACTGGCAAAACAGGCCGTACAAATTGAGAAACACTACGGTCGCCCGATGGATATTGAGTGGGCGAAAGATGGCCACACCGGTAAATTGTTTATCGTGCAGGCGCGTCCAGAAACTGTACGTTCTCGCGGTCAGGTGATGGAACGTTATACGTTGCATTCACAGGGCAAGATTATCGCCGAAGGCCGCGCTATCGGTCATCGTATCGGCGCGGGTCCGGTGAAAGTCATTCATGACATCAGCGAAATGAACCGCATCGAACCTGGCGACGTGCTGGTTACTGACATGACCGACCCGGACTGGGAACCGATCATGAAGAAAGCGTCCGCCATCGTCACCAACCGTGGCGGTCGTACCTGCCACGCGGCAATTATCGCTCGTGAACTGGGTATTCCGGCGGTAGTGGGCTGCGGTGATGCGACCGAACGTATGAAAGACGGTGAGAACGTCACCGTTTCTTGTGCCGAAGGCGATACCGGTTACGTCTATGCGGAGTTGCTTGAATTCAGTGTGAAAAGCTCCAGCGTGGAAACCATGCCGGACCTGCCACTGAAAGTGATGATGAACGTCGGTAACCCGGATCGGGCGTTTGACTTTGCCTGCCTGCCGAACGAAGGCGTGGGCCTTGCGCGTCTGGAGTTTATCATCAACCGCATGATTGGCGTTCACCCCCGCGCACTGCTTGAGTTTGATGACCAGGAACCACAGTTACAAAATGAAATTCGCGAGATGATGAAAGGCTTCGATTCTCCGCGTGAGTTCTACGTTGGCCGTCTGACCGAAGGGATCGCGACGCTGGGCGCTGCGTTTTATCCGAAACGCGTGATTGTCCGTCTCTCTGACTTTAAATCCAACGAATATGCCAATCTGGTGGGTGGTGAGCGTTACGAGCCGCATGAAGAGAACCCGATGCTGGGCTTCCGTGGCGCGGGCCGCTACGTTTCTGACAGCTTCCGCGACTGCTTCGCGCTGGAGTGTGAAGCGGTGAAACGTGTGCGCAACGACATGGGACTGATCAACGTAGAGATCATGATCCCGTTCGTGCGTACCGTGGATCAGGCGAAAGCAGTGGTTGAAGAACTGGCGCGTCAGGGGCTGAAACGTGGCGAGAACGGGCTGAAAATCATCATGATGTGCGAAATTCCGTCCAACGCCTTGCTGGCGGAACAGTTCCTCGAATATTTCGACGGTTTCTCTATCGGCTCAAACGACATGACACAGCTGGCACTCGGTCTGGACCGCGACTCCGGTGTGGTGTCTGAACTGTTCGATGAGCGCAACGACGCCGTGAAAGCACTGCTGTCGATGGCGATCCGTGCTGCGAAGAAACAGGGCAAATATGTCGGCATTTGCGGTCAGGGTCCGTCCGACCACGAAGACTTTGCTGCATGGCTGATGGAAGAGGGGATCGATAGCCTGTCTCTGAACCCGGACACCGTGGTGCAAACATGGTTAAGCCTGGCGGAACTGAAGAAATAAAATAAATACCCGGCGGCGTTCAGTCGCCGGGTCCATTTCTATATCCCCACCTTTTATCAACCTACTTCGGGCAAACGCGCTCGTGCAATATAAAAAGCTTCCGGGCATCATCTGAATAATTGGCTGGTGTTCTTTCTGATTTTAATTCGTTTGCGATCCTCTCCACAGAATAATTCTCGATACTGTTTTTTCTCAAAGCCGAATGTGACCACTCGTCAATTTCCTTAAGCATATGCGTAATTTTTTCGTCCAGAGTTCGTTGGATTGCACGAAGTCACTGGCGAGTCCCGTTTTTATACTGTCTTCAACCACAGCATAAAAAGGGATATGGATATGAAAAATTACCGCACCGTTATTCAGACATAAGCGCAGATTATGTAATTCAGAGAATTTATTCGAACTAAAACCGATTTTCTGATTTGTCTGGCTGTACAGAAAACAGGATAAATTCCCTCCGCGAGCGGAGGGAAACAGCTACAGGGATTGCATATGAGTTGCTATTTGAAAGTCCTGATTTGTGCGATTGTCGCACTCGCTATATGGTTTTCCCCCGTCCCTGACGGATTAACACCCTTAACCTGGCACATTCTGGCCATATTCATCACCACTGTGGTGGCGTTTATTCTGCAACCGTTGCCGGTAGGCGCTATCGCGTTAATAGCCATCAGTTTTATTATGCTGACCGGTATGATGAAAACCAGCGAAGCCTTAAAAGGTTTCAGCAGCACCACGGTATGGCTTATTGTCGCCGCATTCCTGTACGCGAAAGGATTCATCAAAACGGGGTTGGGGCGGCGTATCGCCTTTTTGCTGATTCGCGGATTTGGCGGCAGCTCGTTACGTCTGGGTTATACATTGGCGCTAAGCGATATGATTATCGCGCCCGCAACGCCATCAAACACAGCGCGAGCAGGGGGAATTTTGTTCCCGATTGTTCGCAGTGTCTCTAACAGCTTTGGATCTGAACCGGATCAAGGGCCGCGTAAAATTGGCGCTTATCTGATGCAGACGGTGTTCCATTCCAACTGTCTCTCATCCTCGATGTTTATGACGGCCAGCGCGCCAAATGCACTCATTGTATCTCTGGCGGCCAGCACCTTATTTGTCGATATCTCATGGGGGATGTGGACGCTAAGCGCACTGGTGCCGGGCATTATCGCTTTTATCACTATGCCGTTGGTCATTTACAAACTCTACCCGCCAGAGATCAAAAAGACGCCAGAAGCCAAAGCGTTGGCACAGGAAGAACTTATCAAAATGGGGCCGGTAACCCGAGATGAGCGCGTGACGATTGGCATTTTCCTGCTTTCATTATTGGCCTGGAGTACATCGAAATGGACTGGTCTGGATGCGACCGCTGTCGCGCTTTCCGGCGTCTGTTTAATGTTGATGACCCGGATTATCACCTGGCAGGATGTGCAGTCAGAGAAGGGGGCCTGGGACATTCTGGTCTGGCTGGGTGTCATGATCTGTATGGCTGATAAGCTCAATCAGCTTGGCCTGTTCAAATGGTTTGCTGTCACAACCTCGGCTCTGTTCACCGGCATTCCGTGGGAGATAACGTTGACGGTGTTGCTGATAGTTTACTGCTATTCCCACTATTTCTTTGCCGGAAGTACGCCGCATGTAGTGGCGATGTATGCCGCTTTTGGCAGCGTCTCGGTTGCTGCAGGCGCGCCGCCGATGATGGCTGCTCTGTCACTGGCGTTCGTCACTAACCTGATGAGCGGCATTTCGCATTATGGCAACGGACCCGCAGTCATCTATTACGGCGCTGGCTATGTCTCGCAACGAGAATGGTGGCGGCTGGGCTTTATCGTCATGTTGTTGAACATTGTCATCTGGTTCGGACTGGGGGCGGTGTGGTGGAAAATTCTTGGCCTATGGTAAGTGGCCTACGGCAAACATCAATCAAGGAATAGTGTATGAACTTAAAAGATATTCAGGTGGCGATCGTCGGCAAATTAAGCGACCGCTTAATGGCTAAAGTTGAATCTACCTTCACCGCATATCGCCTGTGGGAACTGACCGACGCAGACGCTTTTTACACGCAGATCGCGCCGGATATTAAGGCGCTGGTGACCAGTGGTAATCCGGTAATGGGAGCTTCTCGGGCGCTAATTGAAAAATTTCCGAATCTGAAGATTATTGCCAGTAATGGTGTGGGCTATGACCCCATTGATATCGTGGCAGCCAGGGAGCATGGCGTTATCGTCACCAACACCCCTGGCGTGCTTAATGACTGTGTTGCAGACATTGGCATGGCGTTGTTACTCAATGTTGCCCGACGTATTAACATTGCCGATCGTTATGTTCGTGGCGGTCGTTGGCCAAACGAAGGGCGTTTCCCGATGGCGACGAAAGTGAGTGGTAAACGTTGCGGAATTGTTGGTCTGGGGAACATTGGTAATGCTGTAGCCCGCCGTGCAGCAGCATTTGAAATGGAAATTCACTATTTCGACCCAAAACCGCATAACAAACCTGAATGGACGGCGCATGATTCGCTGGTTTCTCTGGCGCAAGCGGTGGACTTCCTCGTTCTGACGCTGCCAGGCGGGGTAAGTACACGCGGCGTTATCGACAAAACTGTGCTGCAGGCTCTGGGGAAAACCGGACATTTGATCAGTATTTCCCGGGGATCAGTGGTGAACGAAACCGATCTGATTGATGCTCTGCAAAATAACATCATTGCTGGTGCGGCACTGGACGTTTATGCCAACGAACCACATGTGCCAGAACAATTAATGTCGCTGGATAACGTTGTCCTGACGCCACATATCGCCAGTGGTACGAGCGAAACGTTTAATGCAATGGCAGATTTGGTTTTTGATAACTTACAGGCTTTCTTTAGCGGACAGCCAGTTATTACCCCTGTTACTCAATAAGGCGGGAAATATGATTTATGGTGATATCGCGTATCTTAGTGAACAACAAAAGCGGACATTTCATCCTGTCATTGCTCGTGTCATTGAGTATCTTTCACAGCATGAGCTGAATAGTGTTCCTGTGGGGGAAAAGGTTTTTATTCAGGATGACTCAATATTTTATACCGTGGTTGAACCGATGACTAAACCACTACATGAATGCCGACCAGAAGTTCATCGTAAATATCTTGATGTCCATTTCTTAATTGCCGGAGAAGAGCGGATTTGTGTGGATTTTGATGATGGAGAAAACTCGGTTGTAGAAAGCCACCTGGGCGACCGTGACGTTATTTTTTATGCTGATGAACGTATTAATGATCGGATAATCACGTTGACACCAGGACAGTTTGTGGTGGTCTTCCCGGAAGAGGTACATCGGGCATGTTATAAAGTCGATAACGTGGAGAAAATCAAAAAAACAGTCGTGAAAATCGACATGAGTTTATTATAGGCGGAGCTGGCTATGACAAAAATTGCCCTGGTGACAGGGGGAAGTAAAGGTATCGGCTACGCGGCAGCAAAGGCACTCTATGACATTGGATATACTGTTATTGTTGCCGCGCGTAACGAAGAAACCTTACAGCAATGTGCACAAGGTTTAGCCAAGGAACGCTTTATTCCTCTGGTTGCTGATGTCACGGATGAGTCCGCTGTCGTTGCACTATTTGCCGAGATTAAGGTTCGTTTTGGTCGACTGGATCTCTTGTTCAATAATGCGGGCAATAATAGTCCGGCAAAAAGTATTGAAGAGGTTGAGTTTACTGAGTGGACACGCGTGTTTAACGCCAATATTCACTCGACATTTTTGTGTTCGAAAGAAGCGATTAAAATCATGAAAGCGCAGCAGCCAATGGGAGGACGCATTATTAACAATGCGTCGATTTCCGCACTGACACCGCGCCTTTATACTGCGGCATACACGGCGTCGAAACATGCTGTTACCGGGTTGACCAAGGCCATTTCCCTTGATTGTCGCAAATTTAATATCGCTTGCGGGCAAATTAATATCGGCAATGCGGAAACGACATTATCGAATCGGATGCGTAAGGGCGTTTATCAGGCAGATGGCGCTATTAAAGCGGAAGATATGATGAATGTTGCTGATGTTGCAGCAGCCATTCAGATGATGGCCCAGTTGCCAGTAACCACGAATGTGCTGGAAATAACGATTATGGCAAATAATATGCCATATGTCGGACGTGGTTAATCGGGATTGAATAAAGCACCTTGCGTATAAGGTGCTTTATTATTTATGAATTATGCCTCAACGCA
The DNA here is from genome assembly GCF_004212225.1 of Escherichia sp. E14V7. Lineage (NCBI taxonomy): Bacteria > Pseudomonadati > Pseudomonadota > Gammaproteobacteria > Enterobacterales > Enterobacteriaceae > Escherichia > Escherichia sp. E14V7. The sequence goes on from NZ_RHJJ01000004.1 coordinate 236,163, forward strand.
TGTTTGTTCCAGCCGTTGAAGAATATCTTTGCGTAACAAAAATTTTTGTATTTTACCGGAGGCCGTGCGCGGCAGTTTTTCGATCACCACGATATGTTCAGGGTATTTATATTTCGCGACCCGTTTACGGCTAAAAAATGCCACTACATCTTCCAGCGATAATGAATGATGCGGTGCTTTCAGCACGACATAGGCGCATGAACGTTCACCTAAGCGTTCATCGGGCATTGCAACCACACAAGCATCGTGAATTTTAGGATGCTGCAATAGAATATCTTCCACTTCACGGCTGCTAATATTTTCGCCGCCGCGGACAATAATATCTTTCTTGCGTCCGGTTATTTTTATATAGCCAGCTTCATCCATGCGGCAGAGATCGCCACTGTAATACCAGCCCTCTTCATCCAGCGCGCGAGCGGTTAATTCAGGTTCATCAAAATAACCCATAAACACATTAGGGCCACGCGAGGCCTCTTCACCTTCGCAACCAGGCGGTAAGGTCTTGCGTGCGTCATCGACCACTTTAATTTCCACTCCTGCGGCAGCGTAACCATCGGTGTGCATAAAGCGCAACAAAGGATCGTCGAGATTCACCACTGCATGTGGCGAGCTTTCTGTGGAACCATAAACGCTTAATAATTTAATGCCGCGCTGCTGGCATTCACGCGCCACTTTTTTGGGGATTGTGGTACCGCCGCAAAGAAAGAAACGCAGCGCTGAAAGGTCTGCGGGCTGTTTCTCTAGTAAATTCAAAAGATCATAGACAAACGGCGTTGCGCCGAGCATACAGGTGCAACGCTGCTGCTCAAGCAGCGCGAGACACGCATCAGGAGTGAAAATATCTAACAACACGCTGCGAGCACCAATCAAAAATGGTGCTGTTACGCCATGCAGAAAGCCCGTTGCGTGGCCGAGTGGCGCAGGCATCATAAAGACATCCTGCCAGGTCAGATTCAGCCGCGCGCAATAAGCCCGCTCACTGGCGAGAATATTGTTATGCGTTAGCATCACGCCCTTTGGCATACCCTCAGTTCCGGAGGTAAATAGCACCGCCGCTAATTCATCGCCGTGGACCGATGTTGCGACGGCCAGCGGGGGATTGTCGGCAATAATCTGACTTAACGAGAGAGACGAGGTGGCGGGGGCCAGCTTATCCACGCCGACGATCTGTTGTAGTTGTGGAAGCTGATTTTGCAGTGGCAGGATTAAATCTACCGGACGCGTTTGTTTAAACAATGTCGGTGCAAAAAACATTTTTGCCTGACACTTATTGAGCACCCATACCAGTTCAGCTTCCCGCCAGGAAGGCAACAGTGGTACGGAAACCGCACCGATTTTCAGGCAGGCAAGATAGATAACGGTAAATTCACACCAGCCAGGCAATTGAAAAGCGATACGATCGCCCGATTCAATACCGTTAGCCAGTAACCAGCTTGCCAGACAGTTCGCAGCGTGATCGAGTGCGCTATAGGTGTACGATTCGCCATGATTATCGACAACGGCTATTTTGTCTGGCATCGCGCATGCAGTCTGCCGCCAGTAGTCGGCCAGCGAAGCATCGCCCCATAACCCTTGTTGTCGATAGGCTGCACGACGCTGCGCGTTAAACGTTAATGTCACTTTCATTTTGAACTCTCGAAACAGAACGTCAGGCCCGAGGTGCGGGCCTGTGGGAAGCGTAATTAGCCGTAACGGAAATCAATACCGAAGGTGCCTGCGGGGTATTGCCATTGTTCGAGAATAGTGTTGCCACACAGCACCCGACAGGTGCCGCACTCCAGACAACCGGCGGAATCAAAATGAATGTTTCCCGCGTCATCCTGCTTATACAGTCCGGCAGGGCAGGCTTTCATTAATTTTTGAAATTCATTGATGTCGGGATTTGCCGCCAGAATGATATGTGGGTGGCCCTCATCAACATGGAATTTGTTGACGCCTAATTTGACGTCAACGTTGACCGTAGCGTTCTGGCTCATAGCGCGGTTGCTCCCTTAATACCATCTTTCAGCAGATTAATCAGCCCGATTTTCTTCGCATGTCCGAGAATCATTTTTCGTACCGGCTGGTTTGGTTTGCCGTCAATAGTGAACATATCGTTCATGATATCGGCGACCATGCGCGGATACTGACTAAACAGGCGCGGGTTTTCCATCAGCGCTGGGATCTTGCGAAAATGCTGCATATCACGCATAACACAGCTTTGTTCCAGCTCGTGCTTGTATTGCGCCAGGCTGCTGGTGGAGAAATCCGCGCGTTCTTTGGCGGCAATCACCGTTGTGGCAGCCGCCTGGGCCGATGCGATGGCTAAATCCATTCCGCGAACCGTAAAGCCCAGATTGAGGCAGAAACCTGCGGCATCACCGACGATCATCACACCATCGTTAACCAGTTGCGGCACCATTGCCAGACCGCCTTCCGGCACCATATGCGCGGAATATTCAAGCAGTTTGCCACCGCTAATCAGTGGGCGAATGGCGGGGTGCTGTTTAAAATCCTCCAGCATTTGCGGCACGCTTTTTTGCGCATGGGCGATATCACCCAATCCACAAACCAGACCCAACGATACGGAATCGTGATTGGTGTAGATGAATCCGCCGCCCATCAGGCCGTCAGAAGGGGAACCGGCAAACAGCCAGGCGGCACCTTCGTCGTCAGTGACGTTAAAGCGATCGTTGATTTGCTCCGGCGTGAGGCCAATGACTTCTTTAACGCCAACAGCGTAATGATGCGGTTCGGAGGCGGGAACCATTCCCAGCGAACGGCCAAGCATTGAATTAACGCCATCAGCCAGAATCACCACATTGGCTTCGAGAATATCATCCCCGGCCTGGACGCCTGTGACCTTGTTTTCTTCACGAACCAACGCATCGACGCGAACGCCCGGGATAAACTGCGCACCCGCCTGTTCGGCTTGTTCCATCAACCACGGGTCGAGACGATTGCGCAATACGGTATAAGAAGCGTGTTGCGGAACATCTGGCTGCTCGCGGTGAAAATCGAGGGTAACGGCGCTCTCTTCGGTTAAGAAGGAGATTTTCTCGCGTGTGACTTTGCGTTCTACCGGCGCTGATGCAGCAAAGCCGGGAATGATCGCTTCAAGCGTGTGGGCATAAAGACGCCCGCCGGTCATATTTTTACATCCGGCACTGTCGCCGCGTTCGATCACCAGGACATCCAGTCCGGCTCGCGCCATGACCAATGCGGCAACGCTACCGGCAACGCCCGCACCGACCACAATGGCATCAAATTTGTCATCCGACATGCGTTATGCTCCCTTCCCGCTGCGTTTACAGCGGGAGATGTGGTTGAAAGGGAATTAGCGACTCAACTGGCTAATCAGGGCAGGGACGACTTTGTAGATATCGCCCACCAGACCGTAGTCGGCATAGTTGAAGATTGGCGCGTTTTTATCTTTATTGATGGCGACAATCACTTTTGCGCCATTGCCGCCAACCATATGTTGGATCTGCCCGGAGATCCCCAGCGTCAGGTAGAGGTCGGATTTCAGCAACACGCCGGAGACACCGATATAACGTTCACGCTCCATCCAGTTCTCGCCTTCGGCAATCGGGCGTGAACAACCGACTTCAGCATTGAGTGCCGCTGCCAGTTCGTGAATCATTTTCAGGTCATCCTGCGCTGCCAGACCACGACCGACGCCAACCACGCGTTTTGCTTTGCTCAGGTCCACGCTGCTTGCCGCTTTCGCACGGCGTTCGCGACTAAGAATTTCATGACGCGGAGCAACGTAAGGCACAGTTTCAATCGGACACTGATGCGAGGCGTCACTGGTGCAAGGTTCCTGAACACCGGGCGCAAGGGTAATGATCGCCAGCGGGCTATTGATCTTTTCCTGGGCGAACGCCAGCCCGCCATACATACGGTGCTCGGCGTAAACGTGACCATCGACCACATCAACCGCAGTGGCATCGTTCACCAGCGCCGCATTCAGTTGCACACTTAACCGTGCAGCCAGCGCTTTACCGCGTTTTGTCGCGGCCAGCAGCAACATAGAGGTGTGTTTATCTTTCAGCAGGGCAGCAATGCTTTCAGCGTAATTTTCAGTGCGTTGCAGTGCATCGTTTTGCTCAAGAACATAAATACATTTTGGACCATAAGGCATAACAGCCTGTGCCTGGTCGGTATTTTGTACAATGGCATACACCTGTTGGCCCCATTGCTGCGCACCGCCAAACAGTTCGGCATAACGTTCAGGATTATCGCTAAAGACCCAGACGTTGTTTAATTGACTCATCGTTTCTTCTCCGTTGGCTTTAGTTCAGGGCTTTCTTCAGATGTTCCGCCAGCTCGGCAATGGCTTCCGGCGAATCGTTATCGAGAATGATGTGTTTGCGTTCTGTTTGCGGCGGTACGCGAACGCCGATCAGTTCAGCAAGCGGCGTGGCCTGGCTCCAGCCGATATCACTCGCCTGCCACTGATGTACCGTTTTTTTGCCCGCGCCGAGAATGGCTTTCATCGATGGAATGCGTGGCACGTTAATATCGGACGTGACGCACAGCACGGCTGGAACAGAGAGTTCGATCACTTCAACTTCATCTTCAAGCGTGCGTTCAACTATCAGCGTATTCCCCTGACGCTGAATGGCACTCACCGCGTTGATCACCGGAAGTTGCAACATTTCTCCCACCAGCAGGCCAACCTGTTGGGCATAGAGATCGCCAGAACCTTCACCGAAGATCAGTAAATCGAAGCCGATCTTTTCTGCCGCCGCGGCCAGGGCCTTAGCCGTATCAAGGGGGAGTGCATGCTCAAGCTGGGCATCCTGCACCATATACAGACAGTGCGGTCCGCGGGATAACACGTCTTTACGCACTTTTGAGTTCTGCAACAATGAGCCGCCAACAGTCAGCGCGGCTATCTCATCGTCATCTGTTGCAAGCTGGCTTGCAGCTTCAATGGCATTGAGATCGAACTGGCTGATTTTGGCGTCGGCATTGTCGAAATTGAGGGTGTACTCGGGAGTGACAACAATGTCCTGTTCTTCAGGCACCAGCTTAAAGCAGGTTATTATTTTCATGATTTCTCCTGTGGATCGCATACGGAACCATCTCCGATGGAAGGTAAAAATGGCCTGAAAATAGTGTGCGATAGCAGGGCGGGGTTTTCGACGGAGCAATCTGTTTTCCTTGCCAACAATCTTGCAAAAAAAATGCGATCGCTAAAACAAAAGCGAAATGTACAGAAATATTCTTCAGTGCTGGGCGTACTATCTTGCATTCAATGTAAATAATCTTGTTTAGCTCTCGCTAAATGCGGTTGTATAACCGCAATACACGCCGTATTTTATCCGGCATATATTGTTTTTGCTTGCTCATGGAATAGGGAGGTTGTCATGTATCAACGCTGTTTTGATAATGCCAGCGAAGTGCTGTTTGTCGCCGGTAAAACGCCACGACTTTCGCGCTTTGCGTTTAGTGACGATCCTAAATGGGAGTCGGGACATCACGTTCATGATAATGAAACCGAGCTGATTTATGTTAAGAAAGGAGTGGCAAGATTTACCATTGATTCTTCGCTCTATGTGGCACATGCCGATGACATTGTGGTGATAGAGCGTGGCAGACTGCACGCGGTGGCCTCAGATGCTAACGACCCGGCAACGACCTGTACCTGTGCGCTATACGGTTTTCAGTTTCAGGGCGCAGAAGAAAATCAGTTACTGCAACCGCATTCTTGCCCGGTAATTGCCGCAGGGCAGGGAAAAGAGGTCATCAAAACGCTTTTTAATGAATTAAGTGTGATTTTACCGCAAAGTAAAAATGGCAACACATCTTCAGTGTGGGATGCATTTTCCTATACGTTAGCGATTCTCTATTACGAAAACTTTAAAAATGCCTATCGTTCGGAGCAGGGGTATATTAAAAAAGATGTCCTGATAAAAGATATTCTCTTTTATCTTAATAATAATTACCGCGAAAAAATCACTTTAGAACAGTTATCGAAAAAATTTCGTGCCAGCGTCAGTTATATTTGCCATGAATTTACTAAAGAGTATCGAATTTCTCCCATTAACTACGTCATTCAACGGCGTATGACGGAAGCGAAATGGTTGCTGACCAATACCGATTTGTCGCAGGCAGAAATCTCCTGGCGCGTGGGTTATGAAAATGTCGATCATTTTGCCAAACTGTTTTTGCGCCATGTTGGCTGTTCTCCCAGTGATTACCGCAAACAATTTAAAAATTGTTTTGCTGAACAAGAAATCTTATCTGAATTTTCTGAACCTGTAAGTCTTGCCGGATAAATCTGACGGCGCAGTTTTTGTCAGAAGCTGCGCCGCCTGAAGATTATTTATTCTGGTAATCTTTCAGGATCTGCCGACCTGCAACGTAAATCATAATCTCGTCAGTACCACCGCCAATCCGTTCACAGCGCACATCACGCCAGAAGCGGGAGACGCGCGCCTCATCGGTGTAGCCCAGACCGCCCATGATTTGAATCGCATCGTCAATGACTTCCATTGCAGTGCGTGCGCAGTACAGTTTTGCCAGCGCCGCGCTGGTGCGCAGTGACTGATGCTGATCGGCTTGCCATGCCACTTTCAGAACCATATTGCGCATGTTGTCGATCTTAATCGCCATCAGTGCCAGCTTTTCCTGGATCATCTGGTTATGACCAATTGGCTTACCAAAAGCGATACGCTGGTTGGCATAGCGGGCGGCATCTTCGAATGCGCATTCGGCAAAGCCAGTGCTGCGCGCGGCGTTGATCAGGCGCTCCATCTCAAAGTTGTACATCACATTGAGGAAACCCATTCCTTCTTCGCCTACCATGTCGCTCTCTTCAACTTCCACGTTGTCGAGATAAACTTCGCAGGTGCTAAGCATATGCCAGCCGATTTTATGCAGCGGATTGATCTTAATGCCGGGCTTACTGGACTCAACCCACCACAGGGTGAAGGCTTTTTTCGGATCTTTCGGTTCTGGATCGCGCGCCAACACCAGCATATACGGGTACTCTTTCGCACCGGTAATAAAGGTTTTCTGTCCGTTGATGTAAACCTTGCCATTTTTACGCGTGTAAGTGGTGGTGGCGCTGTTGTTATCTGAGCCAGCACCGGGTTCCGTCAACGCCAGGGCATAGGCGGGGTCGCCGGTTTCCAGGGTGCTTTCTGCCGTTTTACGTAGCTGCTCCTCAGAACCGAAACGGCGCATGCTGTGAATACACTGACCGTTGGTAATCAAAAACGCCGGAGCACCGCATTTTGACACTTCCATCAGCGCCAGCATCTGGGTGACGTAATCCGCAGGGATGCCGCCGAACTCTTCCGGCACGCCAAGCATAGAAATGCCGTTATCCGCCAGCGCCCGCATAAACTCACGCGGATATGTACCGTTTTGATCGCAGGTGCGGAAATACTCTTCCGGAAAGTTAGTTGTAATCAGTTCGCGAATACTGGCCAGCAGCAGTTCTTGTTCTTCAGTTAAAGAAAAATCCATCGTGATACTCCTGTTAATGAGCCGCTTCAGGCAGGACAAAACCCATCGCCGCATCGATAAATAATCTTTCGTCCATCATTTTCAGTTCTGGCGAAATAACTGGGGTGAAATCCATTTTGTCGAGAATATCTTTTTGTAAATCGACGCCAGGCGCGATTTCGATTAAATGCAGGCCGTCTTCTTTCAGGGTGAATACAGCACGTTCGGTGATGTAACGAACATCCAGTCCCCGTTCGAGCGCGATTTTTCCGCTAAAAGTAATTTCCGGTAGTTCACGGATAAATTTATTTACCCGTCCTTCCTGGACGATATTTAATTTACCATCGGCAATTTCTGTTTTTAAACTGCCCGCAGTTAACGTGCCGCAGAAAATGATTTTCTTCGAGGTGGCACTGATATCAATAAATCCACCTGTACCCATGATTTTGCCATTGAATTTATGCACACCGACGTTACCGTGCTGGTCGACTTCGGCAAAACTCAAATAACAGACATCCAGACCACCGCCGTGGTAAAAATCGAACTGGGAAGTCATATCCAGAATGGCGCGGGTATTCACGTTCGCGCCAAAGGCGATACCTTGCGAAGTAATACCGCCAATTGGGCCTGTTTCCACCGTCAGAATAAAGTCATCAGCACAACCTTCTTCCCGGGCGACCAGGCCAATACCGTCGGCAATACCGACACCAACATTCCCCACAGCACCTTTGCGCATTTCAAACAATGCGCGCCGCGCGACTAATTTACGCTGATTAAGAGGCAAGCTAAGTTGGGTGCTGTCATCCAGGGTGAAGTCACCAGAAATAAAACGATTAACTGGCGCACCGCCATACAGTTGGGTTTGGTCCGGATCGACCACCACAATATCGATAAGATAACCTGGAATACGGACAGCTTTAGGATGCAGCGTGGCTTTCTTAACCATCTTCTGCACCTGCATCATCACGATACCACCGTTATTGTGCACCGCCTGGGCAATAACCAATGCGTCGAGATACATCACTTCATCTTCAAAGGTGGCGTAGCCTTCGCTGTCGCAGGTGGTGGCACGAATAAAGGCAATATCTGGCGCGATCGCTTTGTAATAGAGATATTCTTTATTATCAAACTCGACCAGTTTAATCAGATCTTCTTTAGTCACTTCATTCAGTTTGCCGCCTTGCTGGCGAGGGTCGACAAACGTTCCGATACCAATATCGCTAATAATTCCTGGCTGGTGGGCAGCAGCAGCGCGCAATGTTTGAGTGAGCACACCTTGTGGATAGTTATAGGCAACAATTTTATTTTGTACTGCGAGTTCAGAAATACGTGGTGATTGTCCCCAATGGCCGCATAATGCCCATTTCACCAGACCTTCTTGCGCCAGCGGACTAATACCCCGATCGGCGCGATCGCCAAGCCCTGTAGGGCTAATAATCGATAAATTACGCGGTGTCTGGGTTTGTTTATATTTGTCAGCAAGAGCGGTAATTAATGTGGTGGCTTCCAGAATACCGCCACCTGCACCTAATACACAAAGCGTTGCTTCGTCGGGAATATAACTTACCGCTTCCTGTGCCGACAGGACCGGCACGCGTCCATTAATACGAGGTGGTTTTACAGGTTTCATTATTTTTTCCTGATTCAGGTGTGGGTTTCTCTGCGCAAGCATTAAAAATAGCGCACAGATACCCACAGAATATTTTTATTAAAATACTCTTTAAAAATATTTTTTTAATACGGCGGGGAAGGTTACTCCCGCCGGTACGTTATTTATTACGCCTGGTGCAAAATAGTTAATACTGTGCGCAAATCATTCACCGATATTTGCCCAGGCGCAGAGGCTTTTTTTACTGCGCCAAAGGTTGCGGCCGAACCAAATACTTCACCAGCCAAACGGGAAATTACGCCAGTTTTTGCCATCGACATCGTGATGATTGGACGATCGGCATACTGCTCCTGCATCTCCAGGGTAGCGGCAAGCAACGTCAGGACATCGCTGGTGCTTTGCGGCATCAACGCAATTTTAGGAATATCGGCGTCGAAGGACTGCATTTTACGCAAACGGGCAATAATCTCTTCGGCTTCCGGCGTTTTATGGAAGTCATGGTTGGACATGACAACCTTCACATCATGCGCATGTGCATAGGCGACGGTTTCTTTAACCTGATCATCGCCGGTAAATAACTCCAGATCGATCATATCGACCAGACCGCTGTCGATGGCTGCGCGATTGAGTGCAATATAAGCCTCAGTGGAAATCGCCTGCTCGCCGCCTTCTTTAGCGCTACGGAAGGTAAACAGCAGCGGTTTTTCTGGCATTACCTCACGGAGGATTTTTGCCGCGGCCATGACAGACTCCACGCTGGAGAGGTCGGCAAAGTGGTCCACACGCCATTCCAGAATATCAAAGTCCGCTTCACGATAGGCGAGAGCTTCAGATTTCACGCTGGCGATATCCTTTGCCATCAGCGAGACGATGATTTTTGGTGCGCCCGTGCCAATGACGAGATCTTTTACTGTTACGGTTTTCATTTTTTACCCTTTCTGCACGCGGTCAGCCTGTCAGGCGCCGAACCCCATGACCTGTTTAACGTATTCCAGAGGGAAATCTTTGCCAGTCCATAACGTGAACTGTTCAGCCCCTTGCCACAACAACATGCCGTATCCATCAATCGTTTTGCAACCTGCTTGTTGCGCCTGCTGCAATAACTTCGTCATATGCGGGTTATACACGCATTCAGTGACCAGCAGTCCTGGGTGTAACATACTGACATCGTTAACTAATGATTCATTTTCAAGAGGCTTCATACCCACTTTTGTGCCGTTGGTTAAAATGTCGGCGGAAGCCAGGGCTTCAGCAAAGGCTTGCTGATCGGCGAGATCGGTCACGGTGACGACACAATCGGTGTTTTCGTTGACCCGTTGTGCGAAGGCGAGGGCTTTATCGAAGAATTCATCCCGACGGTTGAAGATTTTAATCTCTTTTAAACCTTCAATCGCGCCTTGCGCGCCAATCGCCGTTGAGGCACCACCGGCACCTAGCAGCACCATCGTTTTGCCTTTGATATCAAAACCGCTCTCTTTAATGGCGCGAATATGGCCCGTGCCGTCGGTGTTATAGCCGCGCAGGTAGCCGTCATCATTGACGATGGTATTGATAGCGCCAACCAGTTTGGCCGCTGGTGTTAATTCATCAACATATTCACACGCCAGTTGTTTGTTAGGCATCGACACACCGGTTCCGCGCATTTTTAAGGCTTTTAAGCCTTCAATTGCGCCGGCAAAGCTATCGTTATCCACTTCAAAGGCCATATAGGTAAATGGCAATCCCGCTTTTTCTAAGGCTTTGTTTTGCATTTCAGGCGATAAACTGTGGCGGATAGGATAGGCCATCAGGCCAATCAATTCGTATTTAGCGGTAACATCCATAATTAACTCCTCTAATTTCTTTGCTTAATTGTGTTTAACCGGGGTGCTAAGATTGCGTTCGCCAAACCGGACATCATTTTCAGGAATAATGAAAACGCGGTAATAGCGGATGAAAACAATAATTGCGGTAATCAGGGCCAGCAGCGCGAAAGTAAAATCGAGAACGATGATGTATTGCAGGCCGATATTCGACAGATAACCGGTAATCAGCGGAATAACAAAATTGGCCAGACCACCCATCATCATATAAATACTGGTGACTTTGGCTTTGCTTTTTGGAAAAAACTCGGACATGACTGAAACGCCAAGCTGTAAAATACCGCCAGCAGCAGAAAAACCGATAACAAAAGCCCCTGCATTACAGACCAGTGGAGAGGGGTACAGATAAATGATAGCAGCGGTTACCGTTGCTAGTGCTGAGTTAAACACGTTAGCCCAGATGGGACGTACCATTTTTTTCAATAGTGCGGCAAAAATAAAGACACAGACCAGCGAACCCATACTGTAATAAGAGATGGTTTTTAATGCCTCAGCTTCCGACATACCGGCAAACGCCATCGCATATTTGGGCATCCACACGACAATGACATAAAAGGTCGAGAATGCGGCAACACCGAACAACACCGATGAAACACCTTCCAGCCAGACTAACGGCTTACTGTTCATTTGCGGTAGTTCACCAGCTACGCTGGCATCCACCAACTGGCCTGGGAATTTACTTTTCAATAGCATCAGCGTGATCAGCACAAATACGATGCCTGGGATAATCAGCCCATAACCGTACCAGATGTTATTCAACAGCATATAACTCACCAGCATCGGATAGAGCATTTGCCCGAACGATATCATCGCCTTAACCAATATTACGGCTGAACCCGAGGCTTTCGGGAAGCATTCCATCAACGCCGGATATCCACCGGTATCCAGGGCTGAGTTGGCGATACCAACGCACACAGCCAGACCGTAAGCGAGAGCTAAACTTGGGCAGGCCGGAATACCAAAGAAAAACAGCATATACATGGCAACGGCCATGAATATTACTGCTCGTCGACCAAATTTATCGGAGATTACACCGAAGAATAAAATACTTATCAGACGGCCCAGACCGATACCAGAAATTAAATAGGCGATACCGGCGTTATCGGTAGAAAACTTTTCTGCCAGAGATGACATGTTTTGTGCAAGCGTAATAACACTAATGCCATGTAGGAAATAGCTGAAGTATACACAAAGGACAGCCAGGATAAATGGCGTGCTGAAAGCCTTATTTTGAGACATTTTCACAGCTCCTTGCTGAAAGATAATTTTGTTACCGTCCGTGTTGTATTTCGACGGTTTTCATAATCACTATACTGAAGATGATTTTCTCTGGGTACATGGCATAAAGTTTATGTTTCCAGGAATATTGCATGTGATAGTTTGTTTTTGATCGCGATTTTCCTTAATTAGCGCAGAAAGAGTAATTTATCCGTAAGTTCTTGCATGACCTGAAAAGAATATTGCATTACCCGCCCGTAGCAACATTCTCCTTTAATGATGGATGTTGTGCTTCTTTTCGACTGCGTACGCCAATAAACAGCGCCAGTAAAAAGCCGATAGCAGCGATGGCGGTATCGAACCACATAATATCGGCAATACTTCTTTGCGAAAGATGAGCCGTAATCAACGGAATGGTAAATGTTGCAATGCTGCCCGCACTGTAATAGATCCCCGTTGCTTTTCCTTTGGCATGGGGAAAACGTTCCGCCATTAACGTCAGGCCAATTTGTACAACACCACCTGCGGAGGTAAAACCGATGACGAAAGCAAATATTATCACCACATAAAATGTGGGATGCAGGCAGACGGTGAGCAGGGCGATAAATGAGATAAAAGTGTACAGCATCAACAATGTTGTTGAGTGAACGGTTTTACGAATGAGTGGAGCAGTAATAAATACACACAGCAGCGAACCCACGGTATAGATACTGAGTAATTTGATCGACATGGTGTATGACATGCCAGCGACAAATTGCCCGTATTGTGCCAGCCACTGGCTAACCAGATAAAAGGTTGCCATTGAAATATAGCCATAGAGGGTGTAACTGGCTAAATCAATAATTGAGCAGCGATGCCCCGCGGAAGTGGTCGCTTTCTTTACCACAGGCAAGCGACGGCCCGGATGTGGTGGAAAGGTACAGCGATATAAAAACAGACCGTTAACGATCATAATCGCCGCGGCAATCATAAAAGACCAACCGAACCACAGTTCAGCCCACACTAACAGGCTGATAATTAGCGGCAATAAAAATTGCCCGCTGGAGACAAAGGCTTTAATTAAAATATTGGCTGTACCCGGTGAATGAGGAAAGGCTTCCATCAAACTGGGATAGGTACCAGCATCGAGAAAACTGTTCGCCATGCCCGCCAGGAAACCAAAAGCATAAGCAATAATGATGTTATTGGTGTGCAGGATGCCAAAAAAGAAGGTCATATAGCAGCACATACCCAGAATAATAAAAGGGCGGCGACCAAAACGATCGGATAATAATCCTGCAAAAAGCAAGACACTCAATCGTCCTATACCTAATGATGAAATAACAATCGAAACGCCTGCGGCATTGGTCTGCCAGAGCGTCTCCAGCGAGGCCATATTTAAAGTCATCAAAATGACACCCATACCATGCACCAGGTAATTGAGATACAACCCAAGCGCGGTAGGGAGGTAGGGATTTTTCATAAGATCTACTTAGCAATATTGCTTAAAAAGTTGCTGTTGTTATGTCAGCATCCGTTTATTATTTTTGTCATGACGTCCGTTGTATCCCGTTAAAATATCAACACAGGCGTTCAAGATCGTGCGCATATAATTCAGCTGCGACCGACTGGTAAATCTTCCAGTCAATAAAATTACCTTCTGGGTAGATACGTTGAAATGCGGTTAAATTGGGGAAAAAACGCATGGTATTGTTGCCGATGCGGTTGTTTATTTTTTCTATGATGGCGTGAAGATGCCTTTTTCTTTGCTGGCGCATTGCCAGCAGTTTTTCAACTATCTCGTCAGGAATATCCGTTTTTCCTTTCTCCCATTGTTGCCAGCTTTCACTGTCGCCCGTCAGGGCAATCCAGGTCGCGCATTCATCAATGGTCATGGCAAAAATATGGCGTAGTGCCTGGAGTTCATAAGCGTTCATCGTGTAATGGCTGCATGAAAAAAAGAATAAAATATAAATAACATTATCAGCCTGCTTACGGCTTGAAGAGAGTCACAGTATCTTGTGCAACATTATTGGAAAGAACGAGAGGCGGGGTAATGAAGCAAAAAATGTTAAAAAAAAGCCCATCGTGGGAGATGGGCAAAGACTACACACAGCAATTCGTTGTTTCACTCAGGGGATTTCCATGCTTATAAATCAATATGTTGATTTATAACCGTGAGCTAATAGTAGGCATACGGACTTTTTGCGTCGATCAGATTCGTCTCATTAGTTTAAAAACTGTAAAGGATTTGCGACAGGTACTACCAGCTGAATGGCGGTAAGCAGGAAAATACGGACTGGAGGAATGAAATATCAATTAGCAGTGATTAACAATCAGGCGGCAGAGCCGCCTGATGAGAAATTACTTATTCGGTTTCTCGATTTCGCCCAGCTCTTCGAGAATTTCTTCTGGTTGGTCAGTCGGCGGCGGGACTTCTTCAACCCACGCGGCGAACAGACGCCAGGAAACAGCCAGTAGTACCGGACCAATAAACAGACCGATCATACCGAAAGCAATCAAACCACCAATAACCCCGGAGAGGATTAGAATCAGCGGTAAATCTGCGCCCATGCGAATTAGCATTGGGCGGATGACGTTATCCAGAGTGCCAACCACACCGCTCCACACTAACAATACCGTTCCCCAGGTGGTATCGCCGGTCCAGTAGAGCCAGATAATCGCCGGAATCAACACTGGCAGCGGGCCTAGCTGAACAAGGCAGGAGAGGATCATTAATACCGTTAGCAGCGTGGCGTAAGGCACACCAGAAACGGCCAGACCGATACCGCCAAGTACAGCCTGTACTAAAGCAGTGACCACAACGCCCAGCGCCACTGCGCGGATAGCTTGTGCCGCCAGCAGAACTGCCGCATCACCACGAACGCCCGCCAGACGGGTCGCAAAATGTCGGATGCCTTGCGCCACCTGTTCACCGCGCCAGTACAACAGGGCGCTGAAGAGCAGCATTAAGGCACAATGCACCATAAAGCGCCCGATATGCGCGGCTTGCCCGACGAACCAGGTGGTAGTGGTGCCAATATAAGGACGGACTTTCGCCATAATTGCCGTGCCGCCCATATCAAGCAAGTTATGCCAGCCTGCGTACAGCTTCGCGCCAATCACCGGAATGGTATTAAGCCACGCTAAATCCGGTAATGTCATATCGCCACTGGAGATGGCCTTAATTAACGGGCCACTGCCGTCGACGATACTGTTAACCAGCAAAGCAATAGGGATGATAAACACCATCACCAGGAGCAACGTCATTACCAGAACGGCGAGAGAGCGGCGGCCAAACATGATCTTTTGCAAACGTAACAATACCGGCCAGGTGGCGATAACCACCGTACCGGCCCATGCGAAGCCGAGAATAAAGGGTTGAACGATCCACAGACATGCCACAATCATGATGGCTAAAAACAGCACCGAAAGCAGAATTTGTGCGACATCCCTGGGCTGACGAACATTTACCATAACTACTTTTCACCTTTTTTGTGCGTCAAATCGTCGACGCGACGTGAACACGCGAAACTCACCTGCATAATGATGAGCAATTTCAGCGGTTTTTAACAGGCCGATTCTGCCCTTAATTCTGATGGGCGTGTTAGAAAAAAATGTGGTACAACAACTCAGGTAACACGCAAACGATTTACTCGTCGTATTTCAAGTGGCATGTGCTGCGGCTACGTTCGTTCACCCCAGTCACTTACTTTTGTAAGCTCCTGGAGTTCACTCGCTTGCCGCCTTCCTGCAACTCGAAATCCATAGAGTAAACAAACATCACCTTTCAGTGCGCTATTGCAGCAGCCTGAAAGAACAGTGTATCGACCTACATCACAGACCGCAGGAAAGGGTCAATATAATGATTCCACAGATTTCCCAGGCACCCGGAGTCGTTCAACTGGTGCTTAATTTTTTGCAAGAGCTGGAGCAACAAGGTTTTACCGGCGATACGGCGACAAGTTATGCCGATCGTCTGACAATGTCGACCGACAACAGTATTTACCAACTTCTCCCCGATGCGGTGGTATTTCCGCGTTCAACCGCAGATGTGGCGCTGATCGCCCGTCTTGCCGCCCAGGAACGCTATACATCGCTGATCTTTACCCCCCGCGGCGGCGGCACCGGCACTAACGGTCAGGCGCTCAACCAGGGGATTATTGTTGATATGTCCCGCCATATGAACCGCATCATCGAAATTAACCCTGAAGAGGGCTGGGTGCGCGTTGAAGCTGGGGTGATTAAAGATCAACTGAATCAGTACCTGAAACCATTTGGCTACTTTTTTGCGCCAGAACTTTCGACCAGTAACCGGGCAACGCTCGGCGGGATGATTAATACTGATGCTTCCGGCCAGGGATCGCTGGTCTATGGGAAAACGTCAGATCACGTGTTGGGCGTGCGGGCGGTGTTGTTGGGGGGTGATATTCTCGATACCCAACCTTTACCCGTCGAACTTGCTGAAACGTTGGGTAAAACCAATACCGCTATCGGGCGGATCTACAACACTGTCTATCAACGTTGCCGCCAGCAACGCCAGTTAATCATCGACAAATTCCCCAAACTTAACCGTTTTCTTACCGGTTACGATCTGCGCCATGTCTTTAACGATGAAATGACCGAGTTCGACCTGACGCGCATTCTGACCGGATCAGAAGGGACGCTGGCCTTTATTACCGAAGCGCGGCTGGATATTACGCGCTTGCCTAAAGTGCGCCGTCTGGTGAACGTCAAATATGACTCTTTTGACTCCGCGCTACGTAATGCGCCGTTTATGGTTGAGGCGCGTGCGCTTTCGGTAGAGACGGTGGACTCAAAAGTGCTGAATCTGGCGCGGGAAGATATTGTCTGGCATTCCGTCAGCGAACTGATTACCAATGTGCCAGACAAAGAGATGCTCGGGCTGAACATTGTTGAATTTGCCGGAGATGATGAGGCGCTGATTGACGAGCGGGTAAATTCACTCTGTGCGCGGCTGGATGAACTGATTGCCAGCCAGCAGGCAGGGGTGATCGGCTGGCAGGTGTGCAGTGAGCTGGCAGGTGTTGAGCGTATTTATGCAATGCGAAAAAAAGCCGTCGGCCTGCTCGGCAATGCCAAAGGTGCAGCCAAACCGATTCCATTTGCCGAAGATACCTGCGTGCCGCCGGAACATCTGGCAGATTATATTGCTGAATTTCGCGCACTGCTCGACAGCCACGGTTTAAGTTATGGCATGTTTGGCCACGTCGACGCTGGTGTTTTGCACGTCCGTCCGGCACTGGATATGTGCGATCCGCAACAAGAGATGTTGATGAAGCAAATCTCTGATGACGTGGTGGCGCTGACTGCAAAATACGGTGGCTTGTTGTGGGGCGAGCACGGAAAAGGTTTTCGTGCCGAATACAGTCCAGCGTTTTTCGGTGAGGAGCTTTTCGCAGAACTGCGTAAGGTTAAAGCGGCGTTTGATCCGCATAACCGACTAAATCCAGGGAAAATCTGCCCACCAGAAGGTATTGACGCGCCAATGATGAAAGTGGACGCGGTAAAGCGTGGCACGTATGACCGACAAATCCCCATCGCGGTACGCCAGCAGTGGCGCGGCGCTATGGAATGTAATGGCAACGGTTTGTGCTTCAACTTTGATGCCCGCAGCCCGATGTGTCCGTCAATGAAGATAACTCAGAACCGCATTCATTCACCGAAAGGGCGTGCAACACTGGTGCGTGAATGGTTACGTTTGCTGGCGGATCGCGCCGTTGACCCTCTAAAACTGGAGCAAGAGCTACCAGAGTCTGGCGTCAGCTTGCGCACGTTAATTGCCCGTATGCGCAATAGCTGGCATGCAAATAAGGGCGAATATGACTTCTCGCACGAAGTCAAAGAGGCGATGTCGGGCTGCCTGGCCTGTAAAGCGTGTTCGACTCAGTGTCCGATCAAAATTGACGTACCGGAGTTTCGCTCTCGTTTCTTGCAACTCTATCACACGCGCTATCTACGCCCATTGCGCGATCATCTGGTGGCAACGGTAGAAAGTTACGCACCGCTGATGGCGCGTGCGCCAAAGACTTTTAACTTCTTCATTAACCAGCCGCTGGTGCGCAAACTCTCGGAAAAACACATCGGTATGGTCGATTTGCCGCTGCTTTCAGTGCCGTCGCTGCAACAACAAATGGTGGGGCATCGCTCGGCAAACATGACGCTGGAACAGCTTGAAGCGCTGAGTTCAGAGCAGAAAGCACGCACGGTGCTGGTAGTGCAGGATCCTTTTACCAGTTATTACGATGCGCAGGTGGTGGCGGATTTTGTTCGTCTGGTCGAAAAATTAGGTTTCCAGCCAGTGCTGTTGCCATTCTCACCGAATGGTAAAGCGCAGCATATCAAAGGCTTTCTTAATCGTTTTGCGAAGACGGCGAAAAAAACGGCGGATTTCCTTAACCGCATGGCGAAACTGGGGATGCCAATGGTGGGTGTCGATCCGGCGCTGGTACTTTGTTATCGCGATGAATATAAACTGGCTCTGGGCGAGGCGCGTGGCGAGTTTAACGTCTTACTGGCGAATGAATGGCTGGCAAGCGCGCTTCAGTCACAGCCAGTGACAGCAGTCAGCGGTGAATCATGGTATTTCTTTGGTCACTGTACTGAAGTTACCGCCTTGCCGGGGGCGCCAGCACAATGGGCCGCGATATTTGCCCGTTTTGGCGCGAAACTGGAAAATGTCAGCGTGGGTTGCTGCGGCATGGCAGGGACTTACGGACATGAGGCGAAAAACCATAAAAACTCGCTCGGGATCTATGAGTTATCCTGGCATCAGGCAATGCAGCGTCTGCCGCGTAATCGCTGTCTGGCGACCGGGTATTCTTGCCGCAGCCAGGTTAAACGGGTTGAAGGGACGGGGGTACGCCATCCCGTGCAGGCATTACTGGAGATTATTAAATGATATGGAAACGTAAAATCACCCTGGAAGCACTGAATGCTATGGGTGAAGGAAACATGGTGGGGTTGCTGGATATTCGCTTTGAACATATTGGTGATGAAACGCTGGAAGCGACAATGCCAGTAGACTCGCGGACAAAGCAGCCTTTCGGGCTGCTACATGGCGGGGCGTCCGTGGTGCTGGCTGAAAGTATTGGTTCAGTTGCCGGGTATTTATGTACCGAAGGCGAGCAAAAAGTGGTTGGCCTGGAAATCAATGCTAACCATGTTCGCTCAGCACGAGAAGGGCGGGTACGCGGCGTTTGTAAACCGCTGCATCTCGGTTCACGGCATCAGGTCTGGCAGATCGAAATATTCGATGAAAACGGGCGTTTGTGTTGTTCATCACGATTGACGACCGCCATTTTGTGACGTTGTCACCAGAAAAGTGTGATGCATATTGCTTTTGGTTATTATCTGCGCAGTAAACGGTGGTATACTGTGCAGGTCTTGTCTAAAGCGAGGATGCTATGTCTACTCAACTTAATCCCACCCAGCTGGCTATCGAATTTTTACGCCGTGACCAAAGCAATCTTTCACCCGCTCAATATCTCAAGCGTCTGAAACAACTAGAACTTGAATTTGCTGATCTGCTTACTCTTTCGTCTACGGAACTGAAAGAAGAAATCTACTTCGCCTGGCGTCTGGGCGTGCATTAATCCCTACTGAACATAGTCTGAACGCCCATCGACCTGGATTAACATCTGTCCAGGTCTGACGATTGTTTTCTGACCGTCCTCCCGTTGTTACCTGCCTGATATTGCTCAAAAAGAATACAAATCGCAGTTTGTGTTAAAACGGCGACGTAGTCTTATGAGATTATTCTTATCGCCCCTTCAAGAGCTAAGCCACTATGAGTGCCGGAGATAAGCGCCGGATGGGGTAGAAGCCCTTAAGTCTGTGATGCACAGACTTAAGGGTTTTCTTATTTCTGAACTCGCCACTTTTTTACCTATCTCTTAAATAGTCATTTTCGATACAACTTTTTCTTTTCCATCACAGCCTTAACACCCACTCGATAATAATCATTATCTAACAATGAGATACCTAATTCTTAGCATGCCTGTTAACCCTCTCATCAGGGTCTATGCTTATTAAATACAGGCAAAAAGCATGTTTTACGCTAAAGCCCCTGCGTTTGCTGGGTTGAACTGATAATCATTATCACTAACATGCTGTTATCCGCTGAAAGCGATGAAGTGAGGTAAATCGATGGACATGCATTCAGGAACGTTTAATCCACAGGATTTCGCCTGGCAAGGCTTAACGTTAACACCCGCAGCCGCGGCGCATATACGTGATTTAGTCGCGAAGCAGTCGGGCATGGTTGGCGTGCGTTTAGGCGTCAAACAAACAGGCTGCGCGGGCTTTGGCTATGTGCTCGACAGCGTCAGCGAGCCAGAGAAAGATGATCTGCTGTTTGAACGTGACGGCGCGAAGCTGTTCGTCCCGCTGCAAGCGATGCCGTTTATTGATGGCACGGAAGTCGATTTCGTTCGCGAAGGACTCAACCAGATATTCAAATTTCACAACCCGAAAGCCCAGAATGAATGTGGCTGTGGCGAAAGCTTTGGGGTATAGGCGGTACTATGTCTCGTAATACTGAAGCAACTGACGATGTCAAAACCTGGACCGGCGGCCCGCTGAATTATAAAGAAGGATTCTTCACCCAGTTAGCCACCGATGAGCTGGCAAAGGGGATAAACGAAGAGGTGGTGCGCGCAATTTCGGCGAAGCGTAATGAGCCGGAGTGGATGCTGGAGTTTCGTCTTAACGCCTATCGCGCATGGCTGGAGATGGAAGAGCCGCACTGGCTGAAAGCGCACTACGACAAGCTGAATTATCAGGATTACAGCTACTACTCGGCACCATCGTGCGGTAATTGTGACGACAACTGCGCGTCTGAACCCGGCGCGGTGCAGCAAACTGGCGCGAACGCCTTTTTAA
Organism: Escherichia sp. E14V7; assembly: GCF_004212225.1. Classification (NCBI taxonomy): domain Bacteria; kingdom Pseudomonadati; phylum Pseudomonadota; class Gammaproteobacteria; order Enterobacterales; family Enterobacteriaceae; genus Escherichia; species Escherichia sp. E14V7. Next base: position 257,175 of record NZ_RHJJ01000004.1, read on the forward strand.
GTAAAGAGGTGGAGGCGGCGTTTGAGCAGTTGGGCGTTCCCGTGCGGGAAGGCAAAGAGGTGGCGGTGGATGCCATTTTCGACTCTGTTTCGGTTGCCACCACTTATCGCGAAAAACTGGCGGAGCAGGGAATTATCTTCTGTTCCTTTGGCGAGGCGATTCACGATCACCCGGAACTGGTGCGTAAATATCTCGGCACCGTGGTGCCGGGGAATGACAACTTCTTTGCCGCGCTTAATGCGGCAGTGGCCTCTGACGGTACGTTTATTTATGTGCCTAAAGGCGTGCGCTGCCCGATGGAACTCTCCACCTATTTCCGCATTAACGCGGAAAAAACCGGGCAGTTTGAGCGCACCATTCTGGTGGCCGATGAAGACAGCTACGTCAGCTACATTGAAGGCTGTTCCGCTCCGGTGCGTGACAGCTATCAGCTACACGCTGCGGTGGTGGAAGTCATCATCCATAAAAACGCCGAGGTGAAATATTCCACGGTACAAAACTGGTTCCCTGGCGATAACAACACCGGCGGTATTCTCAATTTCGTCACCAAGCGTGCTTTGTGCGAAGGCGAAAACAGCAAAATGTCATGGACGCAATCAGAAACCGGTTCAGCCATTACGTGGAAATATCCCAGCTGCATTCTGCGCGGCGATAACTCCATTGGTGAGTTTTACTCAGTGGCACTGACCAGCGGTCATCAGCAAGCGGATACCGGCACGAAGATGATCCACATCGGTAAAAACACCAAATCAACCATTATCTCGAAAGGGATCTCTGCCGGACATAGTCAGAACAGTTATCGCGGCTTAGTGAAAATCATGCCGACGGCAACCAATGCGCGCAATTTCACTCAGTGCGATTCAATGCTGATTGGCGCTAATTGTGGGGCGCATACCTTCCCGTATGTCGAATGTCGCAATAACAGCGCACAACTGGAGCACGAGGCAACGACATCACGTATTGGTGAAGATCAACTGTTTTACTGCCTGCAACGCGGGATCAGCGAAGAAGACGCCATCTCGATGATTGTTAACGGTTTCTGCAAAGACGTGTTCTCAGAACTGCCGCTGGAATTTGCCGTTGAAGCACAAAAACTCCTCGCCATCAGCCTTGAACACAGCGTCGGATAAGGAATAAACATGTTAAGTATTAAAGATTTACACGTCAGCGTGGAAGATAAAGCTATCCTGCGTGGATTAAGCCTCGACGTTCGTCCCGGCGAAGTTCACGCCATTATGGGGCCAAACGGTTCTGGCAAAAGTACCTTATCGGCAACGCTTGCCGGGCGCGAAGATTATGAAGTGACGGGCGGCACGGTTGAGTTTAAAGGCAAAGATTTACTTGCGCTGTCGCCGGAAGATCGTGCAGGCGAAGGCATTTTTATGGCCTTCCAGTATCCGGTGGAAATTCCCGGCGTCAGTAACCAGTTTTTCCTGCAAACGGCACTTAATGCGGTGCGCAGCTATCGCGGCCAGGAAACGCTCGACCGCTTTGATTTTCAGGATTTGATGGAAGAAAAAATTGCTCTTCTGAAGATGCCGGAAGATTTACTAACCCGTTCGGTCAACGTTGGTTTTTCTGGTGGTGAGAAAAAGCGCAACGATATTTTGCAAATGGCGGTGCTGGAACCGGAACTGTGCATTCTTGATGAGTCGGACTCCGGGCTCGATATCGACGCATTAAAGGTGGTCGCCGATGGCGTGAACTCGCTGCGTGACGGCAAGCGTTCATTCATCATTGTTACGCACTACCAACGCATTCTTGACTACATCAAGCCTGATTACGTCCATGTTCTGTATCAGGGGCGAATTGTGAAATCCGGTGATTTCACGTTGGTCAAACAACTGGAGGAGCAGGGTTATGGCTGGCTTACCGAACAGCAGTAACGCACTGCAACAGTGGCATCATTTGTTTGAAGCTGAAGGGGCGAAACGTTCCCCGCAAGCACAACAGCATTTACAACAATTGCTGCGTACCGGACTGCCGACACGTAAACATGAAAACTGGAAATATACGCCGCTGGAAGGGCTGACCAATAGCCAGTTTGTCAGCATTGCGGGTGAGATATCCCCGCAACAACGCGATGCCTTAGCGTTAACGTTAGACGCCGTGCGGTTGGTGTTTGTCGATGGACGTTACGTGCCCGCGCTGAGCGATGCAACTGAAGGCAGCGGGTATGATGTAAGCGTTAACGACAACCGTCAGGGGTTACCCGACGCTATTCAGGCGGAAGTGTTTCTGCATTTGACGGAAAGCCTGGCCCAAAGCGTGACGCATATCGCCGTGAAGCGCGGTCAACGGCCTGCAAAGCCATTGCTGTTAATGCATATTACCCAGGGCGTGGCAGGTGAAGAGGTAAACACTGCCCATTACCGGCATCATCTGGATCTGGCGGAAGGTGCCGAAGCAACGGTGATTGAACATTTTGTCAGTCTTAATGATGCTCGTCATTTCACTGGCGCACGGTTCACTATCAACGTCGCAGCGAACGCCCACTTGCAGCATATCAAGCTGGCGTTTGAAAACCCGGTCAGCCATCACTTTGCCCATAACGATTTGCTACTGGCAGACGATGCCACCGCATTTAGCCACAGTTTCCTGCTTGGCGGCGCCGTGTTACGGCACAATACCAGTACGCAACTCAATGGCGAAAACAGCACGCTGCGCATCAATAGCCTGGCGATGCCGGTGAAAAACGAAGTGTGTGATACCCGCACCTGGCTGGAACACAATAAAGGTTTTTGCAATAGCCGCCAGCTGCACAAAACTATCGTCAGCGACAAAGGTCGCGCGGTGTTTAACGGTTTGATCAACGTCGCGCAGCACGCCATCAAGACTGACGGCCAGATGACCAACAATAATCTGCTGATGGGTAAACTGGCGGAAGTGGATACCAAACCACAGCTGGAAATCTATGCTGATGATGTGAAATGCAGCCACGGTGCGACGGTGGGGCGTATTGATAACGAACAGATGTTCTATCTTCGTTCGCGCGGGATCAATCAACAGGATGCCCAGCAGATGATTATCTACGCCTTTGCCGCCGAACTGACGGAAGCATTGCGTGATGATGGGCTCAAACAGCAGGTGCTGGCCCGAATCGGTCAACGGCTGCCGGGAGGTGCAAGATGACTTTTTCCGTCGACAAAGTGCGGGCCGATTTTCCGGTGCTTTCGCGTGAAGTGAACGGTCTGCCACTGGCTTATCTCGACAGCGCCGCCAGTGCGCAGAAACCTGGCCAGGTGATTGACGCCGAGGCCGAGTTTTATCGTCACGGCTACGCGGCGGTGCATCGCGGTATTCATACGTTAAGCGCCCAGGCGACCGAGAAAATGGAGAACGTGCGCAAGCGGGCATCGCTGTTTATTAATGCCCGTTCGGCGGAAGAGCTGGTGTTTGTCCGCGGCACGACGGAAGGAATCAATCTGGTCGCCAATAGCTGGGGCAACAGCAATGTGCGGACGGGCGATAACATAATCATCAGTCAGATGGAGCACCACGCTAACATTGTTCCCTGGCAAATGCTTTGCGCCCGTGTTGGCGCAGAGCTGCGTGTGATCCCGCTCAATCCCGACGGTACGTTGCAACTGGAGACGCTGCCTACGCTGTTTGATGAGAAAACTCGCCTGCTGGCAATTACTCATGTCTCCAACGTGCTTGGCACAGAAAATCCACTGGCGGAAATGATCACGCTTGCGCACCAGCATGGCGCAAAAGTGCTGGTGGATGGCGCTCAGGCGGTGATGCATCATCCGGTGGATGTTCAGGCGCTGGATTGCGACTTTTACGTGTTCTCCGGGCATAAACTGTATGGCCCCACCGGAATTGGCATTCTTTATGTGAAAGAAGCCTTGTTGCAGGAGATGCCGCCGTGGGAAGGCGGCGGTTCAATGATCGCCACCGTCAGCCTGAGTGAAGGCACTACCTGGACCAAAGCGCCGTGGCGGTTTGAAGCCGGTACGCCCAATACCGGAGGTATTATTGGCCTTGGCGCGGCGCTGGAGTATGTTTCGGCGCTGGGGCTTAACAACATTGCCGAGTATGAACAAAATCTGATGCATTACGCATTGTCGCAGTTGGCAGCGGTGCCGGATCTTACGCTCTATGGTCCGCCGGACAGACTTGGCGTTATTGCCTTTAATCTCGGTAAACACCACGCCTATGACGTCGGCAGTTTTCTTGATAACTACGGTATTGCTGTGCGTACCGGACATCACTGCGCAATGCCATTAATGGCCTATTACAACGTCCCCGCGATGTGTCGGGCGTCGCTGGCAATGTACAACACCCATGAAGAAGTGGATCGTCTGGTAACTGGATTGCAACGTATTCATCGTCTACTGGGGTAAAAGGGAGGCTCTATGGCTGTATTGCCGGATAAAGAAAAATTGCTGCGTAACTTTTTACGCTGCACCAACTGGGAAGAGAAATATCTCTACATTATTGAACTGGGACAGCGTCTGCCAGAATTACGCGACCAAGACAGAAGCCCGCAAAATAGTATTCAGGGATGCCAGAGTCAGGTATGGATTGTAATGCGCCAGAATGCGCAGGGAATTATTGAATTGCAGGGCGACAGCGATGCGGCCATTGTGAAAGGGCTTATTGCGGTCGTTTTTATTCTCTACGATCAAATGACGCCGCAGGATATTGTCAATTTCGATGTGCGTCCGTGGTTTGAAAAAATGGCGCTCACCCAACATCTCACTCCATCACGCTCACAAGGTCTGGAAGCGATGATTCGCGCAATTCGCGCCAAAGCCGCTGCACTTAGCTAAACTAAAGGAACAGCTTTCATCCGGTAGGCTCACTTTGCCGGGTGGTCGATGTTTACACTGGCCTGCACAGGAGTGTTTCGGTTTCAGGTAAACATAAGCGCCATCCGTCGTTTCAGCGTGAGCCACCGGCAAATACAGGAGGTTTACAATGAAACGCGCGTCTTTACTAACACTGACTCTTATCGGCGCTTTCAGCGCCATTCAGGCAGCCTGGGCGGTAGATTACCCGCTCCCACCAACCGGAAGCCGACTGGTTGGGCAAAATCAAACCTATACGGTGCAAGAGGGGGATAAAAACCTTCAGGCTATTGCCCGTCGTTTTGATACTGCGGCAATGTTGATCCTTGAAGCCAATAACACAATTGCTCCGGTGCCAAAACCAGGCACGACAATAACCATTCCTTCGCAACTGTTATTACCTGATGCACCGCGCCAGGGGATCATTGTGAACCTTGCGGAACTGCGTCTTTATTATTATCCGCCGGGAGAAAATATCGTACAGGTCTACCCGATAGGCATTGGCTTGCAGGGGCTGGAAACGCCAGTGATGGAAACACGGGTAGGGCAGAAAATCCCCAATCCTACCTGGACGCCCACGGCGGGTATTCGTCAGCGTTCACTGGAGCGAGGCATCAAATTACCGCCAGTTGTTCCAGCCGGGCCGAATAACCCTCTGGGACGCTACGCACTGCGCCTGGCGCACGGCAACGGCGAATACCTCATTCATGGCACCAGTGCGCCGGACAGCGTCGGTTTGCGCGTCAGTTCAGGCTGTATGCGTATGAACGCGCCGGACATTAAAGCACTGTTCTCCAGTGTGAGAACGGGAACGCCGGTAAGAGTGATCAACGAACCGGTAAAATACTCTGTAGAACCGAACGGGATGCGTTATGTTGAAGTGCATCGACCGCTATCGGCAGAAGAACAGCAGAACGTTCAGACAATGCCGTACGCACTGCCTGCAGGCTTCACGCAATTTAAAGACAATAAGGCTGTAGATCAGAAGTTAGTCGATAAAGCATTGTATCGTCGGGCAGGGTATCCGGTTGCGGTAAGCAGTGGAGCAACTCCAGTAGCCAGCAATGCGTCTGCAGTAGAGTCAGCGCAGAATGGTGAACCAGAGCAAGGAAATATGTTACGCGCGACGCAATAGGCGTAATGAGCAGGCAAAAAAAATGGCGCACAATGTGCGCCATTTTTCACTTCACAGGTACTATTACTTGCGGTATTTAGTAGCCATGTTGTCCAGACGCTGGTTAGCACGAGCTGCGTCATCTTTAGCAGCCTGAACGTCGGAACGCATTGCGTTCACGTCGTTGCTCAGCTGGTCAACTTTAGCGTTCAGAGTCTGAACGTCAGAAGACAGCTGATCGATTTTAGCGTTGCTGGAGCAACCTGCCAGCAGAGTAGAACCCAGGATTACCGCGCCCAGTACCAGTTTAGTAGCTTTCATTATTAATACCCTCTAGATTGAGTTAATCTCCATGTAGCGTTACAAGTATTACACAAAGTTTTTTATGTTGAGAATATTTTTTTGATGGGAAGGCACTTATTTTTGATCGTTCGCTCAAAGAAACATCGAACGCTTGGTTTTAGATAAAAAAAATGAGAGAAAACAGGATGGTTCCATCGGATTCATCTTAGATAAAGTGAGATTATATAGTGAAATCCGATTTGATTTTTTATTGCTTCTGGTTATCGATTAAATAAAAAAAGCGCCCATCAGGGCGCTTCGATATACAAATTAATTCACAAAAGCAATATTACAGGACGTGAACAGATGCGGTGTTGGTAGTACCGCTCGGTACCAGCGCGCCAGAAACCATAACTACAACGTCGCCTTTGTGCGCCAGACCGCTCTGCAGCGCCAGTTCTTTACCCAGACGGTAGAAATCATCAGTAGAGGTAATTTCTTTAACCAGCTGCGGTACAACGCCTTTGCTCAGTACCAGCTGATGAGCCGTTTTTTCGTTGGTGGTCAGCGCCAGAATGGTTGCATCCGGGAAGTATTTACGTACTGCACGAGCAGATTTACCGCCCTGGGTCGCTACGACGATCAGCGGAGCATCCAGTTTTTCAGCAGTTTCAACTGCGCCACGGCAAACCGCTTCGGTGATACGCAGTTTACGGTTGTCGTTGTTGAACTCGAGACGGCTGTTCATCACGCGGTCGGTACGTTCACAGATGGTCGCCATGATAGAAACAGCTTCCAGCGGATATTTACCTTTTGCGGATTCACCAGACAGCATTACTGCGTCGGTGCCGTCGAGGATGGCGTTGGCTACGTCACCGGCTTCTGCGCGAGTCGGACGTGGGTTTTTGATCATGGAATCCAGCATCTGGGTCGCAGTGATAACGACTTTACGTGCACGGATACATTTTTCGATCATCATCTTCTGGGCGAAGATAACTTCTTCAACCGGAATTTCTACACCCAGGTCGCCACGTGCAACCATGATGCCGTCAGATGCTTCGAGGATTTCGTCGAAGTTATTGAGGCCTTCCTGGTTTTCGATTTTGGAGATGATTTGGATGTTTTCGCCGCCGTGCGCTTTCAGGTGCTCACGGATTTCGACAACGTCAGAACGTTTACGGATAAAGGAAGCAGCAACAAAGTCTACGCCTTGTTCGCAACCGAAGATCAGGTCCTGTTTGTCTTTTTCTGCCAGTGCCGGCAGGGCGATGGAAACGCCAGGCAGGTTCACACCTTTGTTCTCGCCCAGGTCACCGTTGTTCAGTACTTTACAGATAACTTTGTTACCTTCGATAGCGGTAACTTCCATACCGATCAGACCATCGTCAACCAGTACGGTGTTGCCGACGGACAGGTCGGTGGTGAAACCTTCATAAGTTACCGCAACCATTTCGCTGTTGCCGATAACAGATTTGTCAGTGGTGAAAGTAAAGGTCTGGCCTGCTTTCAGAGAAACGTCGTTACCGCCTTCCAGTTTCATGGTGCGGATTTCCGGACCTTTGGTATCGAGCAGGATAGCGGCAGTTTTACCGGTTTTGCTCATCACGTTGCGCAGGTTCTGAATGCGCTGACCGTGTTCTGCATAGTCACCATGAGAGAAGTTCAGACGCATGACGTTCATGCCCGCGTCCAGCATTTTAGCTAACATCTCTTCAGATTCGGTTTTTGGGCCGATGGTGCAAACAATTTTGGTCTTTTTCATGACAGTCTTAGTCTTTAAGTTGAGAAGGATAGGAGAAACTTGCTTTCTGGGCGCACTGCCGGAAAGCGAATCCGGTATTACGAAAGTGATGGTGCCTCGCTCTAAGGATAGGTGACATCGAAAAAGCGTGCAGAGGAATGTGTGCTTGTGTCTCAGCCCAACGTGAGTGCCTGTTTTTGAGTCGTTGAGTTCTACAGTCCAAAGTGCTGAAACCATTCAAGAGTCAATTGGCGCGGATTATACGCTGAATTTAATCAAAAAGGAAAACAAAAACAGCGTTTCAAAAACATTCATGCATATACACAATAAACTGTTATCAAAGATTTAACGTCCTCGATAGCAGATTACGCAAAATCATCGCTGTTTGCGCAAAGGGAAGGCGATGGTTGGAAGATAGAGGATGACTGGAGTATAGACAGAGTGCATACCCTCGTGACACAACAGATGCAATTATAATAATTTATCGAGTTATTTGTTTGATTTTGTTTGTTTTTTGTTTAAGTAATGAGATTGATATATGCTGATAACTGGCATGATAAATGGGTGTGAATAATGGGCAACCGGACAAAAGATGATGAGCTGTACCGCGAAATGTGCAGAGTGGTAGGGAAAGTGGTGTTGGAGATGCGTGACCTGGGCCAGGAGCCAAAACACATCGTCATCGCTGGTGTGCTGCGTACAGCATTAGCAAATAAACGTATCCAACGCAGTGAATTAGAAAAGCAGGCGATGGAAACAGTCATTAATGCACTGGTGAAATAATTGTTCGGGGATAGCGCGTAATGCCTTATCCCCTCTGTTTTATTATATCGTCACATGTAAGTTTATTTTTATAAATGGATGTAAGGCAACTATATTAATTGCGATATGTATTTAACTTTATAGCGAATTAACTATTTCTATATTCTGGAATGTATATCACAAATTATTGTGGAGTAAATGAAATTCATTTCAAATGATAACAAATATCACTCCACTTTTAATCTTCTGCTTTCCATTTTTAATTGATAACGATCAATGTTAAGGGCTAAGAATAATCACATTATTTTTTCTCCTAACCATAAAGGATTAGTTTGCTTGCGTTAAATCATGTCTCATACGCTATCGGGTTAGGACAAAAATATCTGGTGTTGGAGGCATAGTCAGCAGCGTATTAGTTGAATGCTTAATAGAAGGCTACTGAATTGTCAGCACTGTGTTTGCGAAGAGGATGCGAAATAAATGAACCCGGTTGAACGTCCACTATTAGATATTGGCTTAACGCGATTAGAGTTCTTGCGTATATCAGGAAAAGGTCTTGCTGGTTTAACAATAGCCCCTGCGTTATTGTCACTTTTGGGCTGTAAACAGGAAGATGTCGATAGCGGCACGGTGGGGCTGATAAACACGCCCAAAGGCGTGTTAGTTACCCAGCGTGCGCGTTGCACCGGCTGCCACCGCTGTGAAATCTCCTGTACCAACTATAACGATGGCGCCGTTGGTACTTTTTTTTCCCGCATCAAAATCCATCGTAATTATTTCTTTGGCGACAAGGGCGTAGGTTCCGGTGGCGGCTTATACGGCGATCTGAATTATACCGCCGACACCTGCCGCCAGTGTAAAGATCCTCAATGCATGAACGTCTGCCCGATTGGCGCGATTACCTGGCAGCAGGAAGAGGGATGTATAACCGTCGATCATAAACGTTGCATTGGTTGTAGCGCCTGTACTACGGCATGCCCGTGGATGATGGCCACCGTAAATACTGAAACTAAAAAATCCTCGAAATGTGTGTTGTGCGGTGAATGCGCAAACGCCTGCCCGACAGGGGCGTTAAAAATTATCGAGTGGAAAGATATTACTGTGTGAATCTTGCAAAGGAAAAAATCATGGCTAACGGTTGGACTGGTAATATATTAAGAGTCAATCTTACGACAGGAAATATTACCCTCGAAGATTCCAGTAAGTTTAAAGATTTTGTCGGTGGTATGGGCTTTGGCTACAAAATTATGTATGACGAAGTACCTCCAGGCACCAAACCTTTCGATGAAGCAAATAAATTAGTTTTTGCTACGGGGCCGTTGACAGGGTCTGGTGCACCCTGTAGTTCTCGCGTAAATATCACATCACTTTCCACATTTACCAAAGGAAATTTAGTCGTCGACGCCCATATGGGCGGCTTTTTTGCTGCACAAATGAAATTCGCCGGATACGACGTCATTATTATCGAGGGTAAAGCGAAATCACCGGTCTGGCTAAATATAAAAGATGACAAAGTTAGCCTGGAGAAAGCCGATTTCTTGTGGGGAAAAGGGACGCGTGCAACCACGGAAGAAATTTGCCGTTTAACCAGCCCTGAAACCTGTGTAGCGGCTATTGGTCAGGCGGGTGAAAATCTTGTGCCTCTCTCTGGCATGCTGAATAGTCGTAACCACAGTGGCGGCGCGGGAACTGGCGCAATAATGGGCTCCAAAAACCTGAAAGCGATTGCGGTTGAAGGGACAAAAGGAGTCAACATTGCCGATCGCCAGGAGATGAAACGGCTCAATGACTATATGATGACCGAACTTATTGGCGCTAATAACAATCATGTCGTGCCAAGTACGCCGCAATCGTGGGCAGAGTACTCTGATCCCAAGTCGCGCTGGACAGCTCGTAAAGGGCTGTTTTGGGGCGCAGCGGAAGGCGGCCCGATTGAAACAGGAGAAATCCCGCCGGGCAATCAGAACACGGTCGGTTTCCGCACCTATAAATCCGTCTTTGACTTAGGTCCGGCAGCAGAAAAATACACCGTCAAAATGAGTGGCTGCCACTCATGCCCAATTCGTTGTATGACCCAGATGAACATTCCTCGGGTTAAAGAGTTTGGTGTACCCAGTACAGGTGGTAACACCTGTGTCGCTAACTTTGTCCATACCACCATCTTCCCGAACGGGCCGAAAGATTTTGAAGATAAAGATGATGGCCGGGTGATTGGTAATCTGGTTGGTCTGAATCTGTTCGATGACTACGGGCTGTGGTGTAACTACGGGCAGTTGCATCGCGACTTTACCTATTGTTACAGCAAAGGTGTGTTTAAGCGCGTTCTGCCTGCTGAAGAGTATGCGGAAATTCGTTGGGATCAACTGGAAGCTGGTGACGTTAATTTCATTAAAGATTTTTACTACCGTCTGGCGCACCGCGTGGGTGAGTTGAGTCATCTGGCTGATGGCTCGTATGCCATTGCTGAACGCTGGAATTTGGGTGAAGAGTACTGGGGCTACGCAAAAAATAAACTCTGGTCGCCGTTTGGTTATCCGGTTCACCATGCCAATGAAGCGTCGGCACAGGTCGGCTCTATCGTTAACTGCATGTTCAACCGTGACTGTATGACGCATACGCATATCAACTTTATCGGCTCCGGTTTGCCGTTGAAACTGCAGCGTGAAGTGGCAAAAGAACTTTTTGGCTCTGAAGATGCTTACGATGAAACCAAAAACTACACGCCGATCAATGACGCAAAAATTAAATATGCCAAATGGTCGCTGTTGCGGGTTTGTTTGCATAACGCCGTCACCCTGTGCAACTGGGTCTGGCCAATGACCGTTTCGCCACTGAAAAACCGCAATTATCGTGGCGACCTTGCGCTAGAAGCCAAATTCTTTAAAGCAATCACTGGCGAAGATATGACGCAGGAAAAATTAGATTTAGCTGCTGAGCGTATCTTTACGTTACATCGTGCCTACACGGTAAAACTGATGCAAACCAAAGATATGCGTAATGAGCATGACCTGATCTGTTCCTGGGTATTTGATAAAGATCCGCAGATTCCGGTCTTCAGTGAAGGTACTGACAAAATGGACCGCGATGATATGCACCAGTCACTCACGCTTTTCTACAAGGAAATAGGCTGGGACCCACAGCTTGGTTGTCCAACGCGAGAAACGCTTCATCGACTCGGGCTGGAAGATATTGCCGCCGATCTGGCGACACATAACCTGCTACCAGTATAAGGAACCGGCGTAATGAGCCAGCAGGAGGAAATGACACAACTGGAAGCACCTGATATTGACGTGACTAAGCGTCAATGGTTGCACAGTATGCGTCAGCCCGATGACACTGCGAACGATGCGGTTACAGGGCCTGAACCGGCTGAAATTCTGGCGGAGTTTATCCGCCAGCATTCGACGGCGGGTCAACTGGTTGCACGCGCCGTGTTCCTGTCGCCGCCATATTCGGTTGCTGAAGAGGATCTTTCTGCATTGCTGGAAAGCATACGGCAGAGTTCAGATTTCGCAGATATCGCCTGTATGACGGGCAGTAAAGATGATTATTACTACTCAACGCAAACCATGAGCGAAAACTATGCCGCTATGTCTTTGCAGGTTGTTGAGCAGGACATCTGTCGGGCCATTGCACACGCCGTTCGCTTCGAATGCCAGACGTATCCCCGGCCTTATAAGGTCGCCATGCTGACGCAAGCGCCATATTACTACCAGGAAGCGCAGATTGAAGCCGCGCTCGCCGCGATGGATATCGCTCCTGAGTATGCCGATATACGCCAGGTGACGTCATCGACGGCTGTGTTGTACCTGTTTAGCGAGCGTTTTATGAGCTATGGCAAAGCTTATGGCTTATGTGAATGGTTCGAGGTTGAGCAGTTTCAGAATCCCTGAAGTTTCAGGGAGATATCATGGATAGGGTGGACAGTCGCAGCCACAGCATTAGAGGATAATAAGATGTCCTTCACTCGACGCAAATTTGTTCTGGGGATGGGAACGGTAATCTTTTTTACCGGTTCAGCACCTTCTTTGTTAGCGAACACCAGACAAGGAAAGGAAGTTCGATATGCCATGATTCACGATGAATCACGGTGCAATGGCTGTAATATTTGCGCCAGAGCATGCCGTAAAACTAACCATGTACCGGCACAGGGAAGTCGTTTGTCTATCGCGCATATCCCGGTCACCGATAACAATAACGAAACGCTGTATCACTTTTTTCGCCAGTCATGCCAGCACTGTGAAGATGCTCCTTGCATCGACGTTTGCCCCACAGGGGCATCGTGGCGTGATGAACAGGGGATCGTGCGGGTAGAAAAATCACAATGCATTGGCTGTAGCTACTGCATCGGCGCATGCCCGTATCAGGTTCGTTACCTTAATCCACTGACCAAAGTGGCGGATAAATGTGATTTCTGTGCCGAGTCTCGGCTGGCAAAAGGTTTTCCGCCCATCTGCGTTAGCGCCTGTCCGGAACATGCGTTGATCTTTGGTCGCGAAGATAGCCCAGAAATTCAGGCGTGGTTACAGGAAAATAAATACTATCAATATCAGCTGCCTGGTGCCGGGAAACCGCATCTGTATCGCCGGTTCGGTCAACATTTGATTAAAAAGGAAAATGTATGAACCCGTCGCAAAATGCTGAACAATTTCATAACCAGTTGGCAAACTATGTACCGCAGTTTTCTCCCGAATTTTGGCCTGTGTGGTTGGTCATTGCCGGGCTGCTGCTGGTCGGGATGTGGTTAGTGTTGGGGCTTCACGCCTTACTTCGCGCTCGTGGTAAAAAGAAATCCTCCACTGGTCATGGCGAGAAGGTTTATCTCTACAGCAGGGCGGTGAGATTATGGCACTGGTCGAATGCGTTACTCTTTGTCTTGTTGCTGGCAAGTGGGCTAATCAATCACTTTGCGCTGGTGGGCGTTGCTGCAGTCAAAAGTCTGGTTGCCGTACATGAAGTTTGTGGATTCCTGCTACTGGCATGCTGGCTTGGCTTTATTCTCATTAATGCCGTTGGGGGTAATGGTCATCACTACATTATCCGTCGTCAGGGCTGGCTGGGGCGAGCGGCTAAACAAACGCGGTTTTATCTGCTTGGAATTATGCAAGGGGAAGATCATCCATTTCCTGCAACAACACAGTCTAAATTCAATCCATTGCAGCAGGCAGCTTATGTTGGTGTGATGTATGGATTGCTGCCGCTGTTATTGTTGACGGGGCTGCTATGCCTTTACCCGCAAACCGTGGGGGACGTGTTCCCTGGTGTAAGATACTGGTTATTGCAGGCGCATTTTGCTCTGGCAGCTATAAGCCTCTTTTTTATCTTCGGCCATCTCTATCTTTGCACCACGGGGCGTACTCCGCACGAAACCTTTAAATGTATGGTCGATGGCTATCACCGGCATTAACGAATGATCATTACACGAACTGACCTGCGAGAGTGGCGTGTAGGTGCGGTTATGTACCGCTGGTTTCTGCGCCGTTTTCCGCAAGGTGGAATTTATGCCGATATTCACCACGCCCTGATTGGCGAAGGATTTACTGACTGGGCGGAAAGTCTGGTTGAGTACGCCTGGAAAAAATGGCTGGCAGACGAAAATTTCGCCCGTCAGGAAGTTTCCTCAATGCAAAAACTGGCCAGGGACCCCGTAGAGATACCCGTTTGCAGTCAGTTCGCCCGGGCCGACGATCACGCACGCGTCGGCTGTTGTAAGGATAACGCCAGAATCGCCACCGTGGGGTATGCTGCGCAAATTGCCAGCATGGGTTATAGCGTGCGGATTGGCAGTGTCGGCTTTAACAGCCATATCGGTAGCTCTGGTGAACGTGCTCGTGTTGCTGTAACCGGTAATTCCTCGCGGATAAGCAGCGCCGGAGACAGCAGTCGTATTGCGAATACCGGAATGCGAGTACGCGTTTGTACATTGGGTGAACGGTGTCATGTCGCCAGTAATGGCGATCTGGTGCAAATCGTCAGCTTTGGCGCAAACGCCAGGATTGCCAACAGCGGCGATAACGTTCATATCATCGCCAGCGGTGAAAATTCAACGGTAGTGAGTACGGGCATGGTGGATTCAATTATTCTCGGGCCAGGAGGCAGCGCCGCGCTGGCGTATCATGACGGCGAAAGAGTGCGCTTTGCCGTAGCCGTTGAAGGTGAAAATAATATTCGCGCCGGAGTTCGCTATCGTCTGAATGAGCAACATCAATTTGTGGAATGCTGACTCTTTTACCTTAATCAAACGACAGACGTCGGCGTGCGCGGGATGCTGGCTTCACGACGGCCTGCGCCATAGCCTCACCAATTTCAGCACAAGCCGTAAGCCCCTGAACGAAAGGCCGATCGTGCATTAGCCAGGGCAACGCGCCGAACGCCACGCGACCACGAACGTCTTCCGGTTGCTGTAGCGTATAATCTTCACCGACATCAGGGATTTCATCGCCTGTTTTCTGTAGTTGTGCACGTAGTCCAGGGAAAGGAATGTCTTTCACTTTGAGCGGGCGTTGCCCACGAGCATCAATAAAAACGTCAAACGAGTAGCTGTTGTCCGCTGTTTTCAGCATTGTGTGCGTTTTGTCGATTTCCATATCGTATTCCTCACCGAGAGCGAGAATATGGATAATTCCCGCCTCGCGCAAAGCCAGTAATCGCTTTATAGATTCAGAAGGAATAGCTGCATAATTGTCGATAAATACTCTGGCAAGGCCTTTACTGAACCGTTTATGGTCGTGCTCATTCAGATGCGGAACAATCTCCTGTACGGCTTCATGCAGGCGAAGAATGACATAACGCCAGGGAACGGTATGTTTTTCACGTTTATTTCGCTCGACTTCTGCCAGGTTTTTTTCTGCCCAGGCAAATGGATCATGCTGTTTACGGTCGGCAAACCAGGCTTGCGCGAAGGTATCGACATTCAGGTTCTCTATCGCAATATGTCGGCTCCAGTCAGGATCAGCCGAAGTAATCTCTCGCACTATAAGTTTAAATACCCGTTCCAGAAGTCCCTGTGCACCTTTTTCAATTTCCGCATTCAGGGCCTGTTCAGTGACAATGCATAGAGGTTCGTAGGGAATTAGGCAATAGAAATCGGCTTCTGGCAAAATACCTGTGCGTGACATCAATGTAATACTGAGTTTTTCACTGTTGCTATCGCGCTGAAACAGAATGCGTTGATTATCTTTTTCAATAAAGGAACCATGCTGGATAGCAACCGCCATTGCGGCATCCAGTCCGCTCAAGGATGTTCCCATAATGCCCACGCTACAGGCTTCAATTTTCGCTTCCATTAACCCTGACCACGGGCTGGGGAAATATGTTCGGCTTGCCTGTTCTTCGTCAGGCCAGACGTGACCGGTGGCTATTACGGCTAAATCAAACGTCTCAACTGGCAAATCCCGATCTGTGAAGATAAGCACGCCAGAGTCTGTGACTTGCAGATCAGTCACCTGACAAGATTCATAAACGTTGATTTCAAATTGCTGCAGCCGTGCTTGCTCTACCAACCGTAAAAAGCGATCACGGAAATATTCTCCTAACAAAATCCTCGGCAAAAACTGGCGATCGTGCAAGCTTTCCTTTTTAACGCCATAACGTTGCAGATGGCTGGCCTCTTGCTCTTGCAACCATTCCAGATAAGTACAATAAATCGGCGGTATTTCAATGCTGGCAATATTTGCCAGCATCATTTTAGAGTTTTCTTCATCATTGTACGGCATACCGACACCCGCTTCGTCGGCTTGCTCGAAGAGAGAAATGGAGAGTGGCGTTTGTTGCTGCAAAAGCGAGAGGAAAGTGTAGATCCCTGTTGGTCCGGCACCCACAATGGCAATTTTTTTCATTGTTACTTACCTGTATGCATTTTTTTGAATTTGGTGTTATCAGATAAGTTTGGTTGAAATATTTAGAATTTGAGAAATTTCAGACAGGGATGAAAAGGGCGCTAACCGCCCTTGATTAAATTCTGTCAGGCGAGTTTTGCCTGATTGATTTGACTCAGTGGCTCATTGACATCGAAAACTTTGGCAATAACTTCTGCGACACCAAGATTTTTCAGGCGGGCCGTATGTTTGTCCAGATAAGCCAGGGCGCTTTTTTCATCGGTAAAAAGGTAGATCCCACCGGCTTCATGGTTCTTTTCACTTTCTGTCCACACCTTCCACAGAAAACCGGGTTCCTGATTAATCGACTCGGCAAGCGGTTTAAGTTGCTCAGCCATTTCGTCGCCAAAGGGGCCATTAAAAGCAAAATGAAGTTGTAATAAAGTTGCCATAGCTATTCTCCTTCTGATAACGCATACGAGGATAGTGTAAATCTTTTAACGTATTGGATACAGAGAATAAGCAGGAGAAACAAAAGGGAAGAGAAGACCAGATTAAGAAAATCTGGTGCGTCCGAGTGGACTCGAACCACCGACCCCCACCATGTCAAGGTGGTGCTCTAACCAACTGAGCTACGGACGCAGGATGGTGCGTTCAATTGGACTCGAACCAACGACCCCCACCATGTCAAGGTGGTGCTCTAACCAACTGAGCTATGAACGCAACGTTGTAGGTGACAACGGGGACGAATATTAGCGGCAGAGCGTGAAGGTGGCAAGAGGCAAATCGTAATTTTCTGCGGTATTTCTATCGTTTGCAGAGCTTTTAAGCAAATTGGCGATATTTTGTTGATTTGCAAGGGCGATTTTTGGCCAGAGATCATATTCAGATCTGATACAGCCGATTATCCTTCGACTCACAATGTAAAACAGAGACTTTGCCACCATATCAATTCTATCGTGGATAAATCCTTCGTAGCCTTTACACTTAGGTAGCGATAAAGGCACACAGATGCAGCAAAGGAATAAGTCATGGGATCTGATGCAAAAAACTTGATTAGCGACGGGAAAGTGCAAATTGTTCATGCTGGAGACGTTATCGGCGCGACTCAACTTACTGATGGCGAGTTGATTGTTGAGGCAGGCGGAAGAGCAGAAAATACCGTGGTCACAGACGCTGGCTGGCTGAAAGTTGAAACTGGTGGAATCGCCAAATGTACACACTACAGCAACAATGGCACGTTATCAGTCGGTGACGGCGCAATAGCCACTGACATTGTTCAGTCAGACGGTGGAGCGATTAGCCTCTCAACGCTCGCGACTGTTAATGGCCGCCATCCCGAAGGTGAATTTAGCGTTGATCAGGGCTATGCCTGCGGTTTATTGCTGGAGAATGGCGGTAATCTGCGGGTACTGGAGGGCCATCGCGCGGAAAAAATCATTCTGGATCAGGATGGTGGTTTGTTGGTCAACGGAACAGCATCAGCAGTTGTTGTAGATCAAGGTGGTGAACTGTTGGTTTACCCTGGTGGAGAAGCCATCAATGGTGAGATAAACCACGGCGGCGTTTTTATGCTGGCAGGTAAAGCCAGTGATACGCTGATTGCGGGTGGCACCATGAATAATCTCGGCGGCGAAGACATTCATACCATCGTTGAGAATGGCGCCGTTTATCGCTTGGGGACAGACGGTCTGCAACTCTACAGTTCTGGTAAGACTAAAAACCTGACAGTTAAAACCGGTGGGCGGGCTGAAGTGCATGCCGGTACGCTGGAAAACGCAGTGGTACAAAGTGGGACAGTGATTGTGATGTCTCCCACCAGTGCGGACGAAAAATTTGTCGTAGAAGAAGACTGCGCACCGGTTGAACTTACGGGGAGCGTTGCCTTACAGGACGGCGCTTCTATGATTGTTGGCTATGGCGCTGATCTGAAACAATCAACGATTACGGTCCAGCAGGAAGGCGTGTTGATCCTCGATGGCAGCACGGTTAAAGGTGACAATGTCACTTTCTATGTTGGCAACCTGAATCTCGATGGTGGAAAAGTGTGGCTGATAACCTCAACAGCAACGTCTGTGCAGTTGAAGGTGAAACGTCTGCGAGGAGAAGGAACGATTTGCCTGCAAACCAGTGCGAAAGAAATTTCTCCAGAATTCATCAGTGTGAAAGGGGAAGTCAGCGGTGATATTCACGTTGAGATAACGGATGCCAGTCGGCAGCCTATTTGCAGCACACTTAAATTGCAGCCGGACGAAGATGGCATTGGCGCAACGCTCCAGTCAGCCTAAAATTAAGGCGCAATCTTTGCGGATTGCGCCTCATTTTTTATCGAGATGCTCGTTGCAAAATGATAGCCGATGGTAGACGTTGCAAGAAACGCATACGTAGCATCATCATAATGGCAGCAGAAGTCAGACCGATAATAAAGCCTATCCAGAAACCTGCCGGCCCCATCGGCTCAACCACCAGATTGGTCAATGCCAGGATATAACCACTTGGTAAACCCAACACCCAATACGCGATAAAGGTAATATAAAAAATAGATCGCGTATCTTTATAACCACGCAAAATCCCGCTACCGATTACCTGTATCGAGTCAGAAATCTGATACACCGCCGCCAGCAACATCAGGTGTGCAGCCAGTGTCACAACTTCTGGATTATCGTTATACAGAAGAGCGATCTGTTCCCGCAGTGAGATTGTAAAAATTGCCGTCATCGTGGCCATACAGACGCCAACCATAAGCCCGGTTCGTGCGGCAGTTTGCGCATCCAGCGTGGACCCCTGACCCAGACGATAACCCACACGGATAGTCACAGCCGCTGCCAGTGACATCGGAAGAACGAACATTAGCGAACTAAAGTTCAGGGCAATCTGGTGGCCTGCCACATCGACAATACCGAGCGGAGATACCAACAGCGCAACCACCGCAAACAGTGTTACTTCAAAGAACAGTGCCAGCGCGATAGGTAACCCCAGTTGCACAAGTCTTTTCATTACTGCCGGGTCTGGTTTCGCGGTGCCTTTTTCGTTGCGGATATCGCGCATAGAACGGGCATGTTTAATATAAGAAACCATAGCAAAGAACATTACCCAGTACACCGCCGCAGTCGCCACACCACAGCCGACGCCACCGAGTTCAGGCATACCGAAGTGACCATAAATAAAGATATAGTTAACCGGAATGTTCACCAGCAGGCCAATAAAGCCCATTACCATGCCGGGCTTGGTTTTTGCCAAACCTTCGCACTGGTTACGAGCGACCTGGAAGAACAGATAGCCCGGAGCCCCCCACAATAGTGCACGCAGATAACCCACTGCTTTATCGGCGAGGGCCGGATCGATATTTTGCATGGAGCGGATGATATAACCCGCATTCCACAGCACCAGCATAATAAGCACGGAGACGAAACCGGCCAGCCAGAAACCTTGTCGCACCTGATGCGCAATACGTTCACGGCGACCGGAACCATTCAATTGCGCGATGACTGGCGTCATTGCCAGCAGCAGTCCGTGACCGAAAAGAATCGCCGGGAGCCAGATAGAAGTACCAATGGCGACTGCCGCCATGTCGGTGGCGCTATAGCCGCCCGCCATGACGGTATCGACAAAACCCATCGCTGTTTGGGCGATTTGCGCGAGAATCACCGGGATTGCTAATGCTAATAACAGACGCGCTTCACTAATGTATTTCTGCACGTGAACACCTTTTATATTGTTGTTATATGAGAGACTAAAAAACCGCCTGAATGGGCAGCAAAAAGAAGAAGCAGGGGAAATTCAGTCTATTGTAGCGAGGATTTATTAATTCTCCAGTGAAAAAATAACCACTCAACCCCCTTTACTGGTAAGGACGTTTCCCACCTGCTATTGTGCTGAACAGAATGTCCTAACTGATTTCAGGAGTTGTAAGTATGTTTACGGGGATAGTGCAGGGCACCGCGAAGTTGGTGTCGATTGACGAGAAAGCAAATTTTCGAACCCATGTAGTGGAATTACCTGATTACATGTTGGATGGTCTGGAGACAGGCGCTTCTGTCGCGCATAACGGTTGCTGCCTGACTGTAACGGAAATTAACGGCAACCGTATCAGCTTTGATCTGATGAAAGAAACGTTACGAATAACAAACCTTGGCGATTTAAACGTTGGGGATTGGGTAAACGTAGAACGAGCTGCTAAATTCAGCGATGAAATCGGCGGACATTTAATGTCAGGTCATATTATGACCACCGCAGAAGTATCGAAAATAATAACATCAGAAAATAACCACCAGATCTGGTTCAAAGTACAGGATGAGCAGTTAATGAAATATATCCTGTATAAAGGGTTTATTGGTATTGATGGCATCAGTCTGACGGTTGGTGAAGTGACAGCGACCCGCTTTTGTGTGCATTTAATTCCGGAAACGCTGGAACGTACCACTCTCGGTAAGAAAAAACTCGGTGCACGCGTCAATATCGAAATCGATCCGCAAACTCAGGCCGTGGTAGATACTGTTGAACGTGTGTTGGCGGCACGGGAAAAGAAATAAAGCTGCATTTGAAATGACATCGCCCCCAAAATGGGGGCGATGAAATAACACTTAACGCGCCACGCGAAGGCCGCTTTCGACCCCACGTGAGAACACCACTTGCCAGAGCTGGATATCACGGGCGCGGAAGGCACCAGCGCAAGCATTCAGATAATACGTAAACATCCGTTTAAAGCGTTCACTGTAGTTATCGGCAATTTCCGGCCAGGCGGCGAGGAATCGCTCATACCAGGCCATCAACGTCGTGTCATAGTCAGCGCCAAAGTTATGCCAGTCTTCCATCACAAAGTGTGGTTCGCTGGACTGCGCAATCTGGCGTACAGAAGGCAGGCAACCATTCGGGAAAATATATTTGTTAATCCACGGGTCAACATTCAGATCGGTTTTTTTCGAGCCGATAGTATGTAGCAGGAAAATCCCTTCTGGCTTCAGATTACGATCCACCACCTCAAAATAGGTATCGTAATTTTTCGGTCCGACGTGCTCGAACATACCAACCGAAACAATACGGTCA
Source organism: Escherichia sp. E14V7 (assembly GCF_004212225.1). NCBI lineage: Bacteria > Pseudomonadati > Pseudomonadota > Gammaproteobacteria > Enterobacterales > Enterobacteriaceae > Escherichia > Escherichia sp. E14V7. The sequence goes on from NZ_RHJJ01000004.1 coordinate 278,733, forward strand.
AACTGGTCGTTCAGGTCACGGTAATCCTGTAGCAAAATGGTGACATCCAGACCTGCGCAGCGTTCCTGGGCCATTTTCTGTTGTTCTGCAGAAATCGTGACACCAACCACACTTACGTCATAATTAGACGCCATGTAATGCGCCAGTCCGCCCCAACCGCAGCCGATATCCAGAACCCGCATGCCTGGTTTTAACTGCAATTTTTCACAAATCATTTTGAGCTTCGCTTGTTGGGCAGATTCCAGATTATAGGCATCTTTCCAGTAAGCGCAGGAATACTGCATGAAGGGATCCAGCATACGGCTGAACAGGTCATTACCAAGGTCGTAATGCTCTTTACCTACTATCCAGGCACGCTTTTTACTTTGCAGATTGAAGAGCCGTGCTCCAGCAATGCGTAGTGTGTCTTTGAAATGATGGGGGAGTTGGTTTTCAAGCCCAGCGCGTAAGACTTTGCTAAAAAACATATCCAGTCGGTCACATTCCCACCAGCCATCCATATAACTTTCGCCTAACCCCAACGATCCTTCCTGTAGAACGCGTTTAAAAAAATCGGGGTTTTTAACTCGAATATCTGCCGGGGCAGAGCCATTAATGGCGATGCCTGCACGGCTAAGTAATTCATTGGCGATACGGTACCAGTTGTCATCCGGTACGCTGACTTCTTCTATACACGATGAACTCATAGTTTCTCCATCACTGGTCGGTGATCAGAACCTTAAAACAGCGTAGACGCTTTTTGGGCTTTGTGAGAAATCTCGCAGGAAAACCGCGAGTCTATAATCCGACGTAGAACAGAGGAAAGGAGGAACCCTTGCCGAAATGACCATCCATAGTGACCCGGGAACGCTCCTGTCCCCGTAAAAACATAATATTTATCGTAATATTAACAACTGGAACTCAGTATAGGCTGCTAATCTCAATCATACAACAAAATTTTGTTAGCAGCCTAAGTATAACGATATCGCTATAGATCAATGTGATTCACTATGTGCGACTTCCGTCTCGCCATGATTCTGGCAGTGAGATTCAGGTTGATGTTGCATCTTATAGCCGATGGCAACCAGCACCACGGTCGATAACATCACGCTGGTGGTGGTGAACAGCGGCGTACTGACGCTGATGAGCCAGGAAACCCCCAGGCTTGCGAGGAAGCACAGACCCAATTGCAGGGTATTCTGCAATGCAGCAGCGCGGCCAGTCGCATGCGGGAAGGGGCGTAGCGCCTGGGCGACCACAATCGGGTAGATTGCCCCGTTGGCAATGGCCATCACACAGAATGGGATCAGAATTTCGGCCAGCGACACATGGCTAATGAAGCCCGCAGCCCAGGTTGCTACCACGCTGACGGCAAACAGCGCCAGCAGCCACGGTAACAACTGCTTACCCTGCCATTTCTGCAATGCAGCGCGACAGCCGTAACCACCAATAAGAAATGCGATGGTTTGCGGAACATAACTTAATCCGATTACTGCCGGACTGTAGCCCATTTCGCTGAGGATAAACGGTGAACCGGTTAGCCAGGCAAAGAAACTGGCTGAACAGGCCGCATAAATCAGCACATTCCCGCGATAGGTTTTTGAACGCAGCAGATCGGTAAAGGACAGTCCATCCTGACTATCATTGCGTGCTTTCGTGGTGGGTTTAAGCCAGAAAATGGGCAGAATCAGCACTACGGCAATGGCAAACAGAGTGGCGAAAATCGCCTGCCAGGAAAAATGGACCAGCAGCCAGCTACCTAACAGCGGAGCAAGCGCCGGAGAAAGCCCCACTAAAGGCATAATGGTCGCGAAAATACGGTTAACTTTTTGTGAAGGATAGTAATCCGTCACCAATGCCTGCCAGATAACGGCCGCGGCACAGACACCAACAGCTTGCACAAAACGCAATACCAGCAGCGTGGCAGCGTTTTCCACCCATAACATCCCCAGACTACCCAGCGCAAAAATTGTCAGGCCGATCAATAACACAGGTTTACGACCATAACGATCGGAGAGCGGCCCCCACAGGAGCTGGGCAGCGGCAAAACCGGCAAGGAACAGACTAAGGCTGGCACTGACAGCAGACGCAGGCGTTTGCAGGTCGGCCTGAATGGCGGCGAAAGCGGGCAGATACATATCGGTTGCCAGAAAACCGAGTACGCTCAAACCCGCCAGCCAGACTAAAAATCTTTTCCCAGGTTGCATGTATATTCTCTAAATTCCTCAATTAAACACCGTCGCAAAGTGTAGGGAGTGAAATTCCTGTTGTGAAACGGTAATATTTGATGACTGGTTTCAAAAATTTTGCAGGCAAACTATGTGGTCTGAGTATTCTCTCGAAGTGGTTGATGCAGTGGCGCGAAATGGCAGCTTTAGCGCTGCAGCCCAGGAGTTGCATCGAGTTCCTTCTGCGGTCAGCTATACCGTGCGTCAGCTGGAAGAGTGGCTGGCGGTGCCGCTTTTTGAACGGCGTCATCGTGACGTGGAACTGACCGCTGCCGGGGCGTGGTTTCTCAAAGAAGGACGATCTGTTGTCAAAAAAATGCAGATCACTCGCCAACAATGTCAGCAGATAGCGAACGGCTGGCGCGGTCAATTAGCTATCGCGGTAGATAATATTGTCAGGCCAGAACGCACGCGTCAGATGATTGTTGATTTCTATCGCCATTTTGATGATGTCGAACTTCTGGTTTTTCAGGAAGTGTTCAACGGCGTCTGGGATGCGCTTTCCGATGGGCGCGTGGAACTGGCGATTGGCGCGACACGAGCGATTCCGGTCGGTGGCCGTTACGCCTTCCGTGATATGGGGATGTTGAGCTGGAGTTGTGTTGTTGCCCGCCACCATCCGCTTGCGTCGATGAATGGTCCGCTCAGCGATGACACGTTGCGCAACTGGCCGTCGCTGGTGCGCGAAGACACGTCGCGGACGTTACCCAAACGAATTACCTGGCTGCTGGATAACCAAAAAAGGCTTGTCGTACCTGACTGGGAATCATCGGCAACCTGTATCTCGGCCGGTTTATGCATTGGCATGGTGCCTACGCATTTCGCCAAACCGTGGCTTAATGAGGGAAAATGGGTGGCGTTAGAACTGGAAAATCCATTCCCTGATTCGGCATGTTGTCTGACCTGGCAGCAGAATGATATGTCGCCAGCGTTAACCTGGTTGCTGGAGTATCTCGGTGATAGTGAGACGCTGAATAAGGAGTGGCTGCGGGAGCCGGAAGAGACTCCCGCAACGGATGATTAACGACGATAGTCGCGGAACGGACCGTCAGCCACGGAGCGGCGTTCAATAAGCCGCGGATGAACTTCGATAGACTGCGGTTCTTCGCGTTTGTTGACGATACGGTCCAACAACATGTTGAACGCCGTTTCGCCCAGCGAATCTTTTGGCTGATGGATAGTGGTCAGCGCCGGGGTAAAGTAGCGGGCGTTGCGCACATTATCATAACCGATCAGCGAAACATCCTGCGGTACGCGCAGACCCATTTCATCGGCAGCGCAAAGTGCGCCCATTGCCATGATATCGCCACCACAGAAGACCGCAGTAGGGCGGTGTGGCTGCGACAGGATTTGTTGCATGGCGCGATAACCCGATTCAGGTTCAAAGTCACCCTGCACAATCCAGTTTTCCGGCACCTTGATCATCGCTTCTTCCATCGCCTTCATAAACCCTGCCAGACGACCCGCGCCGGTATTACGTTCCAGAGGGCCTGGGATAACGCCGATTTCGCGATGACCGCGTTCAATCAGATAGCGTCCGGCCATGTAGCCGCCTTCAAACGCGTTATCGATGACCGCATCGGTAAAGTCGGCTTTTGCTTCGCCCCAGTCCATTACCACCATCGGGATATGGCGATACTCTTCCAGCATCGCCAGCAACGGTTCCGGATACTCAGAACACATGACCAACAGGCCATCGACGCGTTTTTGCGCCATCATCGACAGATAGGCTCTCTGTTTCTCCAGATTGTTCCACGCGTTGCCGAGGATCAGCGTGTAACCTTTCTGGAAGCAATTTTTTTCAACCGCTTCGATGATCTCCGCGAAATAGGCTGCTTCGCTGCTGGTCGCCAGCAAGCCGATAGACTTGGTATGGTTAACCTTCAGGCTACGCGCTACCGCGCTAGGGGAGTAGTGTAATTCTTTAATCGCTGCCCACACGGCGTTGCGCGTTTCTTCAGCGACGAAACGAGTTTTGTTTATAACGTGTGACACAGTTGTAGTGGAAACGTTTGCTCGCTTCGCTACATCTTTTATTGTTGCCATTCCATTTCACTCCAGACCCTAACTTCAGCTCCTGCAAAATCGCAAGGTAAACGTTTGCCTTTACACACCTTACGCGCAACAAAAGTGTTGCGGTACGCCGGAAAAACGACACAGAGCGTCAGGAAGGGGTCAATGGCCAGTACGCAAATAGTGTAAGCGTGGAATTTTGGCCGATCTTGATGAAAAGGGGAAGTGGTAAAAACACTTATCATTATAAATGGCGGGAGATTTTTTCTTCACAGTGTGTAAAAATGCGTAATATCACTTTTTGTAGGGTAATAAAAAAGGAGAAAACTTGATGAGTACCGACCTTAAATTTTCACTGGTAACAACCATTATTGTCCTCGGTTTGATCGTGGCCGTAGGTTTGACTGCCGCGCTGCACTGATTTCCCTTCGAGGGAGCGCATCCTCCCTCGCACTCTCTTCCCTTTTGTTAGCAAAATGGCAAAAGTGTTTTCTCTTTTTGTTATTTTCAATTTTTTGTGATTGCTGTCATGCTTTCGCCACTTTGATGAATATCGTGATCGTGTAATGACGCGAAGAAGTGGAGATTAGGCATGAAAATTAACTATCCGTTGTTGGCGCTGGCCGTTGGCGCGTTTGGTATCGGGACAACGGAGTTCTCGCCAATGGGCCTGTTACCCGTCATTGCGCGCGGTGTGGATGTCTCGATTCCTGTTGCGGGCATGTTAATCAGCGCCTATGCGGTTGGCGTGATGGTTGGCGCGCCGCTGATGACATTACTGCTGTCTCATCGCGCCAGGCGCAGTGCGCTTATTTTCCTGATGGCCATTTTCACTCTTGGCAACGTGCTTTCCGCCATCGCGCCGGATTATATGACGTTGATGCTTTCACGCATTCTGACCAGTCTGAATCACGGGGCATTCTTTGGTTTGGGTTCAGTCGTGGCCGCAAGCGTTGTGCCTAAACACAAACAGGCCAGCGCCGTCGCCACTATGTTTATGGGCTTAACTCTGGCAAATATTGGCGGTGTTCCTGCGGCGACCTGGCTTGGCGAAACTATTGGCTGGCGGATGTCGTTTCTGGCAACGGCGGGGCTGGGCGTGATTTCAATGGTTAGCCTGTTCTTCTCGTTACCGAAAGGCGGCGCAGGAGCGCGACCGGAAGTGAAAAAAGAGCTGGCGGTATTGATGCGTCCGCAGGTGTTATCAGCCTTGCTGACGACGGTACTGGGGGCTGGCGCAATGTTTACCCTCTACACCTATATTTCACCAGTACTGCAAAGTATCACCCATGCAACGCCGGTGTTCGTAACAGCCATGCTGGTGCTGATTGGCGTCGGGTTTTCTATCGGTAACTATTTAGGCGGTAAACTGGCAGATCGTTCGGTCAACGGCACGCTGAAAGGCTTTTTGCTGCTGCTGATGGTGATTATGCTGGCGATCCCGTTCCTGGCGCGTAATGAGTTTGGTGCGGCTATCAGCATGGTGGTGTGGGGCGCAGCAACCTTTGCAGTGGTACCACCATTACAGATGCGTGTGATGCGAGTTGCCAGCGAAGCGCCGGGGCTGTCTTCCTCAGTGAATATCGGTGCCTTTAACCTGGGTAATGCTCTGGGTGCCGCGGCAGGTGGCGCAGTGATTTCGGGTGGTCTGGGGTACAGTTTTGTGCCGGTGATGGGGGCAATTGTCGCAGGACTGGCATTGTTGCTGGTGTTTATGTCAGCCAGAAAACAACCTGAAGCAGTTTGCGTTGCCAACAGCTAATAAAACAAAAACGCAGAAGGGATACCTTCTGCGTTACAGTTTGCAAGCAAATTACGTTTTATCTTGCCGCAAGCGCCTTAACCGACCTACATTGATGATCCGCGTAGGCCAGATAAGCGTAGCGCATCAGGCAATGTTGCATTTGCCATCAGTTATTATGCAGCGAGATTTTTCGCTACGAATTCCCAGTTCACCAGCGCCCAGAAATGCTCCAGGTAACCAGGACGCGCATTGCGATAGTCGATGTAATAAGCGTGTTCCCAGACATCAACGGTCAGCAGCGGGGTCGCATCGGTGGTCAGCGGAGTACCTGCATTAGAGGTAGAAACGATAGCCAGTTTGCCATCGCTGTTTTTCACCAGCCAGGTCCAGCCAGAACCAAAGTTTTTGATCGCAGCGTCAGTAAACTGTGCTTTGAAATCGGCAAAGCTACCGAAAGATGCGGCGATAGCTTCAGCGACTTTGCCAGTCGGTTCGCCACCAGCGTTTGGTGCCAGGCAGTTCCAGTAGAAAGTGTGGTTCCAGACCTGAGCTGCGTTGTTGAATACGCCACCTTCAGAGCTGCGAATAATCTCTTCCAGTGATTTACCTTCAAACTCGGTGCCTTTAATCAGGTTGTTCAGGTTAGTGACATAAGTCTGATGATGTTTGCCGTAGTGATACTCGATAGTTTCCGCAGAAATGTGCGGGACCAGAGCGTCTTTAGCATATGGTAGTGCAGGTAATTCGAATGACATTGCTACTCTCCTTTATTATTCATTGGTATACGCACAATAGCCTTATTGTGAGTACGGATAGGGTAGCAAATTAAAAGGTGATACAAAAGATGAACTTACCCTGTTGCCGTAACAACAGGGTAAAGTTTTAGCGAAGTGTTTTTGGGGTCATTACCCGACGAGCGCCAACATAGTGACGTTGCCAGTAATCTTCACTTAATGACGTGATTTGAATTTCCTGGCCACTGCGCGGTGACTGAATAAATTTACCATTGCCAACGTACACGCCTACGTGATCGGCAGTCCCACGCCCTTGCGTGCGGAAAAAGACCAGGTCGCCGTTTTTCAGTTCACTGCGATCGATAGGTGCCGCATCGCGCAGGTGATACATTTCGTTTGCCGTGCGCGGAATACGGATCTTAACCAGGTCTTTATAAGCGTAATAAACCAGTCCACTGCAATCAAAACCGGTACGCGGTGAACTCCCGCCCCAACGATATGGCTTGCCAATTTGCTGCATCAGTTTATTCATCGCCACTTTAGTGGCTTTCTGAACTTTGGCTTTGTGCGCGTCGGCAATAGTGCCAGGGGCGGCATTTTTGACTTTCACGCAATGTGACTTATTGCCCTTACGTTTGGTGCACTTTTCCGTAAAGCTGGCAGACGCCGTTTTAGTGACAACATTTTTGCTGCGAGTTTTCGCGTTTTTAGAAGCGGTAATGGAGGATTTTTTAACGGAAGAAGCTGTTTTGCTTTTGGTCGTACTTTTACTGGCGACTTTTTTGGCGGTTTTCTGACTGGCTTTATTATTGGTCTTTTTGGTGGTTGCCGTGCTTTTCTTTTTATCTGCTTTTTTGGTGATATGAGTGGTAGCAGAACTCTCCCTGGCTTGCTTTGAAGCATGGGCCATAGGCGTTAAAGGCAGGGTGGTAAAAAGTAAAGCACAGAGCGTGATCGAAATACGGTTTATCCGCGCCACTGAGCGTCCCTCTGTTAAGGCAGGTCTATCATGCCTGCGTCTGATTTACAAAACTTGATGATTCTAATGCATAGAAGAAGAGAAAGTTAATAGCTTTTATTGTTAAAAAATACGTTTCGTTGGCGAGCGCAAAAAAAAGCAGCAGTGAAAGCTAAAAATGGTCACAAATACGCCAGCTTGCAGCGTGGCAGAGAAGAAACGAATATTTGAAATGCAACAAATAGAGCAAAGGGATAAAATAGCAAAAGCATGATGAAAATGTTATTTTCCGATGCCGCACTGACCCGCTACAATGTCAGATTACTGCCGTAAAGAAGTTTGAGGAAGCAAGACAATGAGCACCACTATCGAAAAAATCCAACGCCAGATTGCTGAAAACCCGATCCTGCTGTACATGAAAGGTTCACCGAAACTGCCGAGCTGCGGTTTCTCTGCCCAGGCAGTCCAGGCGCTTGCCGCTTGTGGCGAACGTTTTGCCTACGTTGATATCCTGCAGAACCCGGACATTCGTGCGGAACTGCCGAAATATGCGAACTGGCCGACTTTCCCGCAACTGTGGGTTGACGGCGAGCTGGTAGGCGGTTGTGATATCGTGATTGAAATGTATCAGCGTGGCGAACTGCAGCAGCTGCTCAAAGAAACTGCTGCTAAATACAAGTCTGAAGAGCCGGATGCTGAATAATCCGTTTCGCAATACTGACGGATGCTAACCGGCATCCGTCAGTGCTTTTTATCCCCAATCCAGCCCTTGTGGCGAACTTGAAAATCCCGCCTCACGCAGCAGCGTAAACATCGGCGTTTGCCGGACCGGTTGGTCATTCACTTCTGTCAACGTAAACCGTAGCCGTGGTTCTCGCCGTAACGCGGTGGTTAGCGCCAGGAAAACCTCCGGTGGTAATAATTCATCTTTTTCCTGCCAGACCAGAATTTTTTTGCCACCTTGCGCCAGATAAATCAATAATTTGCCGCCAGAAATGACCACCAGCGCGCCTGCCCGACGAGTCGGAACCAGCGTCGCCGGATGTGCAGGCCAGGGTAGCAGATTCCCCCACAAATTGGCTGGATCGTTGGCACTAAGGGCCACGGGCATATATTGTCGCGTCTGCGTGGCATGGGGCGCCAGGTCGCGCAGACGGTCAATGGTCTGGTGATCAGCAAATTGTGCACCACCCAAACCTTCAACAAATCGACCCCGCATAATTCGCCCGGAATCTTCCATACTGCGGCAAAGCGTTTGCATCGACGGAAATCCGCCAGGAATATTTTCAGCAATCACCGCCTGACGGCTGATGATTCCGTAGCGGTCGAGCATATTTTCCGCCAGCGCCAGCATCCTTTCGGTATCGTTTAGTGGCTCCACCTGCAATAACGACCAGCGTCCAGCCAGCTTTGGTGTGTTGTAAGATACCAACGGCATAGCTGACGGTGCATAAACCGGACGTCCACGACGAGCCCGACTACTGCGGCGAGTTGAAGGGCGTGCGCTGGTACTACTGCGGGTAAGGGCGCGCAACGGTGCCCAAATATCACAGGTGATGACGCCTTGCCAGACCAGTTCCCAAAGCGCCTCTTGCAGGGCTGAAGGATCTACTGGCTCGCCGATTTTCTCGCCTGTTCGTTGGCTGATTTGTTGCGCAAACCAGGCGCCCCCGTCAGTCAGAACCGCGATAATTGCTTGCTGAAGCGCTGAACGTTTCGCGTGATCATTTTCTGCAGGAATATACGATTCGGCGGCATATTCCTGTAAATGCAGTGCCACCAGACCGTCATCCTCGCCGAGCTTTTTTTGCCCCGACCAGATAACCGTACCGGTTGCCAGCAGTTCATCGAGCATTTCTGGCGAGTAATCGCGTACACGGGCGGGCAGGATCTGGCTTTCCCAGAGTGAGGCGGGTAAACCGACACCAGCAAGCTGTTCGATAACCCGCATGACGCCATCCACGCCTTCATAAACGCCTGGCGATGTTGAGGCAAAGAGCGCCGGGCTACCATCGGTGGCGGGGAGCACGCCCTGACGTTCCAGCAGCAATCGTGCATAGGCAATGGCGGGTACCGGACGCGTAGCTTCTCTGGCAGCCTGCAGGGAACGTAAATGCAAACGACGAAAAACTTCATCGCTCACCCAGATGTCTTGTTGCAAATTCATCACCAGCCCCTGTTCGCGCAATTGATGAAGTTGCTCTTCGACAATGGCAATACCGAGGCTAAACTCATGAGCCAGTTGTTCAGCCGTGACCAGAGCATGAGCCCGGAGATAGCGCAGAAAGAGATCGCGAAGCGGGTAATTGACCCGGTGCAAGTAAATATCAGGCAGCGAGTCCGGCAGTTGCACTCCGAGAGCATCGCGTAATTTAGCAGCGTCGTCCATACAGGCAAGACGCTCCTGTCCGCTAATCATCGCCGGGAAGATTCGTTTTACTGCAAGAAGATTTTCCAGATACGACGCAACCTCTTCACTGCTGCCTGTATGCCGTTGCGCCAGGTCTTCAACGGTCATTGGCCCCAGTTCGCGCAGTAGGTCGAAAAGACCTTCTTCACCTTTCGCTCTTCTGCCGGGGGCCAGCCGCTGTAACTCTTCTTCCACCTGACGAATGATCTGCGGGTCGAGTAATTCCCCCGGATCGACCTGTCCGAGTAGATTGCGCAGTAACTCGCTGTCCAGCGACAGTACGGATGCCCGGCGTTCTGCCAGCGGGGCGTCGCTCTGATACATAAATTCCGCCACATAACCGAACAATAAACTGGCGGCAAAAGGTGAGGGTGTCGCGGTGGTGACATCGGAAATTTGAATTTCGCCACTGTTCAGGCGACGCATCAAACGTTCCAGTGCGGGAAGGTCATACACATCCTGCAGGCATTCACGCAGAGTTTCGAGAATGACAGGAAAATCCGGATAACCCTGGGCGATTTCCAGTAACTGGCTGGCACGCAGCCGTTGTTGCCAGAGCGGGGTGCGATGGCCCGGCGTGCGGCCCGGCATTAATAATGCCCGCGCGGCGCATTCGCGAAAACGGGCGGCGAAAAGTGCCGAGTTGCCCACCGCCTCGCGGACAATTTGCAGCAACTTTTCTGGTTCAAACAAAAAAACCGCGGCGTCAGGCAATTTACCATCGGTGTCAGGAATGCGGGCGACAATACCGTCATCGCTGGCGACTACCGAGGCATCAGCGCCCCATAGCGCATGCAGTCGCCCGGCAATCGCCAGCGCCCACGGTTCATGCACTCGTCTTCCATAGGGAGAGTGTAAAATAATGCGCCAGTCGCCAATCTCATCACGGCAGCGTTCGAGAACCAGGTGGCGGCTTCCAGGGACAACGCCCGTGGCGTTACGCTGTTCGTCAATCAGCCCCTGAATATTGGCGAGTGTATTTTCTTCTGCCAGCCACGGCGGGATATTTCCGGAAAAGAACGCGCCATCCGCCAGCAAATGGAGAAAATCGCCGATCATTTCCCCCAATTCAGCGGGGCGTCCATTACCTTCGCCACGCCAGAAGGGAAGTCGGGCAGAGCGACCTGGCGCAGGTGTCACAATGACCTGATCGCGGGTGATTTGTTGGATCCGCCATGAGGTAGCGCTGAGAGTGATGATGTCATTCACTCGCGATTCATACACCATCTCTTCATCCAGTTCGCCCACCCGCCGCGAGCCTGTCTGTTCTTCACCTTCGGGTAATAACACACTGTACATGCCACGATCCGGAATGGTGCCACCGCTGGTAACAGCCAACAGCTGAGCGCCCGGTCGGGCGGTCAATATCCCCGTCTCCCTGTTCCAGACCAGTTTTGGTCGAAAAGCAGAAAAATCGCCAGAGGGATAGCGCCCGGAAAGCATATCCAGCGTGGCGTCAAAAACGCGTCTTGGCAGATCTTTCCACGGTGCAGCACGGCGTACGCGGGAGTACCATTCGTCTACCTGTAATTCATCCATCGCCGCGGCGGCAACGGTTTGCTGCGAAAGGACGTCGAGTGGATTATGCGGTGGCGTCAGGTTTTCCAGCCTGCCTGCAAACATACACTCGACAATGACGGCGGAATCGACTAAATCACGCCGGGTACGGGGGAAAAATAGCCCTTTAGATACACCGCCAACCTGATGTCCGGCGCGACCAATGCGCTGTAGCCCGCTGGCGACAGAAAGCGGCGTCGCCACCTGAATCACCAGATCCACCGCGCCCATATCAATCCCCAGTTCGAGACTGGAAGTCGCGACCACACAGCGCAATTCGCCTGATTTCAGGGCTTGTTCGGTTATCGCCCGTTGTTCTTTAGAGACGGAACCGTGGTGCGAGCGGGCAATGAAAACGTCGCTACTTTGTACGCGGTTTGAGGTTGCGCCGGAGGTCGACTCGAAATGAGTGGCGTCTATGGCGATGGCCAGGGAGCGCTGCAATCGTGCGGCGTAAAGCTCATTCAGCCGTGCCGTCAGTTTTTCCGCCAGGCCGCGTGAATTTGTAAAGACGATGGTCGAGCGATGGCGCAACACTTCATCAAGAATGCCGGTTTCAATATACGGCCAGATTGAGCCTTCTCTGCCCGCATGGCTGTCTTCGCCAGTGCCGCTGGCGACCGATGAGACATCATCCATATTGGCGACTGGGACGACAATCCGTATCTGCGGATGGCGCATTGCGGGCGGGTTGACAACAGTAACCGGACGATCGCCACCAAGAAATGCTGCCACATCGCTGGCTGAGCGTACAGTCGCGGAAAGGCCAATTCGCTGTGCTGAGGTGTGTAGCAGCGCATCGAGCCGTTCCAGGCTTAACGCCAGATGCGCACCGCGTTTGCTTCCCGCGACCGCGTGGACTTCATCAATAATCACCGTTTCGACGCCGCGCAGCGTCTCGCGTGCGCGGGAGGTCAGCATCAGATAGAGTGATTCGGGCGTGGTTATCAGAATATCCGGCGGATTGCGGGTCAGTTTGCTGCGTTCCTGCGCGGGCGTATCGCCAGTCCGGATGCCCACGCGGAGGTTGACTTCCATTTCGCCGCGCCGCCGCCGTTCCACTGCAATGCCTTGTAACGGGATCTGCAAATTGCGCTGAACGTCGGTGCCTAAGGCTTTTATCGGTGAAATATAGAGGATGCGTGAGGTTTTACGTTTATGCGCCTCGCGGGTATCTTCGCCGCCTTCGCGGAAGAGCTGATCGAGGGCGTGGAGAAATGCTGCCAGCGTTTTCCCGGAGCCGGTCGGTGCAATCACCAGCGCATGTTCGCCTCGTGCCGCCACATGCCAGGTTTGTGACTGGACAGCGGTCGGCTGTTTAAAGGCGCGAAGAAACCAGTCGCGGGTCGCCGGTGAAAACACGTCCGGCAGGAGCGATGAAGGGTCTGGATTATCTGCCATTAACGCTATTCCCCGTGAATATCATGCATGATGCGTGGAATAGCCTCACTATAGATGCCTGAATCATTGCATGTCATCAGGCATCGACTCGATTACACCTCTTCGGCGGCAGGCAGCGGCCAGCCTCCCAGACGTTTCCAGCGATTGACGATTTCACAAAACAGCACAGCAGTGCGTTCGGTGTCGTACAGCGCGGAGTGCGCCTGGGTGCTGTCGAAGTCCATCCCCGCGGTCTGGCAGGCTTTTGATAATACGGTTTGTCCGAGTGCCAGCCCGGCCAGTGCCGCGGTGTCAAAAGTGGCGAAAGGGTGGAATGGGTTACGTTTCAGTGAGGCGCGTTCTGCGGCGGCCATCATAAAGCTGTGATCAAAATTGGCGTTGTGCGCCACCATAATGGCCCGGTTACAGCCGCTCGCTTTAATGCCTTTACGTACAACTTTAAAAATTTCGTGCAGCGCCTCGTATTCGCTGACCGCGCCGCGATCGGGATCGTTCGGGTCAATGCCGTTGAAGGCGAGGGCCTCTGGCTGCAAATTTGCGCCGACAAATGGTTCGACGTGGAAATGTAATGTGGTGTCCGGCATCAGCCAGCCTTGTTCATCCATTTTCAGGGTGATGGCGGCAATCTCAAGCAGCGCATCGGTTTTGGCGTTAAATCCGGCTGTTTCAACATCGATCACAACAGGATAAAAACCACGAAAACGGTCGCACAGACCGGTAAGTTGAGCGTTATCGGACATCTGATTCTCTTAATACGGATAAATTGCAGCGCGCATTATGACAAATATTACTTGTCGATGCAGTAAAGATGCGGGCGCGATGAGTTCGCGCCCGGCAGGAGATTAGTTGCCCAGACCGCGCCCGGCGTCTTTCTCTTCGATTAATTCAATTTTGTAACCGTCCGGATCTTCCACAAACGCGATAACCGTAGTACCGCCTTTGACCGGACCCGCTTCACGGGTGACGTTACCCCCGTTTTGACGGATTTTTTCGCACGCTTCAGCGGCGTTATCTACGCTAAGCGCGATGTGACCATAAGCAGTGCCGAGTTCGTATTTATCCACGCCCCAGTTGTAGGTCAGTTCAAGCACCGCTTCTTCGGTTTCCGGGCCGTAGCCAACAAACGCCAGTGAGTATTTGTATTCCGGGTTTTCGCTGGTACGCAGCAGTTTCATGCCCAGTACTTTGGTATAAAAATCGATGGAGCGTTGCAGATCGCCAACGCGCAGCATGGTATGAAGAAGACGCATCTTTATATCCTCAAAATGGCTAACAGATTCAAAATGTTGTTTTAGTATAGCGGCGGCTTTACGCCGCTCGCAATGTTGGATTATAGCGTCGGGTAATCGGTATAGCCTTCCGCGCCGCCACCGTAGAAACTTTCAGCACGTTGTGGGTTAAGCTCGGCTTTGCGCTGCAAGCGGGCGACCAGATCCGGGTTCGCAATCCAGTCACGCCCAAATGCCACCGCATCAATTAGCCCTTTACCGATCAGCATTTCTGCTTTTTCTACCGTGTATGCACCTGCGCCGATAATCGGACCGTGGAAACGGGCGCGTACTTTTTCGCGAAACGCCTCGGTATATGGTTTGCCGCCTGCCCAGTCTGGTTCTGACATATGCAGGTAAGCAATGCCGCGTTTGCCCAGTTGTTCAATCAGATACAGCGCATCGGCTTCTTCATTCGGGCCGTTATCCGTATTCTGGAAAGTACCAATTGGCGAAACGCGAATGCCAATGCGATCGGCTCCCCATTCTTCAATCCCGGCATCAACGACTTCCAGTACCAGGCGTGCGCGATTTTCCACGCTGCCGCCGTACTGATCGGTACGATGGTTTGAAGAAGGGGAAAGGAACTGATGCAGCAAATAACCGTGAGCAGAGTGGAGCTCCACCAGATCAAACCCGGCTTCACGCGCGTTAGCGATGGCCTGACGGAAATCGTTGACGATACCCGGAATCTCTTCCAGTTCAAGCGCACGCGGCATGGATGTTTCAACACGGATCGCCTGACCATTTTCATCGCGCAGAGAAGTACGTGTTCCCGCGCTAAGTGCTGAAGGTGCTACCGGTGCCTGGCCGCCAGGTTGCAGGCTGGCGTGAGAAATGCGTCCGGTGTGCCACAGCTGTACGGCCATATGACCATTTTCAGCATGAACGCCAGCGGTGATTTTTTTCCATGCGGCAATTTGCTCCGGGCTATGGATGCCAGGCGCGCCTGCATATCCTTTTGCCTGAGCAGAAATTTGCGTGGCTTCGCTAATAATCAAACCAGCACTGGCACGTTGGCGATAGTATTCCGCCATCAACGGAGTCGGGATGTCACCCGGTTCAATACTGCGCAGACGCGTTAGTGGTGCCATAAAAATACGGTTTGCCGCCGTGATCGCGCCCACTTTCAGTGGGGAATACAGTTTTTCAGATGACATAAAGGCTCCCGGTCGTCTGGTGATAAAAAAGCCTACTAAACGGCAGGCGTCGCAATAATGTTTTTTACATGTGCTAGCGCGTTTTCCAGTGGCTCGGAATTGCGCGAAATTTTGGCCTGCAGATTCGCACCCAGCCATAGTGCGTAAAGCACTTGCGCCTGTTGCAGCGGTTCGCCACAAAAGGTTAAACAGTGGCTGGCACGACCATTTTCCAGTGCCTGCGAGAGCAGGGCGATTACGCCACTAGCGCCTTTATCCATCGCGCTGCGCATATCTTCTGACAGATCGCACACTTCGGCAGAGAGTTTTACCGTCAGGCAACCACTGATGGTTCCGTGTTGGCAAAACTGGTTCAGCGTCTGCTGGTAATAAGCCAGTATGCGGTCGCGGTAATTACCTTCGCCGGATTGCAGTAACTCTGTTAGTCGCTGGTGATATGCTGCGTAATGACGTTCAAGCATGGCAACGCCAAACGCTTCTTTAGAGCGAAAGTAGTGATAGAAGGATCCTTTCGGCACTTCAGCGGTCTTCAGTAATTCGCTTAATCCCATCCCGGTGAATCCACGTTGCAGGCAAAGTTGCTCACCCGTCGCCAGGAGGTGTTCGCGAGTATCATGTTCAGTGTGTTTGTTCATGCGTTGGAGTGTAGTAGACCAGTCGGTCTAGTGCAAGCAAAGTTGCTACTTTGGGCATTAACAGCTTCAATAGTGGTAATAATCTCATTTCAGGAGGGCGAAGTGGCGGAGCAACTAGAGTTCTTTCCCGTCCAGAGCCCGTGCCGGGGAATTTGCCAGTCTGACGAACGCGGGTTTTGTCGCGGCTGTTTTCGAAGCCGGGACGAGCGTTTTAACTGGAATAATATGAGCGATGGCGAAAAACAAGAGGTGCTGCGCCTTTGTCGGCAGCGGCTGATGCGTAAATTACGCGCGAATAAACCAACGCCATCAGATGAACCGGAGCAACCATCACTCTTTTGAGCATAATCTTGCGTATACTCCTCTCATATCTGATAAGAGGAAGCGATTATGGTTCAGCGTATTACTATTGCGCCGCAAGGCCCGGAGTTTTCCCGTTTTGTGATGGGCTACTGGCGACTGATGGACTGGAATATGTCTGCCCGTCAGTTGGTTAGTTTTATTGAGGAGCATCTGGATCTCGGCATTACCACCGTGGACCATGCTGATATTTATGGCGGCTATCAGTGCGAAGCAGCGTTTGGCGAGGCGCTGAAGCTGGCGCCTCATCTGCGTGAACGGATGGAAATCGTCAGCAAATGTGGCATCGCAACAACTGCACGTGAAGAAAACGTTATTGGTCATTACATCACTGACCGCGACCATATTATTAAAAGCGCCGAACAGTCGCTGATTAATCTTGCGACCGATCATCTGGATCTGCTGTTAATCCACCGTCCCGACCCGTTAATGGATGCCGATGAAGTGGCGGATGCGTTTAAACATCTGCATCAGAGCGGCAAAGTGCGCCATTTTGGCGTCTCCAACTTCACGCCTGCGCAATTTGCCCTGTTGCAATCACGCCTGCCATTTACCCTTGCCACTAATCAGGTGGAAATATCCCCGGTGCATCAGCCGTTGCTGCTGGATGGCACGCTCGACCAACTGCAACAACTGCGTGTTCGTCCGATGGCGTGGTCGTGCCTTGGTGGTGGACGTCTGTTCAATGATGATTTTTTCCAGCCGCTGCGTGATGAACTCGCTGTGATAGCCCAGGAATTAAACGCGGCCACAATTGAGCAGGTGGTTTATGCCTGGATATTGCGTCTGCCATCGCAGCCGCTGCCGATTATCGGCTCCGGTAAAATTGAGCGCGTGCGGGCAGCTGTCGAAGCGGAAGCATTGAAAATGACCCGCCAACAATGGTTCCGTATCCGTAAAGCGGCACTGGGTTACGACGTACCATAAACACTTTTAGGAATAGCCGCCGTTCAAATATGTGTCACTGGTTTACACTTAACGGGTATGCACATTGAACGGAGGTCCTATGAAACGTTTTAGTCTGGCTATTCTGGCGCTGGTTGTTGCGACCGGCGCACAAGCGGCCAGTGAAAAAGTCGAGATGAACCTCGTTACGTCGCAAGGGGTTGGGCAGTCAATAGGTAGCATAACTATTACTGAAACCGATAAAGGTCTGGAGTTTTCACCCGATCTGAAAGCATTACCCCCCGGTGAACATGGCTTCCATATTCATGCCAAAGGAAGCTGCCAGCCAGCCACCAAACATGGCAAAGCCAGCGCCGCGGAATCTGCAGGCGGGCATTTTGATCCACAAAAAACCAACAAGCATGAAGGGCCGGAAGGTGCGGGACATTTAGGCGATCTGCCTGCGCTGGTGGTCAATAATGACGGCAAGGCGACCGATGCCGTTATTGCGCCTCGTCTGAAATCACTCGATGAAATCAAAGACAAGGCGCTGATGATCCACGTTGGCGGCGATAATATGTCCGATCAGCCTAAACCGCTGGGCGGTGGCGGTGAACGCTATGCCTGTGGTGTTATTAAGTAGTTAAGAGGCCAGCGTACCTTGCGGCGGTGCTTGCTCAAGTTGCGAAAGCGAGCAGTATAGTCGCCAGACAATCGCTGCCAGCTCACGGGCAGCAGGCTGATGATGCCGGGCAAGGCTGTCGCAAATCCGCTGTAATTCTTCAAGTGTGGCTGCCAGCGATTTTTGCTGAACGCCACGCTCACTCATCACTCCCCGCAACAGCGAAATACAGTTATCCCGCACTTGTGATAACGGATCAGAACGTGACTCCCACTCGCGTAATTGCCAGACAACATGCGAACAGTTCAGTAGCACCACCCCCCAACGTAATAACCAGCGGCGCGCCAGCGCATCCTGGCTGTTGCTCAACTGACTGACGTGATGATAAGTGAGCGATTCAAATTCGCTTTCACTCAGTGTTGGATGGCGGCTTAGTTGATCGACAAAATCCCGGCGCAGCGCGCGAATATGACGACGGCTTTTACGAGCATCTGATCCTGGACGCAGAATGGCGAACGCTAACCACGCCAACGCCACACCAACGATTTTTGCCAGATTATCGTTAAGAAAATCAGCAAAATCATACACCGGGGGATTAGTGACAGCGATAAACGATCCCATAAAAACAATCAGTTGCCCCCATAATGCAGCTTGTTTTGGCAATTGTATTTTGAGTAGCTGCATCGTTGCCAGCAGGGGGAAAAGAAACAGCAAAAATTGCCACAGCTCGCTAATTTGGACCATCAGGCCAAATTTAACCACAAAGCTAAAGAACGAAAGCAATACCAGCGTGCGCATCAGCAGCGACAATGACTTAAACGGTGCTGCGACGGCGGAGTAAAGGACGCAGCTAATTGCAGCCAGGGTTAATGCATTGGCTCCGGCATCCCATTGCGAGGCAATACTCCACGCACCAATCATCATCAACGTACAAAATGTCCGCAGCCCGCTCCACATGGCTTCTGCATTATCGGTATGACGTGCCAGCCCGGACGCGCGAGGGCGTCTGGTTTGATCATCTGCGCCGCTTTGCAGACGATGTAATTCCTGACTACTTTGCAGATAAAGGCGGCAAAAATAACGTAGTCGCTGCCAGAAGGCGACGTGCCGGTAGTCAGCTGAGTTCGTCGGGCGTAGCGGGGCAATAATGCGTGCGACGGTGTAAAAATCCGTTTGCCTGCTGGCGAGGGCCGTTAGCAACTGTTCAAGAATTTCCCGTATAGCACCAGGGGGTGATGGCCAGTTGAGCAACATACGCCGCAAGCTCGAAATGACGCTGGTCATGCGTAATTGCTGGTGGAGTAACGCATTGAGGCGCGCGTTTTGCTGGCGGAAGCGATAGTGGCTCCAGAACGCCTGAATTCGCAGCAAATTCATGGTCAGTATCTGCCCAATCACCCCTTCATGTGCGGTACGAATGGCATCGGTTGTTTCAGGCTGCCAGAGTAAACTGGCATGTTCCAGTAAACGGGCGTGCATGTTTTTCAATGCGGTTAAAAGGGCAGTGGCATCGGAAGTGCTCGGCAGAATCATCATCATCATCCCACCGCAGAGAATACCGACGATCACTTCGCAAACGCGCGCCTGGGCGATGTCCCACAACTGGCTTGCTTCAGTGATATTGACCATCGGGAAGGCGATAATCGCGGCTGTGTAACCCGCCAGTTGAAACGCATAGGCCACGTTATTCGTGAAATGCGCGCAGGCCCAGGTACAAAAACCAAGCCATGCCGACATGCTCAACAGGAAGAACCACGGCTCGTTGAGAGTATGCCCGGCAAGGATTAGCGCCGCGATAGCCCCCAGCAAACTGCCAGCGATGCGCCCCAGGCTTTTGCTGATAACACCGCCAACTGTCGGAAAGCTCACTACCGCGGCTGACGTCATCGCCCAATAGGGCTCGTCCAGATTTAAATAATAAGCAACAGTCAGCGCCAGACACATGGCAAGGGTATTGCGCAACGCATAGCGCCATTGTGCCAGCATGGCCTTAAACCAGGGCAGATTGCGCAGAGACCATGACCAGGCGTTCATTACTGACCTACTGCGATACTACAGGTTGTGCCGGATACCAGCGTGACATCGCCGGGAACATTATCAAGGGTAAAGCGAACCGGGACGCGCTGGGCGAGACGAACCCAGGGAACGTTAGGTTTAACGTCTGGAATCAGGCTGGAATCGTTTTCCACACTCTGATCATAAATTGCCCGACCGATACTGGAGACGTGACCCTGTAACGTTTTGTTGTCGCTATAGAGCGTAATGTGTGCTGGCGCACCGTCGCGGATATGCCGCAATTTGGTTTCTTCAAAATAACCAATGACGTAAAACGAGTGACTGTCCACCAGGGCAAACAGCGGTTTTCCTGTGTCGGCGTAGTCGCCGATGCGGGTAGTAAGGTTGGTGACCCATCCGCTGACTGGGGCGCGAATTTCCGTTTGTGCCAGTTGCCATTGTGCCTGTTTCAGCGTTGCTTGTGCGGCATCGACACTGGCCTGCATCGCTTTAACATTGAGGTTTGCCGTATCCAGTTCTTCGGCAGAGATAAAATTTTGCGAGAGATGACGGCGGCGATTGGCCTCATTATTGGCTCTGGCAAGATCAGATTGCGCTTTCGCCAGTTGGGCCTGGGCATTCAGTTCGGCAATCTGGAAGGGTGTTTTATCGATAGTGAACAGAATATCGCCAGCGTTAACCAACTGGTTGTCTTTTATATTCATCTCAACAATACGTCCGGACACTTGTGGGGTGATAGCGACCTGTTCCGCGCGTATTTTGCCATCCCGCGTCCACGGTGACTGCATGTAATAGTTCCAGAGCCACCACCCGGCGAGAACGGCAACTACTGCTACAATTATTGTTGAGAAATACTTAATGGTTTTAATTGACATAGTTACCACGCAATCAATATTGCCAGGGCGGAGAATACGCAGATCGCAAACAGCGACAAATCCATTAACAAGGGATGCCAGATGTCGCCCGCGTAGATCCAGTCGCGAAGCAGGCGGTGCAGGACAAGCCATACGACGAATCCAAGCGTGAAGGCTTTGAAAAACGGAGGAAAGTAGACGGATGCACCGAACACCAGATCTTGTAGGGGCAATCCTGTTGCACTATGCATAAACTTCACAAAATAGATTCCTTTGAGGCTGAGTTTATTGCTTTAGATTAATAAATATTGTTTATGTGAGAGAAAATTACTCGCTATTTCTGAAAAGCATGTCTGACGGTAAGCAAATGCAGCAATCCATTTGTTTTAGCAATACAATTGCTGCACACTATTCTAAAAGCCGTATAATATCTTAGCAAGCTAATTATAAGGAGATGAAATTGGAATCGCCACTAGGTTCTGATCTGGCACGGTTGGTGCGCATATGGCGTGCTCTGATAGACCATCGCCTGAAACCCCTGGAGTTAACGCAAACCCATTGGGTGACGTTGCACAATATACATCAGTTACCTCCAGACCAGTCGCAAATTCAACTGGCAAAAGCGATCGGCATTGAGCAGCCATCACTGGTTCGTACGTTGGACCAACTGGAAGAAAAAGGGTTAATTTCGCGTCAAACTTGTCCCAGCGATCGGCGGGCCAAACGTATTAAACTGACGGAAAAGGCGGAGCCGCTGATTAGCGAAATGGAAGCTGTTATTAACAAGACCCGTGCGGAAATTTTGGATGGGATTTCAGCAGAGGAACTGGAACAACTGATTAGGCTCATTGCAAAACTTGAGCATAATATTACTGAGTTACAGGCCAAAGGGTGAAATAAAGGGGGCGTGTGGCCAGGTCGCTGACCACACGTCAACTTGTTTAGCGCGGGGAAACCGTCACCTGGCTGCCGTTGCTGGCCAGAACCACACGTTGTCCCGGAGAGAAATGGGTATTACCCTGTTTCTGAACCACCATGATGGTGTTGCCATCATCTTTACGAATTTCCAGCTCCACACCCTGTGTTTTGTTCATTGCGCTCTGTACACCCTGACCGGCTACGCCACCCGCGACGGCACCTGCTGCGGTAGCCAAAGAGCGTCCCGTACCACCACCAACGGTATTACCAAGAAAACCACCGAGAACTGCACCGCCAATTGCGCCGATGACGTTGGAATCATCACCGCCCTGAATTTGTACCTGCCGTACGTTAACGATTGTGCCGTAGCTGACATTCTGCACTTGCTTCGCTTCAGAGGCAGTATAAACATCACCAGATAGGGTATCGTTGTTAACACAACCAACAAGAGAAAGACCTACCATTGATACAACCAGTACGCGTTTAATCATTGAAAAATCTCCTGATTACCATGAAACGCCTCACAAGCATCCCTAATGGTCAAAGTTATTCGCATTAGTATAACCATGATTACATGTTCCACTAAAACATGATTAAATCATAATTAGAGTAGGGTTAACCAAGTATAAACAAAACATTCATATTAGTTATTGATGTGAATATAATCTTTTACTACCAACGATAAAAATCGGCTCTTATGCATGGAATTCGCGAAAGGTTTGTGTTTGAGTGGAACGCAAACATCAGGTTGAAAAAGGATGAACTATGAAATCAGGCCGCTTTATTGGTGTTATGTCAGGTACTAGCCTGGATGGTGTCGATGTTGTGTTGGCGACGATCGATGAACACCGGGTGGCGCAGCTGGCGAGTTTGAGCTGGCCGATTCCCCCATCACTCAAACAGGCGGTGCTGGATATTTGCCAGGGGCAACAGCTTACGCTCTCCCAGTTTGGTCAACTGGATACCCGACTTGGCTGCTTGTTTGCGGATGCCGTTAATGCACTATTAAAAGCAGAAAATTTACAGCCGAAAGATATCGTAGCTATCGGTTGTCATGGCCAGACCGTCTGGCACGAACCCATGGGCGTCGCGCCACATACGCTACAGATTGGTGATAACAATCAAATTGTTGCGCGGACTGGAATTACCGTCGTCGGGGATTTTCGCCGTCGCGATATCGCCTTAGGTGGCCAGGGCGCACCGCTGGTACCTGCTTTTCATCACGCATTGCTGGCCCATCCAACTGAGCGGCGAATGGTGCTTAATATTGGTGGTATTGCCAATCTGTCACTACTCATTCCAGGAATGCCGGTAGGTGGCTACGATACCGGACCGGGCAACATGCTAATGGACGCATGGATCTGGCGTCAGGTCGGTAAACCTTACGATAAAGACGCTGAGTGGGCGCGGGCGGGCAAGGTTATTCTGCCGCTGCTGCAAAAAATGCTTAGCGATCCCTATTTTTCCCAGCCAGCACCCAAAAGCACCGGGCGCGAATACTTTAACTATGCCTGGTTGGAGCGTCATCTACGCGATTTCCCTGGCCTGGATGCGCGAGATGTTCAGGCAACACTGGCGGAACTCACCGCCGTGACCATTTCTGAACAAGTCTTGTTGAGCGGTGGCTGCGATCGATTGATGGTATGTGGTGGCGGAAGTCGCAATCCGCTGCTTATGGCGCGTCTGGCTGCATTACTGCCAGGTACTGAAGTGACCTCCACCGATGCCGTTGGCATTAGTGGCGATGATATGGAAGCGTTAGCCTTCGCATGGCTTGCCTGGCGAACGCTGGCTGGGCTGCCCGGCAATCTACCTTCCGTTACCGGCGCAAGCGAGGAGACGGTGCTGGGCGCTATTTTCCCTGCCAACCCGCGATATCAGAGTTAACTGAATTTTTCTTACTGCGTCTGCCGTTACACTTGGAAGTTGAGGAGGGCGTTTTTGCCCTCCGGACCAGGAAAGTCTTCGGGATATGTTTATGAAAAAACTGTTACTACTTTGTCTGCCGCTATTTCTTACCGGCTGTGGCGCGTTTAATCAACTGGTTGAGCGCATGCAAACTGATACGCTGGAATACCAGTGTGATGAAAAACCGTTGACGGTCAAACTGAATAATCCGCGTCAGGAAGTTAGTTTTGTTTACGATAATCAACTGCTGCACCTTAAACAGGGTATTTCAGCTTCTGGCGCACGTTATACCGACGGTATCTACGTTTTCTGGTCAAAAGGTGATGAGGCGACGGTCTATAAACGTGACCGCATCGTCTTGAATCACTGTCAGTTACAAAATCCACAGCGTTGAGATTTTTCCAGGGGCGGCGCACAATAGCGTCACCCACTGACAATTTGTAAAGAAAACCATGGCTGATAACGACGAATTGCAGCAAATCGCGCATCTGCGCCGCGAATACACTAAAGGCGGTTTACGCCGCCGCGATCTTCCCGCCGATCCTTTAACCCTTTTTGAACGCTGGCTTTCTCAGGCCTGTGAAGCCAAACTGGCCGATCCTACTGCGATGGTCGTCGCCACCGTTGATGAACATGGCCAACCCTATCAGCGGATTGTTTTACTAAAACATTACGATGAAAAAGGGATGGTGTTTTACACCAACCTTGGCAGCCGTAAAGCACACCAAATCGAAAATAATCCGCGCGTTAGCCTGCTTTTTCCGTGGCATACCCTGGAACGCCAGGTGATGGTTACCGGTAAAGCGGAACGTCTTTCGACTCTCGAAGTGATGAAATATTTTCATAGCCGCCCGCGTGATAGCCAGATTGGCGCGTGGGTATCGAAGCAATCCAGCCGTATTTCTGCGCGTGGGATCCTTGAAAGCAAATTCCTGGAATTGAAGCAGAAGTTTCAGCAGGGCGAAGTGCCGTTGCCGAGTTTTTGGGGCGGTTTTCGCGTCAGCCTTGAACAGATTGAGTTCTGGCAGGGCGGTGAGCATCGGCTGCATGACCGCTTTTTGTACCAGCGTGAAAACGAGGTGTGGAAAATCGATCGCCTCGCACCCTGAAAAGATGCAAAAATCTTGCTTTAATCGCTGGTACTCCTGATTCCGGCACTTTATTCTATGTCTCTTTCGCATCTGGCGAAAAGTCGTGTACCGGCAAAGGTGCAGTCGTTATATACATGGAGATTTTGATGGCAAGCAGTAACTTGATTAAACAATTGCAAGAGCGGGGGCTAGTGGCCCAGGTGACGGACGAAGAAGCGTTAGCAGAGCGACTGGCGCAAGGCCCGATCGCGCTCTATTGCGGCTTCGATCCTACCGCTGACAGCTTGCATTTGGGGCATCTTGTTCCATTGTTATGCCTGAAACGCTTCCAGCAGGCGGGCCACAAGCCGGTTGCGCTGGTAGGCGGCGCCACGGGTCTGATTGGCGACCCGAGCTTCAAAGCTGCCGAGCGTAAGCTGAACACTGAAGAAACTGTTCAGGAGTGGGTGGACAAAATCCGCAAGCAGGTTGCCCCGTTCCTCGATTTCGACTGCGGAGAAAACTCTGCTATCGCAGCGAACAACTATGACTGGTTCGGCAATATGAATGTGCTGACCTTCCTGCGCGATATCGGCAAACACTTCTCTGTTAACCAGATGATCAACAAAGAAGCGGTTAAACAGCGTCTCAACCGTGAAGATCAGGGGATTTCGTTTACCGAGTTTTCCTACAACCTGTTGCAGGGCTATGACTTTGCCTGCCTGAACAAACAGTACGGTGTGGTGCTGCAAATCGGCGGTTCTGACCAGTGGGGTAACATCACCTCTGGTATCGATCTGACCCGTCGTCTGCATCAGAACCAGGTGTTTGGCCTGACCGTTCCGCTGATCACCAAAGCAGACGGCACTAAGTTCGGTAAAACTGAAGGTGGTGCAGTATGGCTGGATCCGAAGAAAACCAGTCCGTACAAGTTCTACCAGTTCTGGATCAATACTGCTGATGCTGACGTTTACCGCTTCCTGAAGTTCTTTACCTTTATGAGCATTGAAGAGATCAATGCCCTCGAAGAAGAAGACAAAAACAGCGGTAAAGCGCCGCGCGCTCAGTATGTGCTGGCGGAGCAGGTGACGCGTCTGGTTCACGGTGAAGAAGGTCTGCAAGCTGCGAAACGTATTACCGAGTGCCTGTTCAGCGGTTCTCTGAGTGCGCTGAGTGAAGCGGACTTCGAACAACTGGCGCAGGACGGCGTACCGATGGTAGAGATGGAAAAAGGCGCTGATCTGATGCAGGCGTTGGTTGATTCTGAACTGCAACCTTCTCGTGGTCAGGCGCGTAAAACTATCGCCTCTAATGCCATCACCATTAATGGTGAAAAACAGTCCGATCCAGAATACTTCTTTAAAGAAGAAGATCGTCTGTTTGGTCGTTATACCTTACTTCGTCGCGGCAAAAAGAATTACTGTCTGATTTGCTGGAAATAATGCATTAAGTGGAAAGGGGGGGTGAGAAATCACTCCCCCTGATTTTTATACAGGGAACACGATGAAAAATATTCTCGCTATCCAGTCTCACGTTGTCTATGGTCATGCGGGTAACAGCGCGGCAGAGTTTCCAATGCGCCGCCTGGGCGCAAATGTCTGGCCGCTCAACACCGTTCAATTTTCTAATCACACTCAATACGGCAAATGGACCGGCTGTGTTATGCCGCCCAGCCATTTAACCGAAATTGTGCAAGGCATTGCTGCCATCGATAAGTTGCACACTTGTGATGCTGTATTAAGCGGCTATCTGGGTTCGGCGGAGCAGGGCGAGCATATCCTCGGTATTGTCCGTCAGGTGAAAGCGGCGAACCCGCAGGCGAAATATTTTTGCGATCCGGTAATGGGACACCCCGAAAAAGGCTGTATCGTTGCGCCAGGTGTGGCGGAGTTCCACGTGCGTCACGGTCTTCCTGCCAGCGATATCATCGCGCCAAATCTGGTTGAGCTGGAAATCCTCTGCGAGCATCCGGTACATAACGTCGAAGATGCGGTTAAAGCTGCGCGCGAACTTATTGCTCAGGGGCCTGAAATCGTACTGGTGAAACATCTGGCGCGTGCCGGTTACAGCACAGAACGTTTTGAAATGCTGCTGGTCACTGCCGATGAAGCATGGCATATCGACCGTCCTCTGGTAGATTTTGGCACGCGTCAGCCAGTAGGTGTTGGTGATGTGACGAGCGGGTTACTGCTGGTGAAACTACTACAGGGCGCAACGTTGCAGCAGGCGCTGGAGCATGTGACCGCGGCGGTATACGAAATTATGGTAACCACCAAAGCGATGCAGGAATATGAGCTGCAAGTTGTAGCTGCACAGGATCGTATTGCTAAACCAGAACACTACTTCAGTGCGACGAAGCTCTGAAAAGTGTCTTGTCGGCCCACAGTATCCTGCGGGCCGATAAACCATTACTGCAAGCCTTCTGCTGTTAGCGCGGCTTTTACCGTCGGACGTTCAGCCATACGCTGCATATAGGCGGCAATATGCGCTAAACCTTCCAGATTCAATTTCACCCCATATGCCCAGCGCAGTACAGTAAACAGATAGGCGTCAGCAATAGTAAAACGTTGCCCGCAAATCCAGTTATCCTCTTTCAGCGCATCGTTAACGTACTGCAGTTTTTTCTCCAGCTGTGCGCGTGCAGTCGGCTTGAACTCTTCCGGTGTAGCCGGGTGAAACAGCGGAGTAAAGCCTTTATGCAACTCAGTGGCGATATAGTTCAGCCATTCGATGGTTTTATAGCGAGAAATACTGTTTACCGGAGCCAGTAACTGGCGGTCGGGGACGCTGTCGGCAAGATACTGCATAATGGCCACGCCTTCCGTGAGCAGAGTGCCATCGTCCAGCAGCAGAGCAGGAACCTGCCCTTTAGGATTAATCGCAAAGTAATCATCGCCGTTTTCCAGACGTTTTTTCATTAAATCCACACTGGTGAGCGTAAAGTCCTTTCCGCTCTCACGCAGGATGATATGGGAAGCAAGAGAGCAGGCGCCCGGTTTGTAGAACAGTTTCATCGGTAACTCCTTTTGGCTGTGGTTTAAAGTATGGTAGTGCGTTGCTGAACAAAAAAAAAGCCGCTAACGAAAAGTTAGCGGCTTGTAAAAGAGTTTCCCTGAAATTTACGCTACGGCAGCTTTCGCCGCTTTATCAGCAGCATCGTCCTGAGTCATACGATGCAGTTTCGGCGCGGTCAGCAGCATCAGCACTGCAATAACGGCAGTGGCGACACCAATCTGTAAGAACACGCGGCCATATACTTCCAGCGACATCAGCGGATCGGTTACGTTATCCGGTACAGCCATCATGCCCGCAACATAACCACCAATCAGGTTCGCACCGGCAGTGGTCAGGAACCAGCTACCCATAATGAAGCCCATCAGACGCTGCGGAACGAGTTGTGCAACCATTGCCAGACCCAGACCGGAGATCATCAGTTCCCCGATACTCTGCAGGCCATAGCTTGCGACCAGCCAGCTTACAGACACGATACCAGCGTCAGACGCGAATTTCGCACCGAGCGGCAGAATCAGGAACGCACCAGAGCACATCACCATACCGATTGCAAACTTGGTTGGCATCGGCAGGGTATCGCCCATCTTGTTATAGATAGCGGCGAGAATCGGGCTACCAATGATGATCCAGAACGGGTTCAGTGCCTGATACTGTTCAGGTTCTACTGCCAGGCCCAGAATGGTGTGCTCAACGTTACGGATTGCAAAGAAGTTCAGAGACGTCGGCATCTGGCTGTACAGCACGAAGAAGATGATTGCTTCAAGCATCAGGATGAAAGCAACGATCATTTTACGACGTGCAGCACCTTTCATTGCAAAGGCTTCTTTACCGAAGATAACCACGATACCGAAGGCAACAACGCCCAGCGCCATACGCGCAACGTCCTGGTTGTGCAGCAGCCAGGTGGCAATAGCAATCAGCGCGACAACACCAATAATGGTTAACAGCAGATTGCGGTAGTTGATCGGCTCGAAGTCAGGTTTTGAACCGTACTGCTTAACCCAGCGTTGGCAAAAGGCGAAGTTAACGATGGTGATCAACAGACCAACTACGCTAAGGGCGAATGCGACGCTCCAGCCATACTTGGCTGCTAACCACGGCGTTGCAATCATAGAGAAGAATGAACCGATGTTGACGGACATGTAGTACATGGTGAATGCACCGTCCAGGCGTGGATCGTTTTTCTCGTAGCAAGTTGACAGCAGTGAAGACGGGTTGGCTTTAAACAGGCCGTTACCGACCGCAATTGCCGCCATACCCATATAGACGATACCGGCATCGTGACCAGACCAGGCAACCAGCGCATAGCCAATAGCCAGCACAATAGCGCCAAGCATAATGACGCGTTTTGTACCCAGTACTTTATCGCCTAACCAACCACCAATAGCGACAAGACCATAAACCAGGGCGCTAAAGGAAGAGAAAAGTGTGATTGAATCCGCTTCGGACATACCCAGTTGTTTAACCAGGTAAACAGCCATAATTCCTTGTAGGCCGTAATAACCAAAGCGTTCCCATAACTCGATCGAGAAGATGAGATAGAACGCCTTCGGTTGTTTGAAAGCGTTCAAACTAACGCTTTCTGTTGGTTTTTGGTTTGCAGTGGACACTTTTACCTCTTTTTTTACATCCCATATTAACGGGGGTGCTTTCTCGCGTGATGTCTAATAAACATACGCGCAATTGTTATAGTGGGAGGGGAAACGGCAGGTAATGTTCACTATCTTGCACTTTCAGACAAGTCCTTTGTAATAATCTGTTACATATAACTGGCGTGGAGAAATCATCGGCCCATTGAAATGTTATCCAGCGTTAAATTTTTCAAAAAACGTAACGGCAGATTTTTTCACTACCAGAAGAGGGGGAATACTGATATTTGGCGATATGTTCTACTGTAAGGTGTTTTATGTAGTGAGATAGTCCATTATCTGAAAAATAGACAGTGTAATGTTTTGTAGGTTTATGCCCTGGTTGAATCAATGCCTTGTCAAATTTAACTTAAACAGAGCAATATTTTTACATTATGACATCAATGTGATCTTGATCACGAATAGATAGAAAATTTCGCTATTAAAAAAACAATTAACCTGCATTTTTGGTTATTCACAAACGGATTGCCTGATAATGATGCCGCGAGGCGGCATCATTGACGTTAACAAGATGTTTTATAAGAGGATGAGAAATAGTTATGAATGGGATAACGATGTTACCCCTTTTCGTCAGATGTCAACTTTCTCTTTGTATTCACAAAGATCTTCAATAATGCAGGAGCCACAGCGAGGCTTGCGGGCAATACAGGTGTAACGCCCGTGGAGGATTAACCAGTGGTGGCAATCGACTTTGAATTCTGCCGGAACCACTTTGAGTAGTTTTTCTTCAACCTGTTCGACATTTTTCCCCGGTGCAAATTGGGTGCGATTACAGACGCGGAAAATGTGCGTATCTACAGCAATGGTCGGCCAACCGAAAGCAGTATTCAATACCACGTTTGCTGTTTTACGCCCTACACCGGGCAGGGCTTCCAGCGCAGCGCGATCTTCCGGAACTTCGCCATTATGCTGTTCGAGCAAAATACGGCAGGTTTTGATGATATTTTCTGCTTTGCTGTTATATAGCCCAATGGTTTTGATATACGTTTTAACCCCATCAACGCCCAGTTCGAGCATTGCGGCAGGTGTATTGGCCACCGGGTAAAGCTTTGCCGTCGCCTTATTGACGCTGACATCGGTCGCCTGAGCGGAAAGCAGTACAGCAATCAGCAATTCAAAAGGCGAACTGAAATTAAGTTCGGTTGTAGGATGAGGGTTGTTCTCACGCAGGCGAGTGAGGATCTCCAGTCGTTTTGCTTTGTTCATCAGACATTCCCTGTTTCACCGTTTGGCAACTCGCGTGTAGCAGCTGCTTCAGCACGGCGCTTTTTCATTCTTTCATCAATCAGATATTTTCCCGCCAGCATCAGCCCCAGACCAATGAATGCGCCTGGCGGTAACATTGCTAACAGGAAGGGAGAATCGGTGTGGAAGATCTCTACCCGCAGTACTTTGGCCCAGCTACCTAACAGCGCATCGGCACCGTCAAACAATGTTCCGTTGCCGATGATTTCGCGTAGTGAACCCAGTACGAACATGGCGCAGGTTGCGCCCATGCCTATCGAAAAACCATCAAGTGCGGAGAGCGCCGGACCTTTTTTGGCGGCGAAGGCTTCCGCACGGCCAACAACGATACAGTTAGTGACAATCAGAGGAATAAAAATCCCTAACGATTGATACAGGCCAAAGGCGTATGCGTTAATCAGCATTTGTACGGCGCTGACCACCGAGGCGATGATCATCACGTAAATCGGGATTCGGATTTCGGCTGGCGTCCAGTGACGCAGCGTCGAGATGGTCAGGTTGGTGAGAGTCAACACCAGCGTTGTCGCAAGCCCTAAACCCAGTGCGTTGGTGGCAGTGGAAGTGACCGCCAGCAGCGGACAGAGGCCAAGTAACTGGACCAGCGCAGAGTTGTTCTTCCATAACCCCTGAACAATAACGTCTTTAATTTCGCTCACGGTTTATTCTCCACAGGCAGGAAGTTGAGAAAGTTGTGCTGGCAACGTTTGGGCATACAATCCGGCGTGTTTTACCGCATTCACCACCGCGCGAGGCGTAATGGTCGCCCCGGTGAACTGGTCGAAATCACCACCATCTTTCTTCACCGCCCAGTGAGCGTCATCCGCACCGCTGATTTGTTTACCCGCAAAATGGGTGATCCAGTCAGAAAGGCGTAGTTCGATTTTGTCGCCAAGTCCCGGCGTTTCGTGATGTTCTGTCACGCGGGTGCCAAGTACCGTGCCGTTAAAATCGGCCCCAACCAACAACTGAATCGCACCGGAATAACCATCCGGCGCGGTGGCCTCCAGAACGGCAGCTACCGGTTTATCATCCTGTTTCGCGATGTAAATCCGATGTTCACCTTTTCCTAACTCTGGCGCAGTCACTATATAGCAACTTTGGGCCAGCTCGTTGTTATAGCGATCGGCTGGTAACACCTGATCAAATAACGCTTTTTGTTGCAGGCTAGCCTGTTCAGCAATCGTGGCTTTGGTCATCTGGTTGATGGCAGCCGTTAAACCTGTTGAACCAGCGGCGAACAGCGCCAGCGTAA
The DNA here is from genome assembly GCF_004212225.1 of Escherichia sp. E14V7. NCBI lineage: Bacteria > Pseudomonadati > Pseudomonadota > Gammaproteobacteria > Enterobacterales > Enterobacteriaceae > Escherichia > Escherichia sp. E14V7. The sequence continues at coordinate 310,611 of NZ_RHJJ01000004.1, forward strand.
TACCGTGTTTTCGGATAGTCTTCAGCATGGTTTATCCTTTGCGATGGCCGTATACGCGTGGACGCGTGTAGTAATCGATCAGAGGAACCGTGATGTTCGCCAGCAGGACAGCAAAGGCAACGCCGTCAGGATAGCCACCAAAACTGCGGATCAGCCAGACTAATAATCCCGCCAGCGCACCGAAAAGCAGACGACCACGATTGGTGGTAGACGCGGTGACTGGATCGGTCAGAATAAAGAATGCACCGAGCATGGTCGCGCCAGACAGCAGATGAATCTGCGGTGAAGATAGTGTTTCGGGAGCGAACAACCAACCCAGCGTTGCGCACAGGGCCAGTGTCACTAAGAAACTGACGGGAATATGCCAACGAATCGCTTTCTGCCATAGCAGCCACACACCACCAGCCAGCCAGGCGAGGTTTACCCATTGCCAGCCAGCGCCCGCGAGAACACCGCTGTAGATTGGATACTGCATAATCTGCTCAACCGAATGACCGGCGCGTACAGATGTTTTGAACGTATCCAGCGGTGTCGCCTGGCTAATGCCATCGATACCTAAGCGAAGTGTGTTCATATCACCACCACTGGCGGTATGGCCGCTGAAGATGATCTGTACAGCGTCAATGAATCCAGGGATGTTGACCGCAATCTCATGCGGCGGCAACCAGCTGGTCATCTGTACCGGGAAGGAGATCAGTAATACCACATAACCAATCATTGCCGGGTTAAACGGATTTTGCCCCAGACCGCCATACAGCTGTTTAGCGATGATTACGGCAAACACCGTGCCGAGTACCACCATCCACCACGGCGCAAGAGGCGGAATACTTACCGCCAGTAATAAGCCCGTTAGCAATGCTGAGTTATCTTTTAAGGTTGCAGCTACAGATTGCTTGCGCAGTTTGAGTACGAGGGCTTCGGCTAAGAGTGCACTGACCGAGGCCAACAGGATTTGAACGAGAGTACCCCAGCCAAAAAACCACAGTTGCGCAGCAATACCTGGGACGGTTGCGACCAGCACCAGCAGCATGATGCGCGATGTCTGGCGCTGATTATGGGTATAAGGGGAGCTAGCTATTCTGAATACCATTTAGTCCTCGTTTACAACCTTTTGCTGAGCGGCTTTTTTTGCCTGAACCCGGGCGATAGCCGCGGCAACTGCAGCTTTGCGGGGATCAACCTGTTCTTCCTGCTCTACGTTGGCCTGCTGCTGTTCCAGCTTGCGCGCTTTA